>NZ_JBEZKS010000052.1:0-62336 GCF_040651775.1 Streptomyces sp. NPDC048383
TGATTCCCCTCCCAGCGCTGCCGCACGACGCGGCCCCAGCCGGCCCGCGCGGCCCCCCCCCGCGCGCGGCCGCCCCCACGCCCGTGCTCGCTCCGCGCGTCCGCGCACTCGCGTGCGCGACGTGCGGGCGGCGACCGCCTACTTCGCGGCGTTGAGGATCTCGCGCGCCAGCTTCGCGGTCTCGGTCGGCGTCTTGCCGACCTTGACGCCCGCGGCTTCGAGGGCTTCCTTCTTGGCCTGTGCGGTGCCGGAAGAACCCGAGACGATGGCGCCGGCGTGGCCCATGGTCTTGCCCTCGGGGGCGGTGAAGCCCGCGACGTAACCGACGACCGGCTTGGTGACGTTCTTCGCGATGAAGTCCGCCGCACGCTCCTCGGCGTCGCCGCCGATCTCACCGATCATGACGATCAGCTCGGTGTCCGGGTCGGCCTCGAAGGCCTCCAGGGCGTCGATGTGCGTGGTGCCGATGACCGGGTCGCCACCGATGCCGACGGCGGAGGTGAAGCCGATGTCGCGCAGCTCGTACATCATCTGGTAGGTCAGCGTGCCCGACTTGGACACGAGACCGATCTTGCCGGGCTTGGTGATGTCGCCCGGGATGATGCCGGCGTTGGACTGGCCGGGGGTGATCAGACCCGGGCAGTTCGGGCCGATGATGCGGGTCTTGTTGCCCTTGGCGGTCGCGTACGCCCAGAAGGCGGCGGAGTCGTGCACCGCGATGCCCTCGGTGATGACGACGGCCAGCGGGATCTCGGCGTCGATGGCCTCGACGACGGCGGCCTTGGCGAAGGCCGGCGGGACGAAGAGGACGGAGACGTTGGCGCCCGTCTTCTCGATCGCCTCGGCGACGGAACCGAAGACCGGGACCTCGGTGCCGTCGAAGTCGACGGTGGTGCCGGCCTTGCGCGGGTTCACGCCGCCGACGATGTTGGTGCCGTCAGCCAGCATCAGCTTGGTGTGCTTCATGCCCGTGGCACCGGTCATGCCCTGGACGATGACCTTGCTGTCCTTGTTGAGGAAGATAGCCATGTGAGTCTTTGACCTCTGCCCTTACTTCGCAGCCGCGAGCTCGGCGGCCTTGTCGGCCGCGCCGTCCATGGTGTCCACGCGCTGAACCAGCGGGTGGTTGGCGTCCGACAGGATCTTGCGACCCAGCTCGGCGTTGTTGCCGTCGAGACGGACGACCAGCGGCTTGGTGACCGCCTCGCCCTTGTCCTCGAGCAGCTGCAGCGCCTGGACGATGCCGTTGGCGACCTCGTCGCACGCGGTGATGCCACCGAAGACGTTGACGAAGACGGACTTGACGTCCGGGTCGCCGAGGATGATCTCCAGGCCGTTCGCCATGACGGCGGCGGAGGCGCCACCACCGATGTCGAGGAAGTTGGCCGGCTTGACGCCGCCACCGTTCACCGACTGGTAGGCCTCGCCGGCGTAGGCGACGACGTCGAGGGTGCTCATGACGAGACCCGCGCCGTTGCCGATGATGCCGACCTCACCGTCGAGCTTGACGTAGTTGAGGTTCTTCGCCTTGGCGGCGGCCTCCAGCGGGTTCGCGGCCGCGTGGTCCACGAACTCCACGTGGCCCGGCTGGCGGAACTCGGCGTTCTCGTCGAGCGAGACCTTGCCGTCGAGCGCGATGATGTCGCCGTTGGCGACCTTCGCGAGCGGGTTGACCTCGACGAGGAGCGCGTCCTCGGCGATGAAGGTCGCCCACAGGGTCACGAGGACCTCGGCGACCTTCTCGGCGACCTCGGCCGGGAACTTCGCCAGCCCGACGATCTCGCGGGCCTTCTCGATCGTGACGCCCTCGTTGGCGTTGACCGGGACCTTCGCGAGGGCCTCGGGGGTCTTCTCCGCGACCTCCTCGATGTCCATGCCGCCCTGCACCGAGGCCATGGCCAGGAAGGTGCGGTTGGTGCGGTCGAGGAGGTACGAGACGTAGTACTCCTCGAGGATCTCGGGAGCGGTCTCGGCGATCATCACCTTGTGGACCGTGTGGCCCTTGATGTCCATGCCCAGGATGTCCGTCGCACGGGCGACGGCCTCGTCCGGGGTGGCGGCCAGCTTGACGCCGCCGGCCTTGCCGCGGCCGCCGACCTTCACCTGCGCCTTGACTACCGACTTGCCGCCCAGCTTCTCGGTGGCCTCGCGAGCCGCCTCAGGCGTGTCGATGACTTCACCGGCCAGCACCGGTACACCGTGCTTGGCGAAGAGGTCCCTCGCCTGGTACTCGAACAGGTCCACGCGCGTCCGTCCCTTGTCTTCAAAGATTCGCAGTGATTCGCGGTTGTCTGCTATCTGCGTGGGCGTGCCGCGGAGGGCAACGTGACGGCGCTGTCACAAGGAAGGCGCACACGGTGACCGTGGACGCGGCATGTCCGTCCCGCAGGTTATCCCCGTGGGCCGTGGGTCCCTAAATCGCAGATCACACCTGAGCGGTGATACCTGTCACAGATCCCCTGACGGTTGAACTGCGTGTTCGTGTGATCTGCCGATTTACGACCGCACGGTGCGCGCCCGCGCACGACCCCCGTCAGGGGACCGGCAGGGGGCGCTTCTCCAGCGCCGCCGCCATCACGTCCGGGAACAGATCGGGGGTGCAGGCGAACGCGGGCGTCCCGAGGGCGGCGAGGGCCGCCGCGTGTTCGCGATCGTAGGCGGGGGCGCCTTCGTCGGAGAGCGCGAGCAGGGTCACGAACTCCACCCCGGCGCCCTTCATCGCGGCGACCCGCTTGAGCATCTCGTCGCGTATGCCGCCCTCGTAGAGGTCACTGATCAGGACGACCACCGTGTCGGCGGGCCGGGTGATCTTCGACTGGCAGTAGGCCAGCGCCCGGTTGATGTCGGTGCCGCCGCCCAACTGCGTACCGAAGAGGACGTCGACGGGGTCGTCGAGCTGGTCGGTCAGGTCGACGACCGCCGTGTCGAAGACGACCAGTCGGGTCGCGATCGAGCGCATGGAGGCGAGGACCGCGCCGAAGACGGAGGCGTGGACGACGGACGCCGCCATCGAGCCCGACTGGTCGATGCAGAGGATGACCTCCTTCTTCACCGACTGCGAGGCCCGGCCGTAACCGATGAGCCGCTCTGGGACGACCGTGCGGTACTCGGGCAGGTAGTTCTTGAGGTTGGCCCGGATCGTCCGGTTCCAGTCGATGTCGTGGTGCCGGGGCCGGTTGATCCGCGCGGACCGGTCCAGGGCGCCCGTGAGCGTGGCCCGGGTACGGGTCGCCAGCCGCTTCTCCAGCTGCTCCACCACCTTGCGGACGACGGCCCGGGCCGTCTCCTTCGTGGTGTCCGGCATGGCCTTGTTGAGCGAGAGCAGGGTGCCGACGAGGTGGACGTCCGGCTCGACGGCCTCCAGCATCTCCGGCTCCAGCAGCAGCGAGGCCAGCCCGAGCCGCTCGATCGCGTCCCGCTGCATGACCTGCACCACCGAGGCCGGGAAGTACGTACGGATGTCCCCGAGCCAGCGCGCCACGTTCGGCGCGCTGCCGCCCAGTCCGGCCGACCGCTCCCCCGAGGCCCGGCGGGAGCCGCCGGCGCGCGCGCCGCCGTACAGCGCGCCCAGTGCGGCGTCCATCGCCGCGTCCCGCCCGGTCAGCGTGCGGCCGGTGCCGTCGGCCTCGCCGCCGCCGAGCACCAGCCGCCACCGCCGCAGCCGCTCCGCGTCGCCGCCGGTGTCCCCGCCCGCGGCGCTCTCCGCCGGGTTCTGCGCTGCCCTCATGTCCCCGTCCCCTCCAGTCGTTTCCCACGCGTTCCGTACTCCGCCTCCACAGGCGTACGGGCCACCCGGTGCTGGGACCGGAAAGGTCCACCGGGTCGCGGCGCCCGGCACGGCACCTCGCCGCGTTGTCGGACCACGGAAGTACGTCCAGTACGAGCCGCGGCCCTCCGCCTCGCGACGCACCGCACCGAACACCGCGACCCGGCAAACCCTTCCGGCCACAGCACTAGGCCGGCGCCGCGGACAGCAGCAGCCGGACCAGCCCTTCCGCCGCGTCCGCCCGGACCGGGTCCGGTTCGGCGGCGAAACCCGCCCGGGCGCCGCCCGGCGCAGCGGCCGCGGCCCGCCCCCCGGGTCCGCGCCGGACCAGTTCGCCCAAGGCCCGCTTCACCCCCGGTTCGTACCCCCCGAACGTCCGCCGCAGCAGCGGCAGTACGTCGATGAAGGCGCCCTCCGGCACCGACACCAACCAGGCGTCGATCAGGCCCAGCAGCCGCTCGTCGTGGACCAGCAGCGTGCCGCCGCCCGCGCTCCCGCCGGCGAACCCCTCGATCCAGCCCGCCGCGTCGGCCGGCGCGGACGCCGGGGACAGGGCGAGGCCCATCAGTCGGGCCGTCTCCTCGGGCGGGAGCCGGCCGTCGTCCAGCAGCAGCCGCGCGGCCCGGCCGCGGATCAACCCGGGCACGCTGTCCCGCTCGGCCAGCGCCCGCAGGACCGCCGACCAGCGCTCGCGCAGCCCGCCGGCCTCCCGGGCGTCCGCCAGCAGGGCCAGCGCCCCGTGCACGCCGTCCACATGGGTGCGCAGTTCGGCCGCCCCGTCGGCGTCCAGTCCGGCCGCGCACGCGGGCGGCAGCGCCACGCAGATCCGCTCGGCGAGCCCGGCGGCGACCGCGCCGAGCGCCGCCGCGTCCGTCCCCCGGACGTCCCCGTACCGAAGCGAACGGGCCAGCGCCGGCAGCGCCTTGGCCAGGCCCGCCACATCGGTGTCGAGCGCCGCCCGGTCGGCGAGCGCCCGCAGCACGGCCGGCAGCGCCTGCGACAGCCCGGCCAGCAGGCACCGTTCGGCGAGCGCCGTGACGGCCCCCAGGTCATCGGCCCCGGCCGCGTCGGCCTCGGCCCTGGCGGTGGCCGCCCCCAGGACGGTGGTGCCCCAGATCCCGGCCTCGGCGACCCGGACCGACAGCTCCGGCTCCCAGCGCAGCCGCCAGGTCTCCCGGAAGGTCCCGGTGCTGCCCCGGGAGGCGACGGGCACGCCCCAGTCGATCCCGAGCAGCCTCAGCCGGTGCAGCAGCAGGGACTTGGCCGTGTCGGTGTCCTTGCGCAGGTCCAGTTCCAGCTCGCGCTCCTGCGCCTCCGCCTTGAGCCGCAGCGAGCGCAGACTGCGGGTGAGGTCCCGCTGGAGCGGTACGACGGGTGCCTCGTCCGGGACCTCGCCGAGGACGTCCCCGACGACGAGCCGGTCCTCGATCAGCGCGAGCGGCACGTCGGAGCCGTCGCACATGACGGCCCGGACCGCCTCCAGGGTCTCGGTGAGCCCCGGCAGCGGCCGGCCGCGCACCGCGGCCAGGGTCGAGGCCAGCCGGACCGCCTCGATGACGTGGGCGGAGGAAACCTGGAAGTCCTCCTCGCGCAGCAGACCGGCGACCTTGGTCAGCCACCGCTCGACGGGTCGGTCGCGGGCCGCGAACAGGTGGGCGTACCAGCCGGGCGAGGTGATGCCCGCCCCGTACCCGCCGGCCCGCGCGAGCCTGCGGTGGGTCCAGGGCACCCAGGTGGTCTCCACCTTGACCTTGGGCAGGCCGGTAAGCAGCGCCTTGTCGGCGCTCGCCGTCGCCTTGGCGGCCAGCGCCGGGACGTGCCAGGCCCCGCAGACCACGGCGTAGTCGTCGCCGAACTCCCGCCGGGCGGCCCGCATCCGCTGCCGCATGTGGGCCTCGCGGACCGGATCACGCGGGTGGCCGCCGTCCCCGTACGCCTCGCGCAGGGCCCCCATGGCCTCCGCGAGGGCCTCGAAGGCGGCGAGCGGATCGCCCGCGGCGCCGCTGCCGCGGTGCTCGACGACGTCCTCCCACCAACGTTCGGGGTCGTCGTACCCGGCGGCCTCGGCCAACACCCCGAGCGGGTCCAGCCGGACGTCGCCGGCCCCCTCCCCGTCGCCGGCGCCCGTCTCCCCCTCGGGCGCCGGCGCGGCGAGGGAGTGCGCGGCCGGCAGGTCGATGAAGCGCACCGGCACGTCCCGCGCCTGCGCCCAGCGGATGGCGACCCACTCCGGGGAGAACCCGGCCAGCGGCCAGAACGCGGCCCGGCCCGGATCGTCGGCGGCGTGCGCGAGCAGGGCGACGGGCGGACGCATCCCGGGCTCGGCCGCCAGCGGCAGCAGAGCGTCCCCCTCGGGCGGGCCCTCGATCAGCACGGCCCGGGGCTGCGCCGCGTCCAGGGCGGCCCGCACCGCCCGCGCGGAGCCCGGCCCGTGGTGGCGCACGCCCAGCAGCAGCGGCCCTTTGGCGGCCGGGCTCATGCCGAGACCTCCCGGCAGGCGCGGTAGAAGTCCTTCCAGCCGTCCCGCTCGCGGACCACGGCCTCCAGGTACTCCTGCCATACGACCCGGTCGGCGGCCGGGTCGCGGATGACGGCGCCCATGATCCCGGCGGCCACGTCGGAGGGGCGCAGGACGCCGTCCCCGAAGTGCGCGGCGAGCGCGAGCCCGCCGGTGACGACGGAGATGGCCTCGGCCGTGGACAGGGTCCCGCTGGGCGACTTCACCTTCGTCCGGCCGTCGCCGGTGACCCCGTCGCGCAGCTCGCGGAAGACGGTGACGACCCGACGGATCTCCTCCAGGCCCTCGGGTGCGGCGGGCAGGTCGAGCGAGCGGCCCATCTGGTCGACGCGGCGGGCGACGATGTCGACCTCGGCGTCGGCGGTGGCGGGCAGCGGCAGGACCACGGTGTTGAAGCGCCGGCGCAGCGCGCTGGACAGCTCGTTGACCCCGCGGTCGCGGTCGTTGGCGGTGGCGATGAGGTTGAACCCGCGAACGGCCTGCACCTCTTGGCCCAGCTCCGGTATCGGGAGCGTCTTCTCGGACAGGACGGTGATGAGCGTGTCCTGGACGTCGGCGGGGATGCGGGTGAGTTCCTCGACGCGGGCGGTCATGCCCTCGGCCATGGCCCGCATGACGGGGCTGGGGACGAGGGCTTCGCGGCTCGGTCCGTGGGCGAGGAGGCGGGCGTAGTTCCAGCCGTAGCGGATGGCTTCCTCGGGGGTGCCGGCGGTGCCTTGGACGAGGAGCGTGGAGTCCCCGCTGACGGCGGCGGCGAGGTGTTCGGAGACCCAGGTCTTGGCGGTGCCCGGGACGCCGAGGAGGAGCAGGGCGCGATCGGTGGCAAGGGTGGTGACGGCCACTTCGACGATGCGGCGCGGGCCGACGTACTTGGGCGTGATGACGGTGCCGTCGTCGAGCGTGCCGCCGAGCAGGTAGGTCGCCACGGCCCACGGGGAGAGCTTCCAACGGGTGGGCCGGGGACGGTCGTCGGCGGCGGCCAGGGCTTTCAGTTCGTGCGCGAAGGCGTCCTCGGCGTGCGGTCGCAGGGCTTCTGCGGGGCTCTCGTTCTCGATCGTGGTCATGGTCCCCCTCCAAGGCTCTCCAGCCGCTTCCGGCTGCTGCACCCAAGGTGCACCATGCCACTGACAACACCCGTCGTTCGAGCCGTTGTTGCAGGTCAGAGCGATTGTCAGTGGGGGTCCCTACGGTGGTTCCCATGACTGAGCAGGGGGTTCGTTGGACGACGGAACAGGTACTGGCCCTGGCTCCTGACGAGGCGTCGCGCAAGGCGGGGGGCAGGCTGGGCGGGGCGGGTCCGTGGTCGCAGACCGGAGGTTCCGCTTCCGGTGCGGTGTGGGGGTGGTGCAAGGGCAGCGGCAGCACGCCGTACCGGACGGTCGTGGACCTGACGGGGCCGGCGTACAAGTGCTCCTGCCCGAGCCGGAAGTTCCCGTGCAAGCACGCGCTGGGACTGCTGCTGCTGTGGGCGGCGGAAGGGGTGGGGGATCCGGTCGACGCACCGGACTGGGCGGGGGAATGGCTGACGGAGCGGGCGGCGAAGACCGCCCGGCCGGTGGCCGGACCGGTGGACGAGGAGGGGGCCAGGCGCCGCGCCCTGCGGCGGGCGGAACGGATCGGCGCGGGGGTCACCGAGCTGGAACAGCGGCTCGTGGACCTGGTGCGCGCGGGCCTGGCCGGCCAGGAGCAGGCGGGGTACGCGCCGTGGGAGGAGACGGCGGCCCGGATGGTCGACGCGCAGGCTCCGGGATTGGCCTCCCGGGTAAGGGAGTTGGGGACAATACCCGGTTGCGGCCCGGGCTGGCCCGCGCGGATGCTTGAGGAGTTCGCGCTGCTGCACCTGCTGGACAGGGCCTGGCTGGGGGCGTCCGGGCTGCCGGAACCGCTGGCCGCGACCGTCCGGAGCCGGGTGGGGCTGCCGTCCTCGGGGGAGGGCGAAACCGTACGGGACCACTGGCTCGTCCTGGCCCAGTACGACTCGGCGTCCCCGGACGGCCGGCTCATCACCCGCCGGATCTGGCTGCACGGGCTGGGGAGCGGGCGCCCGGCCCTGGTGCTGGACTTCGGACCGCCCGGGCGGCCGCCGGGGTCGGCCCTGCCGGTCGGCCTGGTGCTGGAGGCGGAAGCCCGCTTCCGTCCCGGTTCGGCGGGGCTGCGGGCGGACCTGGGAGAACGGTTCGCGGCAGCGGCGGCGGACACCCGGGTTCCGGCCGGGGTGGGCACGCAGGAGGCACTGGCCGCGTACGGCGACGCGCTGCGGGAGGACCCGTGGCTGGAGTCGTGGCCGGTGGTACTGGGCCCGGTGATCCCGATACCGGGGGAATCGGGCGACGGCGGCTGGCAACTCGCGGACGCCCAAGGGGAGTTCGCACTGCCGGTGCACCTCGCCGGAGGCCGTCCACGGTCGGGCCTGTGGCAGCTGGCCGCCCTCTCGGGCGGCGGCCCCGTCACGGTGTTCGGCGAGTGCGGTCACCGCGGGTTCACCCCGCTGACGGCATGGCATCCGCAGGGGGCGGAGCCGGTCGCCCTCGGGTGACGTCGGGCGGGGAGCAGGAAGCGACGGCGCGGGGGCGCCGTCGTGAGGAAACGAGTAAGCCGGGGGGCTTTGATGAACGACAACCACGCGAGCTGAGGCACTGACCGATCCGACACGGACGCTCCGGTCCCGCGGAGGGGGCGGGACCGGAGCACGGAACGACAAGAGGGAGGGGTCCGATGAACGGCACGGCCGAGGCGAACGAGAAGAGCGCGGCACCGCAGGACTGGGAGGAACTGGTCGCCGTCGCGCTGCTGGGAACCGAGCGACGGGGCGGCGCACCGCAGGCCCTGCTCGACGCGGCGGCCGTGCAGACCCTGCGCCGCCGCGCCGGGCTCCGGCCGGCCCCGGCCGGCCCGTTGCCGCCACCCGCACCACGGGATCCGCGTCCGGCGCCGCCGGACGCGGCCCGGCGGCGGCTCGCGCAACTCCTGGCGGGCCGCACGGGCGCGGGCAGCGCCGGCGGCCGGCGCGGAGCCTCACCCGACCTGACGGAACTGCTGCCGCAGTGGCTCGCCACCGCGGCGCGGCACGGCTACCGGGCCCCGTCGGCGCTGGTCCCGGCGCTGCTGGACGCGGCCCGGGCCCGGACCGACCTGCGCCCCCAGGCCCTCGCCCTGGCCGGGGCGCGGGGCCTGTGGCTGGCCCGGTTCAACCCGGACTGGCGGTTCGCGCTGCGCGGCGGGACGGGCGGCGCCGGCGAACTGCCCGACCCCGCCGACCAGGAGGCGGTGAACCGGCTCTGGGAGGAGGGGCTGTTCGCCGAACGGGTCGCCCTGCTGGGCGCCGTCCGGGCACACGAGGCGGCGGCCGCGCCCCGTCTGCTGGCCACCACCTGGTCCACCGAACGGGCCGAGGACCGGCTGATGTTCCTGGACTCCCTCAGGGAAGGCCTGTCCCCCACGGACGAGCCGTTCCTGGAATCCGCGCTCGGGGACCGCAGCCGCAACGTACGGGCGACCGCCGCCGAACTGCTGTCGGCCCTGCCGGGCTCCGCCCTGGCCGGTCGGATGGCGGAGCGGGCCCTGGCCTGCGTCGGCCCGCGATCGGTGACCCCGCCCGCCGAGTGCGACGCGGGCATGCTCCGCGACGGCGTGGTCAAGCGCCCCCCGGCGGGACGCGGCGAACGGGCCTGGTGGCTCGGCCAACTCGTGGAGGCGGCGCCGTTGGCCTGCTGGCGGGACCGGTTCGGCGGGCTCGGCCCGGCGGAGATCGTGGCCCTGACGGTGGCCGAGGGCTGGGCGGAGGAACTGCACGCGGCGTGGTGCCGGGCGGCCGTCCGCCAAGGCGACGCGGAGTGGTCGAAGGCCCTCCTCGGCGCACCCTCGGCACCACCGGCGGCGGGCCCGGGCACCGCGTCCCTGGCCGAACGCGCGAAGCTGTTGGAAACCCTCGCGGAGGACGAACGGGCTTCCTGGGTAGCGGAGTTCATACGGGCCCACGGCCTCTCGGAGGCCTTCCAGCTACTCGGCGTCTGCCTGGTCCCGTGGTCCGGGGCCTTGGGCCGGGCCGTGGTCGAAGCCCTCGACTCCGCCCGAGAGGCGGGTAGCTACCCGTGGAGCTTCAGCGGGGTGATGGGCCTGGCCGAACGCTGCCTCGACCCCACGGAAGCCGCCCACCTGGAGGCCCTCACCGCCGGCGCCCAGGACCCGCCGGACGCCTCCCCGGGCGCGGCCGCCTACTGGTCGGAAGCCTTCCAACGCCTGGTGGCCACCCTCCGCCTCCGCGCAACGATGCTCACCGAGCTCACCCCACCGACCCCTTGAGAACGATGCCCCGCCGCCCCCCCACAGGGCGGGCCCACACAGGTCGGGGCCACCACAACGACCCGGCGCCGACCCGAACCGGCCCCGGCCCCGACGGGGCCGGGGCCGACAGGGCCGGGGCCGACGGCAACTACTGCCGCACGTTCCCGTTGACCCAGTCCACGATCGCCGTGGTGGTCGCCCCCGGCGTGAAGATCTCCGCGACCCCCTTCGCCTTGAGCGGAGCGATGTCGTCCTCGGGGATGATCCCGCCGCCGAACACCTTGATGTCCGCCGCGTCCCGCTCCTTCAGGAGCTCCAGCACGCGCGCGAACAGCGTGTTGTGGGCGCCGGACAGGATCGAGAGACCGATCGCGTCGGCGTCCTCCTGAATGGCGGTGTCCACGATCTGTTCGGGGGTCTGGTGGAGGCCGGTGTAAATGACCTCCATGCCGGCGTCGCGCAGCGCACGTGCGATCACCTTGGCACCCCGGTCGTGGCCGTCGAGACCCGGCTTGGCCACCACCACACGGATCGGACCGGTCACACCCATCGCACTGCCTCCCGAGTGAACGAACGTTAAGTACAGCATCGCGCACCGCACCGTTTCGCGGTCAACCGGGAGGGGGAAATCACACGTGGGACACAGCGGATCCTTCACCGCCGAGTCGCCCCGCCACCGCGCCGACAGCCGCCCGGCACGGTGGCGGGGTCGCTTCGGCGGTGCGGCCGTGTCCCCGAGAGGTCCAGGGGAGGGCCGTCCATGGGGCTGTCGATCACACCGCTGCCGCTGTCGATGACCGGAGCGGCCCTGCGCGCCGCCGTCCTGGAGGCCGTCGTCCTGGCCGGCCACCTCCTCCTCTATCCCACCGGACTCCTCGAAGAGCGCCCGGCGCCGGCAACCACGCACACCGACCCCGACGACGCCGTCGCCGACCCGGACGCCACCGCCGAACCCGCCCACCCCGGACAGCGTCCCCCCGTACTGCTCCTGCACGGGTTCACCGACAACCGTTCGGTCTTCGTCCTGCTGCGGCGCGCCCTCGGCGCGGACGGTCTGCGCCGGGTGGAGACGTACAACTACTCCCCCTTCACCCGCGATCTGCGCGTCACGGCCCGCCATCTCGCCCGGCGGATCGAGGAACTGTGCGAGCGCAGCGGGCAGGACCGGGTGGACCTCGTCGGGCACAGTCTCGGTGGCCTCGTCGCCCGTTACTACGTGCAGCGGCTCGGCGGGGACGCGCGGGTGCGGACGCTCGTCACGCTCGGCACCCCTCACGCCGGCACCCGGGTGGCGCCCTTCATGGACGCGCACCCGCTGGTCCGGCAGATGCGTCCGGAGTCCGAGGTGCTGACGGAACTGCGTGCCCCGTCGCCCGGCTGCCGGACCCGGTGCGTCGCCTTCTGGAGCGAGTTCGACACCCTGATGGCGCCGACGGGGACGGCCAGGATCGAGCACCCGGACCTGGACGCGACGAACGTGCAGGTCACCGGCATCGGTCACCTGGCCCTGCCGGTCCATCCCGCCGTGATCGCCGCCGTTCGCCGCGCCCTGGACGGCCCGGTCACCGACGCGACGGCGCCCGCCAGGACATCGAGCGCGCCGACGGCGCCGACCGCTCCCGCCACCGGCCTCACCGCTTCCACGGGAACCGAGGGCCAAAGCCTGGCCATGTGAGCGCCCCGGAGACACGAACACACCGGAGGCGCGCTCGCGCTCCCTCCCAACCCCAGTCGAACTAATTTCGAACTCAAGGCCAAGGCTCGGTGTTCGGAGGACCGAAAGGGCGCCGAATGCCCCGATCCCGTAAGAACGGAACCCGCCGAAGATTGTCGTCCCCAGTAACCGACGGGTACAGTCACGCCACTGCTCTCCTCCGGTGAACCTTGAGTTCCCCGGCCACCCAGGCCCCCCACTGCCGAGGCGAAAGAGAAGTTGGTGAACGACCGCCCGACGTCGGGCCAGTACCCCGAAACCGGGTACGACGGCCTTTCCACCACCACTTTCGCTGGTGACCAGGCCTACGTTTCCTATGAAACGCAGAGCCAAGGCTACCAATACCCTGCGGATTACACGGCTTCCGGCACCTACGACGCCTACGGCTCGTACCCGTCGACCGGTTCGTACGACACCACCGCGTGGTCCGCGCCGGAGACCTACCTGCCGACCGTGCCCAGCCAGGGCGTGCCCGACGACGGCACCGGGCAGTGGGACGCGAGCGCGTGGAACGGGACCGGAACCGGAATCGGCTGGGACTCGGCGTCCTTCGGCCACGACCCCACCGCCTCGGAGCAGACGGGTCACTGGACCCTCCCGGGATACGGGCAGGAGACCGGCACCTACGACGCCACCGCCTGGAACGGCGGCGGGATCACCGAACCGGTCACCGACACCGGCCCCCGGACCTACGTCGACGTCAACTCCCAGTCGGCCTCCTACGGTTACGAGGCCACGACCGTCGTCCCGGTCGTCCCGGCCGCCGAGAGCGCAGGCCCGTACGGCGACGGCTACGCGGACTCCTACGCCGATCCGTACACCGAGTCCTACGCCGGCACCTCCCCGGAGCCCTACGCCGATCCGTACGTCGAAGGCCGGGCCGAGGCCGACCTGCACACCGCCGAGACCTCCGTCTTCGAGGCGGTGACCGCTCCGTCCGCGAACGAACCGGTCTTCATCGACGGCGTGCACGACCTGCCCACCCAGGCCATGCCGGTCACCCCGAGCGAGCCGCGCCCGTCCCGGCGGGCCGGGGCCAAGGGGTCGGCGAAGACGAAGGCGAAGGCAACGCCCGCGCCCACGCCCACATCCGGGTCCACGTCCACGCCCACGTCCAAGGGCGGCGCCAGGACCACCCCCGTCAAGACCGGTGGCGCCGGCGGCAACACCCGCCGCCGCACCCCGGCCAAGCGTTCCGCCCTGCTGACCGTCGCGGTGCCGTCCGCCTGCGTCATGGGCGTCGCAGGAGTGGCCGCGGCCTCGGTCGGCGGACTCGCCGGGAGCACCGAGAAGCCGTCCGAGGAGACCACCACGATGGCGGCGCCCGATCCCGCCTCGGTGCAGCCGGTCGCCGCGAACAACAAGCTCGACACCCAACTGGCCGCGCTCAGCGCCGACGCCGGTGACTTCGCGGACCGCGCGAGCCGCACACAGGAACGCATCGACCTGCGCCAGCGCCAGGAGGACGAGAAGAAGAAGCGGGCCGAGGAGGCCGCCGCCAAGGAGGCGGCCCGGCCCAAGTTCGCGGTGCCCGTCACCCAGAACGGGCTCTCCGCCAGCTTCGGGCAGGCCGGCGGCATGTGGATGTCCGTGCACACCGGCATCGACTTCCCGGTCTCCTACGGCACCCCGGTCATGGCCGCCACCGACGGCACCGTGCGCACCCAGTGGAACAGCGCCTACGGGAACATGGCCATAGTGACCTCGCCCGACGGCACCGAGACCTGGTACTGCCACCTCGGCAGCACCAAGATCCGCTCCGGCAAGGTCAAGGCCGGCGACGTCATCGCCTACTCCGGCAACTCCGGCAACTCCACGGGCCCGCACCTGCACTTCGAGGTGCGACCGGGCGGCGGCTCCGCGATCGACCCGCTGGCCTGGCTGCGCAGCCACGGCCTGGACCCGCGGTAACGCACCCGCCCGGCCCGAGGTGTGGGACCTCGGGCCGTCGGACCGTGGGGCGACGGGGCGATGACGCCCGGCGGGCCTACAGCTTCTGCACCGGCGCGTAGCGCAGCAACAGCCGCTTCGGCTTGTCGTCACCGAAGTCGATCGTGGCCTGCGCGTCGGCACCGGCTCCCCGGACCTCCATGACGGTGCCCAGGCCGAACTGGTCGTGCGTGACCCGGTCCCCGACGGCCAGCGCGATCACCGGTTTGTCGGAGGCCCGGCGCGTGGCGAACCCCGACGGGCCGGTCTTCGTACGCGACGAGGACAGGAACGCCTCGGGCGAGGTCCCGAAGGTCGCCTTGCCGGAGCTCGAACCGGATCCGTACCCGGAGCCGCGCATCGGGCCGGCCGGCTTCTGGGTGGCTCCCGTCCGCTTCCACTGGAGGTACTCGGTGGGGATCTCCTCCAGGAACCGGGACGGCGGGTTGTACGAGGGGGTGCCCCAGGCGCTCCGCATGCCGGAGCGGGTCAGGTACAGCCGCTCGCGCGCCCGGGTGATGCCGACGTAGGCGAGCCGGCGCTCCTCCTCCAGCTCCTTGGTCTGGCCGAGGGCGCGCATGTGCGGGAAGACGCCGTCCTCCATGCCCGTCAGGAAGACCACGGGGAATTCCAGGCCCTTGGCGGTGTGCAGGGTCATCAGGGTGATGACGCCGCTGCCGTCCTCGTCCTCGTCCGGGATCTGGTCGGAGTCGGCGACGAGCGCGACCTGCTCCAGGAACTCGGAGAGGGTGCCCGGACCGGCCGCGACGACCGCGCCATCGGCCGTACCGTCGGCGGTCGCGCCGTCGGCGGGCTCGCCGTCCGTCGCCGGGGCGTCCGCTCCGGCGCGCGCCTGCTCGAATTCCAGGGCGACGGCCGCCAGCTCCTGGAGGTTCTCGATCCGCGTCTCGTCCTGCGGGTCGGTGGACGCCTGGAGTTCGGCGAGGTAGCCCGTCCGCTCCAGGACCGCTTCCAGCACGACCGCCGGACCGGCGCCGGATTCGACGATGGTGCGGAGCTCCTCCATCAGCACGTTGAACCGCTTGACGGCGTTGGTGGAGCGCGCGGCCATCCCGAAGGCCTCGTCGACGCGCTTCAGCGCCTGCGGGAAGGTGATCTTCTCGCGCATCGCGAGGGCGTCGATCATCGCCTCGGCCCGCTCGCCGATGCCGCGCTTGGGCACGTTCAGGATCCGTCGCAGCGGGACGTTGTCCTCGGGGTTCGCCAGGACGCGCAGGTAGGCCAGGACGTCCCGGACCTCCTTGCGCTCGTAGAAGCGGACCCCGCCGACGACCTTGTAGGGCAGCCCGACGCGGATGAAGATCTCCTCGAACACGCGCGACTGCGCGTTGGTCCGGTAGAAGATCGCGACGTCGCCGGCCTTGGCCTCCTTGGCGTCGGTCAGGCGGTCGATCTCGTCGGCGACGAACTGCGCCTCGTCGTGCTCGGTGTCCGCGACGTAGCCGGTGATGACGGAACCGGTGCCGGCCTGGGTCCACAGGTTCTTGGCGCGGCGGTTCTGGTTGCGCTCGATGACCGCGTTGGCGGCGGACAGGATCGTCTGCGTGGAACGGTAGTTCTGCTCCAGCAGGATCGTGGTCGCGTCCGCGTAGTCCTCCTCGAACTGGAGGATGTTGCGGATGGTCGCGCCGCGGAAGGCGTAGATCGACTGGTCGGCGTCACCCACGACGCACAGCTCGGCGGGCGGCAGGTCCGGGTATCCGGTGCCGACCAGCTCGCGCACGAGCGTGTACTGGGCGTGGTTGGTGTCCTGGTACTCGTCGACCAGGACGTGCCGGAACCGCCGGCGGTAGTGCTCGGCGACGTCCGGGTGGGACTGGAGCAGATGGACCGTCGTCATGATGATGTCGTCGAAGTCGAGGGCGTTGGCCTCGCGCAGCCGGCCCTGGTACATGGCGTACGCCTGGGCCACCGTCTTCTCGAAGCCGTCGACGGCCTGGGCCGCGAAGGCCTCGTCGTCGATCAGCTCGTTCTTCAGGTTGGAGATCTTGGCGTTGAAGGACTTCGGCGGGAACTTCTTCGGGTCCAGGTCCAGGTCGCGGCAGACGAGCGCCATGAGGCGCTTCGAGTCGGCGGCGTCGTAGATCGAGAACGACGAGGTGAAGCCGAGGAGCTTGGACTCGCGGCGCAGGATGCGGACGCAGGCGCTGTGGAAGGTGGACACCCACATGGCGTTCGCGCGCGGGCCGACGAGGTTCTCGACGCGCTCCTTCATCTCGCCGGCGGCCTTGTTGGTGAACGTGATCGCCAGGATCTGGCCGGGGTGGACGTGCCGCGCGGACAACAGGTGGCCGATCCGGTGGGTGAGCACCCGGGTCTTGCCGGAACCGGCGCCGGCCACGATGAGCAGCGGGGAGCCCGCGTGCACCACGGCGGCGGCCTGCTCCTCGTTCAGCCCGTCGAGGAGCGTCGCCGGGTCGATGACGGGCCTGGGGGCGCCGTCCCGGTAGTACGCGTCCCCGCTCAGGGGTGCGTCGAACCGACCGCCGAAGAGGTCGTCCGCGTCCCGCTCCGGGGCAGCGTGTTCCTCGGGGGGCGGCGGGACCTCGTCGGAGGGGGTCAGGTCCGCCAGGAAACTGTCGTCAAAGAGGCTACTCATCGCCTTCCGAGTCTAGGGGGCGGGACCGACAGCCCGTTCCGTCCCCCGGGAATCGGCCGGATCCGCGGGACCCGCACGCCCCCGGGCCCGCGCGTCGGGGGGGTCGGGGGCACCCGTACGCTCGACCGCATGGACGTACTGATCAATGTCTTCGTCGGCCTGCACATCATCGGGATCGCCTCCCTCCTGGGCGGTTTCCTGACCCAGATGAAGGCGATGGGCGCGGGCACCGCCCGCTTCGTGCCCGCGATGCTGCACGGCGCGCTGACCATGCTCGTGACGGGCGTGCTGCTCGTCGGCTTCCGCGAGATGGGTGACGGCGCCCCGCTGAACCACGTCAAGATCGGCCTGAAGCTCGCGATCCTCTTCGTGGTCCTGGCCCTCGTCTACGTCAAGCGCGACGACGAGCACGTGGACAAGGGTCTCTTCGCGACGGTCGGCGCACTGACCACGGCCAACATCTTTATCGCCGTCCTCTGGCACTGACCGATCGGTCCCGATCACGAACGGCCACTTCGGGCCATCTCGTCACCGTCCCGTTACCTTCGGGTCTAGCGTCCTCCCCCGAGACCGACGGAAGGACGTGAGGCCCCCGTGGCCAGTCATCGAAAGCCCAGGCAGCGCCCGTTCAGCGGTGGTGGCGTACGGACCGCCACCACGCTCGTGCTGGCGGGCGCTGCCACCGCCACCGCCTTCGAGGGCACCTCGCACGCGGACCCCCGACCGAGCCCCGCCGAGGTGAAGACGGAGGTCGACCGGCTCTACGAGGAGGCCGAGGCCGCCGGCGAGCGGTACAACGGGGCGAGGGAGCAGGCCGACGGGGCCGAACGGGCGCTGACCGGCCTGCGCGAGGAGTCCGCCCGTCGCACCGACCGGCTGAACACCGCCCGCACCGCGCTCGGGTCGCTGGCCGCCACCCAGTACCGCAGCGGCGGCCTCGGCCCCGCGATCCAGCTGGCCATGGCCGCCGATCCGCAGGACTACCTCGACCGGGCCTCGTTCCTGATCCGGGCCGGCAAGCGCACCGCCGCGGAGGTGTCCTCCGTACGCCGCGGCCTGGACGACGTCGGCAAGCTGCGCGACCAGGCCTCCGGACGGCTCGCCGACCTGCGGGCCAGGCAGGAGGAGTCGGCCGGGCACAAGGCCACCGCCGAGGCGAAGCTCAGCGAGGCCAGGCGCCTGCTGGCCCGGCTCACCGCCGAGGAACGGGCCGCGTACGAGGCCCGGTCGGGCACCGCAACCACCGCGGCCCCCGCCCGAGCGCCCGGCACTCCCCCGCCGCCGGCGCCCGCCGACGGTTCCCGCGCGGCGCGGGCCGTGGCCTTCGCGTACGGGGCGATCGGCAAGCCGTACGTCTGGGGCGCGACGGGCCCGGGTTCCTTCGACTGCTCCGGGCTGACGCAGGCGGCCTGGCGCGCGGCCGGGGTGTCCCTGCCCCGCACGACGTACACCCAGATCAACGCCGGACAGCGCGTCGCGCGCGGCCAACTGGCCCCCGGGGACCTGATCTTCTTCTACTCCGGCGTCACGCACGTCGGCATGTACGTCGGGGGCGGCCAGATGGTCCACGCCCCGCGCCCCGGCTCCACGGTGCGCCTCGCGCCGATCGACTCCATGCCGTGGGCGGGCGCGGTCCGTCCGGCGTGACGGACGCCGGGGCCCGAGCGGCCCACGGTCGCGCGGGGCGGGGCGGGGCGGTTACGGTGCCTTGACCGTCCGGCTCAGCCAGTCGAAGGTCTGCGGGAGCTGCTTCGACCAGGAGTCGAGGTTGTGGCCGCCGGTCACCTTCTCCGCGTGGACGACGGTGGGGGCCTGCGCGATCGCCTTGAGGTCCGTGCCCGACAGGTAGCCGTCCTGTTCGGCGCCCGACATCCACAGGGACACCGGCGGCGGGGTGGGCGCGGACTTCAGCAGGTGCTTCAGGTTGTGGGTGCGGCGCAGTTCGGGGTCCTGGGCGACGAGCGAGGAGGGTTCCTGCCCGGGGTCGTTGTAGCCGGACAGCGAGACGGCCGCGCCGTAGCGGTCGGGGTGGGCGATGGCCAGCTTGGCGGCGCAGTACGCGCCCGCCGAGTAGCCGGCGACGCCCCAGCTGCGGGCCTCGTCCGTGGTCCGGAAGTTGTCGGTGACCATCTTGCGGACGTCGACGCTGAACCAGCTGTCCGCGTTGACCTTGCCGGGGAGGTTGGCGCAGCCGGTGTCGGCGTTGCCGAGCAGCATGGCGCGCGGGGAGACGAGGATGAACGGCTGGACCTTGCCGCTCTTCATGAGGGGTTCCAGCACCTCGTGGGCCTTGAGTCCCTGGAACCAGGACTTGCCGGTGCCGGGGATGCCGGGGATCAGTTCGACGACGGGGAACTTCTTGTCCTTGAACGCGGGGTCGTCGTACTGCGGGGGCAGCCACACCATGACGTCGCCCTTGACCCCGGAGATCTTTCCGTCCAGCTCGGTCTTCTTCACCCGGCCGCCGAGCCCGTCGACCGGGACGAACTCCTGGCGGACCTTGGGCTCTTCCCTCACCTGCTCGGCCTTCTTCCCGCCGAGCCCGTCGGGGCCGAGGTCGGGGGCGGCGGTGACGTAGGTGCCGGTGCCGAGGAGGTCGCCCCAGGACGCGTAGAAGTTCATGTCCCGGTTGACCGCGACGAACACCAGGGCCACGGCCGTGACCTGGGCGAAGACCACCATGAGGCCGCGGGCGGCGAGGCGTGCGACGGCGGGGCCGCGCACCTTGCTCCACACGACCAGCGGCAGGACGACGGCGATCGCCGCCAGGGCCACCACGGTGGCGAAGAAGGGGGTCCCCGTCAGGCTCATCACGCCCCCGAAGAGGGCGGACGCCCGCTGCCCGGTTGCACCGACCGACCGCGATGTGGATCACATCGCCGGGCGGTCGGTACGAGGCCGCGGCCGGGCGGTCAGACCAGGCGGCGGGCCGTCGCCCAGCGGGTCAGTTCGTGGCGGTTGGACAGCTGGAGCTTGCGCAGGACCGCCGAGACGTGCGATTCGACGGTCTTCACCGAGATGAACAGCTGCTTGGCGATCTCCTTGTACGCGTAGCCGCGCGCGATCAGCCGCAGCACCTCGCGTTCGCGCTGGGTGAGCCGGTCGAGGTCCTCGTCGACGGGCGGGGCGTCCGTCGAGGCGAACGCGTCGAGCACGAAGCCGGCCAGTCGCGGCGAGAACACCGCGTCGCCGTCCTGGACCCGGAAGACCGAGTCGACCAGGTCGCTGCCGGTGATGGTCTTCGTGACGTACCCGCGGGCGCCGCCCCGGATGACGCCGATGACGTCCTCGGCGGCGTCCGACACCGACAGCGCCAGGAACCGCACCGGGTTCTCCGCCGCCGCCATCAGCGGGGCGCAGCGGCGCAGCACCTCGACGCCGCCGCCGCCGGGCAGGTGCACGTCGAGGAGCACCACCTCGGGGCGGGTGGCGGTGATGACGGTGACGGCCTGGTCGACGTCGGCCGCCTCGCCGACGACCTCGACGCCGGTGCGCGCGGTCTCCCCGATCTCGGCCTGTACTCCGGTGCGGAACATCCGGTGGTCGTCGACGAGCACCACCCGGACCCGCCTGGCCTCCGTCACCGCGTTGTCCTCGGTCATGCCGCCCTCTCCATCTCCAGCTCGACTTCCGTGCCGCCATCGGGCGCGGACCGCAGTCGCGCGGTCCCGCCGTTGCGCTGCATCCGGCCGATGATCGATTCTCGTACGCCCATCCGGTCGTCCGGTACGGCGTCGATGTCGAAGCCCGGTCCGCGGTCCCGTACGGAGACGAAGACGGTGTTGCCCTCGACCTCCGCGTAGACCTGTACCGGGCCCCCCTCGCCACCGTACTTGGCCGCGTTGACCATTGCCTCGCGCGCGGCCTGGATCTGTGCGGTCAGCTTCTCGTCGAGCGGGCAGTCGCCGACGACGACGACCTCGATGGGGACGCCGTGGTGGTCCTCGACCTCGGCGGCGGTCTTCTTCACGGCCTCGGCGAGGGTGGTGGGCTCCTCGGCCTCGTCCTTGCCGGTGCCCTCGGGCTTGTACAGCCAGTTCCGCAGCTCGCGTTCCTGGGCGCGGGCCAGTCGGCGCACCTCGCCGACGTCCTCGGCGTTGCGCTGGATCAGCGTCAGGGTGTGCAGGACGGAGTCGTGGACGTGGGCGGCGACCTCGGCGCGTTCCTGGGCGCGGATGCGCATCAGGCGTTCCTCGGAGAGGTCCTGGGTCATCCGGATCAGCCAGGGTCCGGCGAGCAGGGCGACGCCGACGAGGACGGCGAGGGTGGCGGTGAGGACGTTGCCCAGCTGGGCGGCGGAGCCCCGTACGACGATGAAGAGGGTCAGGCCGACGCCGACGAGGGCGACGCCCGCGAGGGCCCGCACGACCTGGAAGAGGCGCCCGTGTCGGCCGGCGGCGGCGCTCCAGTGGGCGCGGCGGGCGTTGTCGGCCTGGCGCCAGACGAGGACGACGCCGGCGCCGACGAGCAGGGTCGGCCAGACGTAGCGGCCGTTCTCGCCGCCGACGCGGAGCTGGGAGAAGAAGATGCCCGCGCCGACGGCGAGCGCGATCAGGCCGGAGATCTGCCCCTTGCCGGGCTTGCGCAGCCGGCGGGTGCCGTCGGGGAGGGTCTCGAAGAAGGAGTGGTGTCCGGTGCTACCGCCCACGCCGAGCGGTACGAAGACCCAGAACGCCGCGTAGAGCAGCACCCCGAGCCCGTCCCCGAACATGAACATGCCGAGGAAGGCGAGGCGGACCCAGAGCACCGGCAGCCCGAGGTGCCCGGCCAGGCCGCGGGCGACGCCGCCGAGCATCCGGCCGTCGGCGCTGCGGTAGAGCCGGCGGTGCGGGATCGCGGGATCGGCGGGGTCCGGTGCGTGCGGGGTGCGGGAGGCGGCGGCTGCGGGCATGTCACCGATGGTCACACGCGCGCGGGACCGCGGGCATCAGGGCATCCCCCCAGTTACGGCCGGGGGATATCAGGGTTGCGCCAGGGTCGGGCCGGGTGCCACGCGGCCGTACGGCCCGTCACCATGGACCCATGACCGAAGTACACGACGCCCCGGCCGCCGGGGCTCCCGCCGCGGCCCCGCGGCCGCCACTGCGCCGCAGCAAGCGCGACAAGGTCCTCGCGGGCGTCTGCGGTGGCCTCGGCCGGTACTTCGACCTGGACCCGCTGGTGTTCCGGATCGTCCTCGGGGTGCTCGCCGTCACCGGCGGCGTCGGCCTGATCTTCTACGGGTTCGCCTGGCTGCTGCTGCCCCAGGAGGGCGAGGACGACAGCGAGGGGAAGCGGCTGCTGACCGGCCGCGTCGAGGGCGCCACCCTGGCCGCGGTGTTCAGCGCGCTGGTGGGCTGCGCGCTGTTCCTGTCGATGATGGACAACGGGGTGATGGGGGTCTTCTCGGTCCTGGTCATCCTGGCGCTCGGCGGCGCCTCGTACTGGTCCCAGCGGCACCGGCACACCTACGCCCCCGAGGCCGAGGTCCCGGCGGCGTCCCGGCCCGCGTCCCCGGCACCGCCCGAGACGCAGGCCCCGCCCGTGCCCGGCAGCCCGTCCTGGTGGCGCGATCCGCTGGTGAAGGACGGTACGACGGGACCCGTCGGGGCGAGCGGCTACCTGTGGGGCCCCGACGACACCTCTCCGGCCTCCGACGGTGGGGGACCGGCCGCACGGCCGAGCCCGCCGGTGGCGGTGCGCGGGTTCGGCGGGGGCATCGGCGGCCGGGTCTTCGTGCTGGCCCTCGTCGCGGCGGGCGTCGGCGCGGGCTCGGTGTGGGAGGGCAGCACCCTCGGGCACGCCCTCCAGGTGGGCCTCGCCTGCGCCCTCACCGTCTTCGGACTGGGCCTCGCCCTCAGCTCGGTCAAGGGCCGCACCGGGTTCGGCACGATCCTGCTCGGGCTGCTCACCGCGGGTCTGCTGGCGGCGGCGACCGCGCTGCCGCGCGAGATCGGCACCGACTGGCGGGAGGTCGCCTGGCGTCCGGCGGCGGTGGCCGACGTACGGCCCGTGTACGCGTCGGGCACCGGGCTGGCCACCCTCGACCTGAGCCGGTTGGACGTGCCGAAGGGCTCCACGGTGTCGGTCGGCGCCTCCATCGAGGCGGGCCGGCTGAAGGTGGTCCTGCCCCGGGAGGTCACCGCGAAGGCCGTGGTCACCGTCCGGCTGGGTGACATCCGGATGCCGGGCGAGACCGGTGAGGACGTACGCATCAGACGCGGCGGCGAAACCCGGGAGGCGACGCTGCCGCCCCCCGCCGGCACCGAGGCCGGCGGGACGATCGAGCTGCGGCTGAGCGCGGCCGTGGGACAGGTGGAGGTGGCCCGTGCGGCGTCATGACTTCCAGCCGGGACGGCTGTTGGCCGGGCTGGTCCTGATCGCGGCGGGGGTGCTCTACCTGCTCGACGCGAACGGCGGGACCGACGTGCCGTGGTTCCTGGTGGTGCCGATGGCCCTGGGCGGGCTCTCGCTCGCCGCGCTCGTCGGCATGGTCACCTACGCGGTGCGCCGCGACAGGCGCCACCGGCTCGGGGAGTCCTCGGAGCGCCGGGCCGCGAGCGCGTCGAGCGACAGGTAGGGGGCCCCGGCGAGGACCAGCGGGAGCCAGGCGACCAGGTAGACGAGGTCGTTGCCGTAGTAGTACGGGGTGACCGCCCAGGAGACCGTGAGCCACAGGCTGAGCGCGATCAGCGCCCCGCCGGCGGCGGCGAGCCGGGTCAGGAGTCCCGCCAGGGTGGCCAGGCCCACCAGGAGTTCACCCGCGGCCAGCACCACGGCGAAACCGACGGGCGCCTTCAGGGCCAGGTCGACCAGGGCGGGGATCGCGGAGGTGTCGCGCACCCCGCGCATCATCTCGCCGATGGATCCGACGCCGGTGGCGGACAGGAACGCGGAGTCGGTCAGCTTGTCCAGACCGGCGTACACGAAGGTCACGCCGAGGAAGAGGCGCAGGGGCAGGAGTGCGTACCGGGCGGCTCGGTCCCGCAGGCCGCAGGGAGCACCGGAAAGGACGTCAGTTCGGGTCACGCCCCATGCATACCCCGTCGCCGTTCACTCCGCCACGTCGATGCTGTAGCGGTTCGATTCCACTCCGGCGGCGGTCACCACCTGGACGTCGGTGCGCCCCGGTTCGACCTCCGCGGGGACCGGCACGGTCAGTACCGCGTCCGACGGGTTGGTGAAGCCGCCGGTCACCGGGACCAGCGGCACGTGGACGTGCACCTGCCCGATCCGGACGACCAGCCGGGCCATCATCTCGGGGGTCTGCGCCCCCGGCGGTACGAAGCCCACGCCGCGGATCTCGATGTCGTCCCCGGGGCGGACGGCGGAGTCCAGGTCCCCGGGCTCCCGTCGGCGCACCACCGACAGCACGAGCGGGCGGCTGCCCTCGGCGTACTTCGCGGCCAGGTAGACCACCGCCGACAGGGCGACGAGCAGCGCGAGCGACCAGGGCAGGCGCGGCAACCGGTCGGGGAAGCGGGCCAACGTCACCGCGGCGTACGCCAGCACGATCGTGGAGACGAGGACGTACTGGGCGTCGGGGAAGCTGCCCCGGCCGGCGTCGTCGGTCAGCAGGTCGGCCCCGGCGGGCCGGTCCGCGGGCAGCTTCTGGAGCCGCTGGTTCATGATCCGTACGGTGACCACCCGGCGCACCAGCACCGCGACGCCCGAGGTGAGCCCGAGCACCGCCAGCAGCGGCAGCGCGCGGCCGAGCGCCAGTCCGGCGTAGAGGGTGTCCCGTTCGGGGCCGGGGGCGGAGGCCGCGAGCCGCAGCGCGGGCAGCAGCGCGGCGAACGCGGTGAGCACGAGCCAGGCGGCGGGGACGGCCTTGGAGGTGGACAGCCGGTTGTCCTCGCCGACCAGCGGGGCCAGCAGTCCGCCGCGCAGCGACTGGGCGCGGGCGGCGACGGTGAGCAGCCCGGCCAGCACGAGGGCGGCCAGCAGGGCGGCGGTGCGGGCGGTGGACCAGCCGGTGCCGAGGGCGGTGCCGACCTGCACCACGAGCAGGACGCCGGCGGCGATCCACAGGGTGAGGACGGCCCGTCGGGAGAGCAGGTAGAGCCAGGAGTGCCCGGCCTCGCGGCCGCGGTCGGCGGCGGTGCGGGCGGACAGGGTCAGTTCGTCGGACACCCACTGGCGGGAGGCGCCGAGGGAGTGGGCCACGGCGGCCGGCACCCCCTGGCCGGCGGCGAACCCGTCACGTTTCTCCAGGAAGGCGGCCACCGCCCTGCGGTGTCCCTCCCGTGCGCCGTGCGGGCAGTCGTCGCAGGTGCAGGCGCCGCCGTGGGTGGTTCGGGGGATCTCTTGGACAGCCACGCGCGTGCCGCCTCTCTGAACTCCGGTGCAATGCCAGCGAATTGTGCACCACTGCGGCAGTGCTCCGGATTGCGCACGATGTCAGAGCAGGTGATTAACCGTTCATGATGTTGACGTCATGGGCGCGTCGCCCCCTTGGCGCAGCGTTTGGTAGCTCACCCAGGCCGCCAGATCGGAGCCGAACCGCTCCCGCGTGCGGACGGCGCCGCGGTGGTCGACGGGTACGGGCTTGCCCGCGGCCCGCGCGATCAGCTGGACCCGGGCGGCCCGTTCGGCGGCGACGAACCACCAGACGGCCGCGTCGACCGAGTCCCCGACGGTCAGCAGCCCGCGGTGGCGCAGGATCAGCGCCTTGTAGGGGCCGAGCGCGTGCGCGATCCGGGCGGCGGCGACGGGCCCGTCCTCGGTGAACTCGTCCAGCAGGGCGTGGTCCTCGTAGAAGGCGCAGGCCTCGGGCGTCAGCGGCGCCAGCAGGTCGCCGAGCACGGCGAGCGCCCTGCCGTACGGGGCCTGCGTGCGGACGACGGCCACCGCCCCGGGCCGCGCCCGGTGCACGGCGACGTGCACGGCGAAGGCCAACTCGTTGAGCCGGCGGGCACCGTGGAGGACGCGGCCCTCGCCGTCGGCCAGCAACAGGTCGTCGGCGGTGAGCCCGCCGAAGGCCAGGCCGAAGGGGTTGACCCAGTAGCAGTCCTCGAAACCGGGGTCCCGGACGGTGACCAGGCCGGCCGGGCCGTCCTCGTGGTCGAGCCGGGCCAGCAGCCGCAGCGCCTCGGCGAGGCGTTCCTTGCGGTGGGCGCGCTCCTCCTCGACGGTGTCGTGGACGGGCGGCATGTCGAAGCGCAGCCGCTCCACGGGGACGGGTCCGGGTCGTTCGGCCATGACACCTCCTGCGGGTCGCCGCGCAAGGTACCGGCGGCCGGTCGAAGAGGCCATGGGCGGGCGCGCGCGGAAACGGCGGAGCCGCCGCCCCGGGATGGGGGCGGCGGCTCCGTCGGTGGTGCGGGAGGGGAGTCCTACTCCCACTCGATGGTGCCCGGGGGCTTGCTCGTGCAGTCCAGGACCACGCGGTTCACGTCGGGGACCTCGTTGGTGATCCGGGTGGAGATCCTCGCGAGCACCTCGTACGGCATCCGCGTCCAGTCCGCGGTCATCGCGTCCTCGGAGGAGACGGGGCGCAGCACGATCGGGTGGCCGTAGGTGCGGCCGTCGCCCTGGACGCCGACGCTGCGGACGTCCGCGAGCAGGACGACCGGGCACTGCCAGATCTCCCGGTCGAGGCCGGCGGCGGTGAGCTCGTGGCGGGCGATGGCGTCGGCCTCGCGCAGCAGGTCCAGGCGCTCCTTGGTGACCTCGCCGACGATGCGGATGCCGAGGCCGGGGCCGGGGAACGGCTGGCGCTGGACGATCTCGTCGGGCAGGCCGAGTTCCTGGCCGACCATCCGGACCTCGTCCTTGAACAGCTGGCGCAGCGGCTCGACGAGTTCGAACTCGATGTCGTCGGGGAGGCCGCCGACGTTGTGGTGCGACTTGATGTTCGCGGTGCCGGTGCCGCCGCCGGACTCGACGACGTCCGGGTACAGGGTGCCCTGGACGAGGAAGGCGACCGCGGGGCCGTCCTCCTGCAGGATCTCCAGCTGGGCCTGCTCGAAGACGCGGATGAACTCGCGGCCGATGATCTTCCGCTTGGTCTCCGGGTCGGAGACGCCGGCCAGCGCGGTCAGGAAGCGCTCCTGCGCGTCGACGACCTTCAGCTGGACGCCGGTGGCCGCGACGAAGTCCTTCTCGACCTGCTCGGTCTCGCCCTTGCGCATCAGGCCGTGGTCGACGTAGACGCAGGTCAGCTGCGAACCGATGGCCTTCTGGACGAGGGCCGCGGCGACCGCGGAGTCCACGCCGCCGGAGAGGCCGCAGATGGCGCGCTTGTCGCCGACCTGCTCGCGGATGGCCGCGATCTGCTCCTCGACGATGTTGCCGGTCGTCCAGGTGGGGGCCAGGCCCGCGCCGCGGTAGAGGAAGTGCTCCAGGATCTGCTGGCCGTGCGTGGAGTGCATGACCTCGGGGTGGTACTGGACCCCGTACAGCTTCTTCTCGTCGTTCTCGAAGGCCGCGACCGGGACGACGCCGGTCGACGCGGTGACGGTGAAGCCCTCGGGGGCGGCGGAGCAGGCGTCGCCGTGGGACATCCACACCGCCTGGTTGTCCGGGGTGCCCTCGAAGAGGGTGGAGCCGGACTTGGAGACGGCCAGCGGGGTGCGGCCGTACTCGCGCGCGCCGGTGTTGTCGACGGTCCCGCCGAGGGTGGTCGCCATCAGCTGGAAGCCGTAGCACATGCCGAAGACGGGGACGCCCGCCTCGAAGAGGGCACGGGAGTCGTCCAGGCGCGGGGCACCCTCTTCGTACACGGAGGACGGACCGCCGGAGAGGATGATCGCCTTCGGGTCCTTGGCGAGCATCTCGGCCACGGGCATCGTGCTGGGCACGATCTCGCTGTAGACCCGGGCCTCGCGGACGCGGCGGGCGATGAGCTGGGCGTACTGGGCGCCGAAGTCGACGACGAGAACCGTGTCCGGGGCGCTGTCGTGGGCGGCGGAGGGTGCTTCTGGCACGGGGCGGCCTTCCGGCGGAAGAGGTGGCTTTGTTCTGTCGATTCTAACGGGGGTCCCCAGCCCCTTTTCGTCTCACCATCCGAACCGGCTTGGCCCGGAGCGGGACGGAAGGTAATAATCCGTTCCATGCGCAAGCAGCTGAGCTTCCTCTTTACCTATGGCACCGGCCGGTCCGGTCGCCATGGGTCATCGTGATGCTCGCTTGAGCCACTGACTTCCCAGAGCGCCCCGGTCCGACAGGACCGGGGCGCTCCGGCGTTTCCGCTCCCGTCGGTCCCCACCACCCACAGGAGCACCGACATGACCACGATCACCACCACCCCCGAGCAGCTCATCGCCGACTCCCGGATCCGCATCGACGCGATCGACGACCGGATCATCGGCCTGATCCAGGAGCGGACGGCCGTCTCGACCGTCATCCAGGACGCGCGCATCGGCTCCGGGGGCCGCCGGGTGCACCTGTCGCGCGAGATGGAGGTGCTGGCGCACTGGAGCGACGCCCTCGGCAAGCCCGGTACCGCGCTCGCGATGACCCTGCTGGAGCTGTGCCGGGGCCGCGTCTGAGGCGCGGGCCGCCGTTCGTCACCCGTCCGGGCCGTGACCGGCCCCGCGGCGCTTCGTTGGGGTGGATGTCCGCGCCGGCCAGGCGCGGGTCCGCACCACCACGCGTGGCTCAGCGGGAGCGATGAGACGTACCGCCCGAGGGCGTGCGTCGTGGGACATCGCTCCTTCGCGTGACCGGACGGCAGGGGACAGCAGCCCGGTCACCCCGTGAAGGACGGCCGGCCCGAGGGACGCCCCGGGCCGGCCGTTCTCGTGTCCGCCCCGGTCGTTCTCCGGGGCCCCGGTCCCCTCGGCGGCGTCAGCCGCGCCCCGCGCGGCGGCGTCGGAAGACCGCGTACAGCGCGCCGCCCGCCGCGACCAGCGCGGCCCCGCCGAAACCGAGCAGGCCCGCGATGCCGCCGGTGGGCGCGAGGGGGCCGTCGTCGCCCAGTCCCCCGGCGGCGCTCGTCCGCTCCCTCGCGCCGGGGCCGTCCGTCGGGTCCTGCGCGATCCACGGGTCGGGGATCGCGACCGGGGCGGCGGGGCCCGGACCGATCGCGGTGCCCGTCGCGTTGGCCAGGAAGAGCGCGGCGTCGTTGGCCGGGTACGGATCGAAGGCGGCCCTTCGGGGCTCGCCCCGCGGGCCGGGGCCGCCCACGACGAGGGCGCCCTGGGCGTTCGGCACCACCTGCTCGATCCGCAGCTCGAGGACGAACTCGACGCGCTCGGACTCCCGTACCGACGGCCCCGTCGCGCACAGCAGACGAGCCGGCCCGCGCCCGGGCACGACCCGGCAACCGGCCGGGACCCGGGTCACCCGCACGCCCGGCGGCACCCGTACGTCGACCACGACCGCGGCGGCTCCGGGCCGGGGGTCGAACACCCAGGCCGGCCCGTGGTTGCGCAGCACGACCGCGGCCCTGACCCGGGTCCCGGCGGCGCCCCGGACAGCCAGGGGCTCGATCGCGAGGTCCGCCGCGTTCTCGACGGCGAAGCCGAACTCGCGCCGGTCGGCGCGGACCGCCGGGGCCGCGCCGCGCGAGGCCCGGCCGGGCGGGACGAGCGCCCCCGGGGTCGTCGACCCGGCCCGCCTGACGAGGGTCAGCGTCCGGCCGGTGGCGGGGCCGCCGTGCGCGGGCCGGTCCGCGGACGGGCGCCCGGTGTGGCCCGGGCCGGCCGGGGTGACGCCGTAGCCGAGCAGTTCGGCGCGGGCGAACGGGGTGGCCCTGAGGTCGAGGGGGCTGTCGGCGGCCGTCTCCCAGACCTCGCCGGCGGCGAAGTGTCCGGCGACGGTGCACAGGGCGGTGGTCGAGGTCGGGCCGGTGCGGTAGGCGCAGTTGTCGTAGCGCCGCGCCAGTTCCAGGCCGCGGGTGGTGGTGAGTTCCAGGACCACGCCGCTCGCCGGGCCGGTGCCCCGGTTCGCGAAGGCGAGCGGCAGCGGCTGGCTCTCGCCCGGCTTCGGGTCCCGCTTGAGCCGCAGCTCCTCCACCGCCAGGTCCGGGCCGCCGACCGTGACGCGGGTGACGGCCGCCGCGACGGCCACGCCGGCCGCCCGGGCGGTGACGGTGAGGGTGCCGCTCGCGCCGGCTCCGGCGCCCTGTTCGGCGCTGACGTCCAGGTCGAGCACCACGCTCGCGCCCGGGCGGACCTCCCGCTCGACGCAGATCAGGCGGGCGCCCTCGGCGGCGCACCTCGCCGCCGGCGCGGCCCCGCCCTCCCGGACGACGGCCACGCCCGCGACGCCGCTCAGGTCGACGGTGAAGGTGACGTCACCGCCGCCGAAGCCGTCGGCGCCCGTCGCGCCGGCCGTGTCGGTCGCGGAAGTCGCGGAAGTCGCGGAAGTCGCGGAAGTCGCGGTGTCCCCGTCCGCCCCGGGGCCCTCCCCCGCGGCCGGCAGGTCCAGGCGGAACGCCAACGGCGTCGGCCGCGCGTCACCCGTCGCGGGGCGCGCCGGGAGGGTCAGCGCGGCCGGTCCGACCAGGGCGATCAGCGGCTGCGCGGCGTGTGCGGAGGGGACGGCCGGCCCTGCGGCGAACAGGCCGCAGACGGCCAGCAGGGCGATGCGACGTCTCATGCCCCCCTTGACCGCCGGACCGCCCGCACAGTTGCGCACTACGCCGTGTGACCGACACCACAGCCCCGGGGACGGGATTCCGGTACAACCTTCTCCGGCGACCGACAGTCACTCATGTACTGCGGTGAGTACCGCGCTCGGAGGGGGAGCGCGGTACTCACCGTCGTCATTTCTCAGGATGGTTCGGGCTCCGATTGCCTGCGGGGCACGTCCGGGACCGCCAGGAACGGCAGCCGCAGCGCCCCGAAGGCCTCCTTCGGCACCGCCGGCCGGTTCGGCTCCACCGCCGCCAGCCGTACGTACGCCTCTCCCTGAGCGGGCCGCCGGTCCGCCTCGCCCTTGTTGGGCCAGTACGACATCGCCCGCTCGGCCTGCGCCGTGATCGTCAGCGACGGGTTGACCCCGAGGTTCGCGGAGACCGCCGAACCGTCGACGACCGAGATGCCCGGGTGCCCGTGCAGCCGGTGGTACGGGTCGACGACGCCCTCCCGCGGTGAGGCGCCGATGGGGCAGCCGCCGAGGAAGTGCGCCGTCAGCGGGGTCCCCATCAGTTCGCCGATGTTGCTCCCGGCGAAGCCGTTGATCTCCTCGGCCAGCAGGCTCGCGGCCCGCGTCGCCGCCTCGATCTGCACGGGGTTGGGGGCACCGTGGCCCTGCCGGGCGGTCAGCAGGCCCTTGCCGAGGCCGCCGGGCTTGCGGTACGTCGTCAGGGAGTTGTCCACCGACTGCATGACCAGGCCGATGATCGTCCGTTCCGACCAGCGCCGGTTGGACAGCGCGCGCAGCAGCTGGACGGGGTGCTTGGCGGTGCGGGCGAGCCAGGACCGCACCCGGTGCGCGCCGTAGGGCACCTGGAGGATGGTCATGAACCCCATGGCGTTGGAGCCCTTGCCGTAGCGGACCGGCTCGATGTGGGTGTCGGCGTCCGGGTGGACGGACGAGGTGATGGCGACGCCCCGGGTGAAGTCGACCCGCCCGACACCGCCGTGCCGCCTGCGGTAGCGGCGGTCGTCGGTCTGCGCGCCGACCAGGCCTTCGGAGTTGGTCCGGGTCAACTCGCCGAGCCGGTCCGAGAGGTGGGGCAGTTCGCCCCGGTCCTTCATGGCGTGCAGCAGGGTCTGGGTGCCGTAGGTGCCCGCCGCGACGACCACGTACCGGGCGCGGAGCACCTTGGCCCGGCCCTTGCGGCGGTGGTCGGTGGGGACGGTGCGGACGCGGTGGCCGCCGTCGGGGTGTTCGGAGAGCGCGGTGACGGTGGTCATGGGGTGGATGACGGCGCCGGCGCGTTCGGCGAGGTGCAGGTAGTTCTCGTTCAGGGTGTTCTTCGCGCCGTGCCGGCAGCCGGTCATGCACTCGCCGCACTCGGTGCAGGCCCGGCGGGCCGGGCCGGCGCCGCCGAAGTACGGGTCCGCCGCCTCCTGTCCGGGCAGGACCCGGCGCTCGTCGCCGGTTCCGCCCGCTCCCCCGGCGTCCTCGCCGTCGCCGAAGAAGACGCCGACCGGGGCCATGTGGAAGGAGTCCCCGACGCCCATCTTCTCGGCGGCGGCCTTGAGGTGGACGTCGGAGGGCGTCAGCGTCGGGTTGAGTCGGACGCCGAGCATCCGCTTGGCCTGGTCGTAGTACGGGGCCAGTTCCGCGCGCCAGTCGGTGATGGACGCCCACTGCCGGTCCTCGAAGAAGGCCGCCGGCGGCACGTAGAGGGTGTTGGCGTAGTTGAGCGAGCCGCCGCCCACACCGGCGCCGGCCAGCACCATCACGTTGCCGAGCAGGTGGATGCGCTGGATCCCGAACAGTCCGAGGGCGGGCGCCCACAGGTAGTTGCGCAGGTCCCAGCTGTTGCGGGGCAGGCTCTCGCGGGTGAAGCGGCGCCCCGCCTCCAGGACGCCGACCCGGTAGCCCTTCTCGCTGAGCCGCAGCGCGGAGACGGCCCCGCCGAAGCCCGATCCGATGACGAGGACGTCGTAGTCGTACCCGTCCTCCGGGCCGCCTCCGCGACCGCCGTCGTTCTCGTACGACACTCTCGTGCCTCCCAATCGGTCGCGCCCGGCGACGTCGGAATGGCCTGAACGGCCCGGACGTCCTAGCGGAACCGCAGCGCCTTGAGGACCTTGAGGCTGCGGGTCATGAACCGCGCGTACTGCTCGTCGTCCATGCCCATCGACGGGGCCATGGGCAGCAGCCGCTGGTGGGCCACCGTCTGCGCCTCGGTGTACTTGAGGATGCCCTCGGAGCCGTGCCGGCGGCCGAGTCCGGAGTCCTTCATGCCGCCCATGGGCGCCTGCGCGCTGCCGTAGGCGGGGGCGTAGCCGTCGTTGATGTTGACGGTGCCGGTGCGCAGGCGGGCCGCCACGGAGTGGCCGCGGCGGGCGTCCTTGGTCCAGACGCTGGCGTTGAGGCCGTAGTTGGTGTCGTTGGCCCGGGCGATGACCTCGTCCTCGTCGGTGAAGCGGTAGACGGAGACGACCGGTCCGAACGTCTCCTCGGCGCAGACCGCCATCGGGGCCTCGACCCCGTCGAGGATGGTGGGCTCGTAGAAGAGCGGGCCGAGGTCGGGGCGGGCGACGCCGCCAGCGACGAGGACGGCTCCCTTGGCGACGGCCTCGTCCACGTGCCGGCGTACGGTCTCCAGCTGCCGTTCGCCGACCAGCGAGCCCATGTCCGCGCCGTAGGCGAGGGCGCTGCCCAGGCGCATGGCCTTGGTGCGGGCGGCGAAGCGCTCGACGAACTCGTCGGCGATCGAGGCGTGGACGTAGAGCCGCTCGATGGAGATGCAGAGCTGGCCGGCGGAGGAGAAGCAGGCCCGGACGGCGCCCGCGGCGGCCTTCTCCACGTCCGCGTCGGCGAGGACGAGCATGGCGTTCTTGCCGCCGAGTTCCAGGCTGACGCCGACGAGGCGGGCGGCGGCGCCCTGCGCGACCTCGCGGCCGGTGCGGGTGGAGCCGGTGAAGGAGACGTAGTCGGCGTGCCGGACGACCTCGGGGCCGACGACCGGGCCCTCGCCGAGGACGACCTGGAAGACCTCGGCGGGCAGGCCGGCCTCGACGAGCAGGTCACGGGCCCACAGTGCGGTGAGGGCGGTCTCGGTGTCGGGCTTCATGACGACGGCGTTGCCGGAGACGAAGGCGGGCAGGGCGTCGCCGACGGAGAGTTCGAGGGGGTAGTTCCAGGGGGCGATCTGGCCGACGACCCCGCGCGGCTGGCGCAGCTCGGTCACCTTGGTGAGGGTCGGCATCGCGCCGGTGTGCCCCTTGGGGCGCAGGTAGGAGGGCGCCCTGCGGCCGTAGTGCCGGGCGGCGACCACGACGGCCTGCACCTCCTCGTGGGCGTGCAGACGGGCCTTGCCCGTCTCCAGCTGGATGAGGTCGAGCACCTCCGCCTGCCGCTCCAGGACCAGGTCGTGGAAGCGCAGCAGCACGGCCGCGCGCCGGCGTACGGGGACGGCGGCCCAGGCGCCCTGGGCGGCGCGGGCCCGGGCGAAGGCCTCCGCCACGTCCTCGGGGTCGGCCTCGGGCAGGTCCGCCAGCTTGTCCCCGGTGAAGGGGGTGTGGTTGGCGGTCCGGCCGGAGCCGATGACTCCGCGGGTCAGCCGGGCGACCAGGTCGGGGGTCACCACGTCGGCGGCCGTGCGCACGCCTGCCGGGGCCGGGGCGGCCGGGTTGGTGGGCCGCGGTGCGCTGCGGAGGGGGGCGGCGGGGGCCTGCGAGTCCGTCATGGCCGTGAGCGTATGCCGCCGGGAGGCCTTTGGGTACCCGTGGGTAACCGGATTTTGCCAAGTCTGCCAGTGATCGCTGGCGCATTGGCTGCGGTGTGGCGCGATCAGCCCTTCTTGGGCGCCGCCTGCCACCCGCTGAGCACGACGTCGAACTGTTGCCGCGTCTTCGTCCAGTCGCTCACCGGCCCGGCCATGTAGATCGCGTACTCGACGCCCTCGGGCGTCACGTACATCTGCTCGATGGCCCGGCGCGGTCCGGGGAACTGCACCTTCTCGGTCCAGCTGAAGTCCCACTGGGCGCCCAGGGCCGTGTCCCGGAAGCTGTTCTGGCGCAGGATCTCGCGCTTGTAGTCCATGCGTTCCTTGACCTGTCGTTCCATGTCGAGGACGTGCATGTACGGGTTCGGGTAGTCCGGGGTGGTGTCGATGGCGATCCGCAGGACGTGCCGGCCGTTGTCGGGGGTGTAGTCGATCTGGTTGCCGTTCATCAGGCGCTGCCAGCCCTCCGGGACGAAGAGCGTGAACCCCTCCTCGTCCTGGACCCGCTTCCAGCCCGCCGGCACCGGCTTGGTCGCGGCGTCGTCACCGGACGCGGCGACGTCGGGCGCGCCCGCCGAGGGCTTCGACCGGCTCCTGCCCTCGGTCCCGCCGTCGGGCCCCTCCAGCCAGGTCAGTACGCCGAACACGCCGCCACCGCCGAGCAGCGCCGCCACCACGGCCACGGCGGCGGCCCGCTTGAGCCGGCCGGGGGTCGACCCGGCGGGGGCCGGCGCGGCCACCGGGACGGCGGTGGTCGCGGCCGGGGCGGCGGGGGCCGGCTCCGGCGGCGGCTGGGGGGCCGCCTCCAGGGACTCGCGCTCGTCCGCGGTCACCGCACGGGTGGGCACGTAGGCCTGCGCGGCCTTGGGCTCCCGGCCCTCCATGGCCTGCAACAGCATCTGCTCGGCCTCGGCCGCCGACGGACGCTCGGCGGGATCCTTGCGCAGCAGGGCGGTGATCACCGGTCCCAGCGCGCCGGACTGCCGCAGGGCGGGCGGTTCGTCGTTGACGACGGCCTGGAGGCTGGAGATGGGCGAGGTCCGCCGGAACGGCGACAGGGCCTCGACGGCCGTGTACAGGGTCGCGCCGAGCGACCACAGGTCGGAGGCCGGGTCGGGGGCCCCGCCGGTGACCCGCTCCGGGGCCAGGTAGTCGATGGAGCCGACGAGTTCCCCGGTCCGGGTGATGGAGGAGTCGCCCTCGATCGCCGCGATGCCGAAGTCGGTCAGCAGCACCCGACCGTCCTTGGCGAGCAGCACGTTGCCGGGCTTCACGTCCCGGTGCAGCACGCCGACCGCGTGCGCGGCGCGCAGCGCGCCCAGCACGTGCAGCCCGATCCGGGCGGCCTCCATGGGCTCGATGCGGCCCGCCGCCTTCGCGGCCTCGGCGAGGGAGGGGCCGTCGATGTACTCCATGACGATCCACGGCCGGTCGTCGTGTTCCAGTACGTCGTGCACGGTGACGACCGCCGGATGCTGGATCCGGGCCGCCGCCCGCGCCTCCTTCTGGGTACGGGCGTGCAGGACCTCACGGTCCGCCTGGGCCACGTACAGACCCGCCGTCAGTTCCTTGACGGCCACGGTCCGGTGCAGCAGCTCATCGTGCGCACGCCACACCTTGCCCATGCCGCCACTGCCGATGGGCTCCACGAGCCGGTACCGGCCCGCGAGCACCGCACCCGCGCCTGTCTGCTGTTCCACGAAACCCCGCCGCTCTGTGCACTTCGGGCCAGATTACGGAGCCTGCGGCCAGAGCCGAAACCGCGCGGGGGCGGTAGGGCGGCACTGTGACGCAATTGCCGTATTGACAGGCCGTCAGTCCTTCGTCAACCCCCGGATTTGTAACTCGCCGTGGCCTTCTCGAAGACGTCGGTGACCTTGTCCTGGTTGTCCTCCGGACCCGTCACCATGACGATGTGGTACTTGCCGCCGAGCGCGACGACGAAGTTCCGGGCGAACAGGGACCGGCCCGCCGCGTCGATCCAGGTGTACCGACCGGTAACCCGCAGCTGCTGGCCCACCTTCGTGGACTTCACGTCGCCGCCGGAGGCCCAGGTGGAGTTGCGGTACGGGGCCAGTTCCGGCTCCTTGTCCTTCTGGTAGCCCACCGGATCCGGGCTGCCGCCCTCCACCTGGTCCCGGCCCGGCACCACGATCAGGGTGAACTGTCCCTGGACGTAGCGCACCTGACCGGCCTCGTTGATGGTCTGCCGCTCCCAGCCGTCGGGCACCGCGATCGAGAAGTGCGCCGGGTCCTGCTGGACGGTGAAGCCCTGCGGCGCGGGCGCGTCCGCCTGCGGGGCGGGCTTGGACTCGGGGCTCGCCGAGGGGGTGCGGCTCGGCTCGGGCCGCGCCGGGCCGCTCCCGGTCGGCGCGGAGGCGGAGGGCTTGGGACTCTGCGCCGCCGTCGGCTGCTGCCCCCCGGCCTCCGGGTCCCCGGACCGGGGCATGAACAGCATCGCGTACGCCACCGCCCCGGCGAGGACGGCCAGGACCCCGACGAGCAGGGTCCGGCCCAGGGCCCGCGGCTTGCGCGGGGCGGCCGGGTTGCGGTGTCGCCCGTGCAGTTCGCCGCGCCGGCGCGGCAGGGGCAGCCGGGTCGGGTCGGGTTCCGCCGTCGGGAGCGCGCCGAACGCGCCGTCGGGCTCCGGAGCGGAGCGCACGAGGGAGCGCAGCCAGCCGCGCAGCTCCTCGAAGTCGGGCCGCTCGGTGGGGTCCTGGCGCAGCAGCGATTCCACGACCGGGCGCAGCGGGCCGCACTCCTCGGCGAACGCGGGGGACTCCGCGCACACCATCTCGACGAGTTCGGCCACGCTGTCCTCGGGGTACGGGGCGTGGCCCTGTACGGCCCGGTACAGCAGGGCGCCGAGCGCCCACAGGTCGGTGGCCGGGCCGACGGGCGCGGCGAGCTGCCAGTGGCCGTGCACGGGCCCGGCCTGTTCGGGCGCCCACCGCTCGGTCACGGCCCCGACGACGGCCATCCGCGTCTGCCGGGCCCGCTCGGCGTCCAAGCCGGTACGCGGACCCCCACCACGCCCGCCGGGCGCGTCCCAGCCGCCCCGGGCCGGGGCGACGGGCAGCGGGGCGGACGTCGGGGCCGGGCGTCGCGAGCCGGTGGTGTCCCGGCCGCCGGCGGGCGGGGTCGCGGGGGACGGCACCGGGAGGGCGGGGGGCGCGGCGGCGCCGGGCCGGTGACCGCCGGACGTGTCCCAGCCGCTGCGACGGGGCGGCGGGGTCGGGGCCGGGGTCGGGGTCGGGGGTCCGCCGGGGGCCTCCGCCTGCTGGTAGCCCTGGGGCAGGGCGAGTCGGGCGGGGAGGGCGGGCCGGCCCGCGTCGGCGGCCGGGGCCTCCGGCTCCGGCTCCGGCGCGAAGAACTCCTCGTGGGGCGGCTCGGACGGTTCCTCCCGCGACGGCGCCGGGAGCTCCCGGCGCGGCGGCTCCGTCGGCTGCGGCTCCGCCGGCCGGGTGCGCCGGCCGGCGCCGTGCCAGGGCGGGGCGGCGGCGCCGTCCGGACCGCCGTACGGGTACGCGTAGCCCTGCGGCAGGTTGGCACCCGTCGGCCGCACCGGCGGCAGGAGGCCCGGCGGCGGTTCGGCCCCGGTCGCGGCCCCGCGCTCCCCGGCCACCTTTGCGGCGGCGGCCCGCGCCCCGGCCCGGTAGGCGGCGATGGTGCCGGCGCGGGCGGTCGCCCGGAGGTCGGCCGCGTCGTCCTGCGGGGGCAGCGCCCGCTGCGGGGTGATGTGGTCGGAGTACCGCGGCCCGGTGTCGTAGCCGGGAGCGACGAGCGGCGCGTACGCCGGCCCGGGCGCCGGCGGCTCCGGCGCGTACGCGGCCCCCTCGGCGGGCGGCTCCGACGGCGCCCACTCCCGCGCCCCGAAACCGGCACCGGGCGGCTCCGGCGAGAGCACCCCGGCGCCGGGGCCGTCGTACCCGGGGCCGTCGTACCCGGGGCCGTCGTACCCGGGGCCGTCGTACCCGGGGCCGTCGTACCCGGGGCCGTCGTACCCGGGGCCGGGGCCCGTCGGCGGGTCCCATCCCGAGCTCGTGTCCGCGGGGTCCTCGAAGTCGGGGCGCGGCACCGGGTCGTACCCGCACAGGGCCTCCTCGGCGGCGCCCGCCGCCAGCCCGGTCAGGACGACACGGCCGTCATCGCATATCAACACCGTCCGGACGGTGATGTTCCGGTGCGTCCAGCCGTGCGCGTGCAGCACCCGCAGCGCGGTCAGCACGTCGGAGGCCACTTCCGCCGCCCGGTACGGACTCAGCGGTTCCTCGGCGATCAACGCCGCCAGCGGCCTCGCCGGGACGAGTTCGCTGACGATCCACAGCGAACCGCCCTCCGCGAACACGTCGAAGACCTGGTCCAGGCGCGCGTGGTCGGGTACGGACGCGGCCGCCTGCGCGGCGGCGATCGCCCGCCGCACCGCCGGCAGTTCGCCCGTGCGTTGCCGCTGCGCGGCCTGCGGTCCGTACGACCCGTCGAGCAGCTCGGCGTCCACGACCTCCGGCAACGGCACCTGCCGGACCAGGACTTCCTGCCCGCTACGGGTGTCGAAGGCCCTGGTCTCCGTCAGCTCGTACTCGTCGGACGGCGGCAGCGGCAGACGGTAGCGGTCGGCCAGGATCCGGCCCGCGTAGTCCTCCACATCGACTCCCCCGAGTGCGTCGGGCCCCCCATGGCCCCCCTCGACACGATACGACGCTCATGGCGCCCGCGTCCTGGGCCTGGCGAGGCTCGTCAGCCGAGCACCTGGAAGGTCTCGAACGCCGTGTTGCGCATCTGGGTGCATTCGGCACCGTCCCACTGGTCCGCGGCGCAGCTGATCATGATGGCGTAACCGTGCTGCGCGTCCACCTTGAAGCCGCGGTTGAGGACCCTGACCTTGACGCCCTGCTGCTCGCGCTCGAACTCCCAGTCGGCGACGGTCGGGTAGCCGCGGTAGTCCACCTTGTCCAGGCGCAGGAGGCGGTAGTCCGTGCTGCTGCCGGCCACGGCGGGCGCGAGCTGGGCCCACGCGAGGCGGGCGTCGTCGGTCGGCTTGTCGCCGAAGTCGACCTGGATCCGCGGGAAGCCGCCGTCGCGGCTGTATATGCCGCCGGAGTTCTTGCCGGCGGTGGCCGTCTGGTGGAAGCCCTCGGGCATCGCCATCGAGAAGCGGAACCGGGGTTCCGACACCATGGCGTACCCGGCGGGCAGTCCGCCGGGGCCACCCGGACCGGTGCCCTGACCCTGGCCCTGACCCTGGCCTTGATTCTGACCTTGGCCCTGACCCTGGTTCTGTCCCTGGCCCTGGCCGGGATCCGCGCTCGCGCCGCCGCCGGGGGTGGTGCTGGGCCGGCCGTCCTGTCCGGGCGTGCTCGGGGACGGGCTCGGGGCGGTGCCGCCCGCGCCGGCGCCGGGGGACGTGCCGGGCGTCGGGGTGCCGGAGGAGACCGGACCCGGGCCGCCCTTGCCCTTGCCCTGGTCCTTGGCGTCGTCACCGCTCATCGCGTACGCGATGAGCGAGCCGATCACGGCGAGGACCACGACGACGCCGGCTATCGCGAGCACGATCGTGCGGCGCGACATCACGTCGGTGAGCGACGCCGGCACGGGAGCGGGCCGGTTCGGCGCCTTGGCGGCGGAAGCCGCCGCGGCGGTCGCCGCGGCCTCGGCGGCCGCCGCCTTGCGGGTCGACTTCAGCGCGGCGCGCGTCCGTTCGCGCTGTTCGCGCTCGCGCCGGTCGCGTTCCTTCTTGGCGGCCTTCTCCGCGGCCTTCTCAGCCGCCCTCTCCGCCGCCTTGTCCGCCGCCTTGTCGGATGCCGCGTCCGCCGGGGAGAGGGACATCTGTCGCGTCTCCTCAACGGCCGGCACCGGCAGCGGCGCCGGTTCGGGATCGGGAGCGTTGAGCACCGAGGTCAGCATCGTGCGGGCCTGCTCGTCGCCGAGCCGCAGGGCCGGGTCCTTGACCAGCAGGCCGTAGATGACCTCGGTCAGCGGGCCGGCGTTCTGCGGAGGGTCGACCGCCTCGGTCATCACCGCGGTGAGGGTGGCGAGCGCGGAGCCCTTGTCGTACGGGGGCACGCCCTCGACCGCCGCGTACAGCAGGCCGCCGAGCGACCACATGTCGGCGGGCGGGCCCGGCTTCTGGCCGCGGGCGCGCTCGGGCGAGATGTACGAGGGGGCGCCGACGAGCATGCCGGTGGAGGTGATCGAGGGGTCGCCCTCGACCTGCGCGATGCCGAAGTCCGTCAGGACGACCCGGCCGGTGCCGGCGATGAGCACGTTGGACGGCTTGACGTCTCGGTGCAGGATCCCCTGCTGGTGCGCGGCACGCAGGACGTCGAGCACCGCGAGGCCGACCTCGGCGGCGCGGCGCGGGGTGAGGGGGCCGTTCTCCCGGACGAACTCGGCGAGCGAGGAGCCCTCCACGAGTTCCATGACGATCCAGGGGCGGGCGTCCTCGTCGACCACGTCGAAGACGGTGACGGCGCCGGCGCTACGGATGCGGGCGATCGCCTTGGCCTCGCGCAGGGTGCGGGTGATGAGGCGGCGCTTCTCGTCCTCGTCGACGCCGCTGCCGAAGCGGAGTTCCTTGACGGCGACGGTCCGGCCGAGGACCTCGTCCTCGGCACGCCACACGGTGCCCATGCCGCCCTTGCCGAGCACGGAGCCCAGTCGGTACCGGCCGGCGAGCAGACGCCCCTGGTCCTTCCCGTTGCCCTGCCCGGGCGCCGGCGGGAACGCGGCGGTCCGCACCGCCCCGGTCGGCCGCCGCACCCCGTCGTCCGCGAGGGGCTTGGCGGCAGCCTCGGCCTTCGCGGCAGCGGGCCGGTCCGAGGTCGGCGCGTCAGCGGGCTCGGCGACGGGCTCGGCGGGGCCCGACTTCGCAGCGGCGGGCTCTGCCACGTCCTTGGCAAGCTCCGGCTTCGCCGCCTCGGTGGGCTTCGCGTCCGCGGGCGGGGCCGCGGCCGACGGGGCGTCAGCGGGTACGGCCTTGGGCGGGCTCGCCGGCGCGGCCTCCGCACCGGCCTCGGACGACGGGGCGTCAGCGGGCTGGGCGGCGGGCTTGGCGAAGTTCAACTTCGAGGCCTTGGCCCCGGCACCGGCGGCCGGCCGCGCACCCGCCGGCTCCGCCGCAACCTCGGCAAGGGTCGACTTGGCGCCACCGACGTCAGCCGGCCGCGCATCCGCAGGCTCCGCCGCACCCTCGGTGACGGTCGGCGTCGCCGCGTCGGCATCGGCCGACGTCGCGTCAGCAGGCTCGGCCGGCGCACCGGCAACCGGGGTGGCGTCCGCCGAAGTCGGCTTCTTCGTCAGGGGTATGGACCCACCGGATCCGGCCACGGGCGCCTCGCCCGTACCCGCCCCGGCCGCACACGGCTTCGCCGCCGCAGAGCCCACCTCGGCAACACCCGGCTTCGCCGCAGCGGCACCCGGTTCCACGTCCTCGGCGCCGACCTCGACACCCACCACTGACGGCTCGACCGGCTTCGGCTTCGGCTTCCGCTTCGCCGCCGACGGCGTGGCCGGTTTCCGACTCCCGGCACCCGATCCGGATCGGGACCTCGGCGCGGGCACGGTCCTCGCCGCCTCGGGCTTCGTGTCCCGCGCGGCGGGCGCGCTCGCGGACGGCACCGCCGAAGACGCAGCCTCGTCCCCGCCATCCCGCTTCGCCGCAGGCGCCCCGGCAGGCGACTCGGTGTGCTCCGGCTTCGACATGCGTCCCCTCTGCGTTCGTGCAGCCTGCCCCGGCTGCCCCGGCAGCCGCCGGGGGGCACGATAACCCGCCCCGGCAGAAACCTCATTGTTGCTCACTCCGCAACGGACGGACGCCCCGGGTCCGCGGTTCCGCCTTCCGCATCGCGGAGTTACAACGGAACGATGTCGGGCGCTCCCAGCCGCGCCGCGTCCGCCGTCTGGTCGTCGGGCTGGCGCTGCGACTCCCGTTCCGCCTGTACCCGCTTCTCGTAGTGCTCCACTTCCTTCTCGATCTGCTGCTCGTCCCACCCCAGTACCGGAGCCATCAGTTCCGCGCACTCCCGGGCGGACCGCGTCCCCCGGTCGAAGGTCTCGATGGAGATCCGGGTCCGCCGCGTCAGCACGTCGTCCAGGTGCCGCGCCCCCTCGTGCGAGGCCGCGTAGACGACCTCGGCCCGCAGGTAGTCGTCCGCCCCGGACACCGGCTCGCCGAGTCCGGGATCCTTCGCGATGAGGTCGAGCAGTTCCTCCGTCAGCGAACCGTACCGGTTCAACAGGTGCTCCACCCGCACCACGTGGAGCCCCGTCCGGGCGGCCGTGCGGGCGCGGGCGTTCCACAGGGCCCGGTAGCCCTCGGCCCCCACGAGCGGCACGTCCTCCGTGACGCAGTCCGCGACGCGTTGGTCCAGCCCGTGCACCGCCTCGTCGACCGCGTCCTTCGCCATGACCCGGTACGTCGTGTACTTGCCGCCCGCCACCACCACGAGCCCCGGCACCGGATGCGCCACCGTGTGCTCCCGCGAGAGCTTGCTCGTCGCGTCCGACTCCCCGGCCAGCAGCGGCCGCAGGCCCGCGTAGACGCCCTGGACGTCGGCGCGCGTCAGGGGCACGGCCAGCACCGAGTTGACGTGCTCCAGCACGTAGTCGATGTCGGCGCTGGAGGCGGCCGGATGCGCCTTGTCGAGGTCCCAGTCCGTGTCCGTGGTGCCCACGATCCAGTGGCGGCCCCACGGGATCACGAACAGCACCGACTTCTCGGTCCGCAGGATCAGCCCGGTGCTCGAATGGATCCGGTCCTTCGGTACGACCAGGTGGATGCCCTTCGAGGCGCGGACGTGGAACTGCCCGCGCTCGCCGATCAGCGCCTGGGTGTCGTCCGTCCACACCCCGGTGGCGTTGACGACCTGCTTGGCGCGGATCTCGTACTCGGCGCCGCCCTCCACGTCCCGCACCCGCGCGCCGACGACCCGTTCGCCCTCGCGCAGGAAGCCGACCACCCGCGCCCGGTTGGCACAGTGCGCCCCGTACGCGGAGGCCGTGCGCACCAGCGTGGCGACGTAGCGCGCGTCGTCCATCTGGGCGTCGTAGTACTGCAGGGCTCCGACCAGGGCGTCCTTGCGCAGGGCCGGGGCGATGCGCAGCGCGCGCGTGCGCGAGAGGTGCCGGTGCGTGGGCAAGCCGCGGCCGTGTCCGCTGGAGATCGACATGGCGTCGTAGAGGGCGACGCCCGAGCCGGCGTAGAAGCGTTCCCAGCCCTTGTGCTGGAGCGGATAGAGGAACGGCACCGGCTTGACCAGGTGCGGGGCCAACCGTTCCAGCAGCAGGCCGCGTTCCTTCAGGGCCTCCCGGACGAGCGCGAAGTCGAGCATCTCCAGGTAGCGGAGCCCGCCGTGGATGAGCTTGCTCGACCTGCTCGACGTGCCGGAGGCCCAGTCCCTCGCCTCCACCAGGCCGGTCGACAGGCCCCTGGTCACGGCGTCGAGCGCGGTGCCGGCGCCGACCACGCCCGCGCCCACGACCAGGACGTCCAGTTCCCGTTCGGCCATCCGGGCGAGCGCTTCGGCCCGCTGTGCCGGTCCCAGTGTCGCTGTCCTCACGGCTGCCTCCCGTTGCTGCGGGCCCTACCCGCTCGGGGCGGGCGGTCCGCCCACGTCCCCCGTTCCCGATTGTGACCGTCCGTCCCCACATCGGCCACCGCCTGTGGACAACACAACGGCGACCACCACCCCAGAATGCGACATTTCTGTCATATATACGCCTAGTCTGACATAGCGCCAGCTCCTGTCGGGCTCCGGACCTCCGTTGTCGACCGGACGAGCAAGCACCGCCCCCTCACGTCAGGGAAAGGGAAGGGACGGCCCCCCATGCCCGCAGATCTCGCCGTCATCGGACTCGGCCACCTTGGCCTCCCCCTCGCCCAGGCGGCCGTCGCCGCCGGAATCGAGACCGTCGGCTACGACAGCGGTCCGGCCACGGACAGCACCCTCACCGCCGCCGAGATCCGCCGCATGTCGGCGGCCGGCTTCCGCATCACCACCAATCCGGCCGAGCTCGGCCGGGTCCGTACGGCCGTCATCTGTGCCCCTACCCAGCTCGGCGCCGATCGTGCGCTCGATCTCTCCGCGGTCGGCGAGGCGGGCCGTACGCTCGCCGCCCGACTCCGCCCGCACACCACCGTGATCCTGGAGTCCGCCGCCCACCCCGGCGTCACGGACGAGTACCTGCGGCCGATCCTCGAAGAGGGCTCCGGGCTGCGCGCCGGGCGCGATTTCCACCTGGCCTACTCCCCCAGTCGGCTGGACCCGGGCAACCGCACGCACGGCGTCGCCAACACCCCCAAGGTCATCGGCGGCCTCACCCCCGCCTGCACCGAGTCCGCGCACGCCTTCTACGCCCGCCTCACCGATAAGGTCGTCCGCGCCCGCGGTCTGCGCGAGGCCGAGACCGTGCAGCTGCTGGAGACCAATTACCGGCACGTCAACATCGCCCTCATGAACGAGATGGCGGTCCTGTGCCACGACCTCGGCGTCGACCTGTGGGACGTCATCCGCTGCGCCGAGACGAAGCCCTACGGGTTCCAGGCCTTCCGGCCCGGCCCGGGCGTCGGCGGCCACGGGGTCCCGCTCGACCCGAACTACCTCCCTCACACCACCCGCACCCCCGGTCACCCGCTGCGCATGGTCGGCCTGGCGCAGGAGATCAACAACCGGATGCCGCAGTACGTCATCCAGCGCTCGGCCACCCTGCTGAACGAGCACGGCAAGTCCGCCCGCGGCGCCCGGGTGCTGCTCCTCGGGGTCACCTACAAGCAGGACCTCGCCGACCAGGAGGGCTCACCGGCGAGCGAGATCGCCAGCCGGCTCATCGACCTCGGGGCCCTGATCAGCTACCACGACCCGTACATCACCGGCTGGCGGGTCCGGGACCGGCCCGTGCCCCGCGCCGAGTCGCTCTACGAGGCGGCCGCCGACGCCGACCTGACGATCCTGCTCCAGCACCACCGCACGTACGACCTCCAGGGCCTGGCCGTGAAGGCGCAACTGCTCCTGGACACTCGCGGCGCCAGCCCGGCGGGGGCGGCCCACCGGCTCTGAACGGGGTGTTCCACCGATCCGTTCAGATCACGACCCGATCCCCATCCGGTCACGTCCCGTCCCGACTCGGTCAGGTGAGCGAAATACCCCCGTGCGATGTCAGTGCTCACTGTTAGCCTGCGGCGTCGCTTATCACGCGCTTATGACCGAAGGCCCCATGCGCGTACGAATCCCTGGGGGGGGATTTTCGAAATGACCCAGAGCCACCAGACGACCATGTCCGCGTCCCGCGCCACCGCGCCGACCGCCTCGACCGCCGCCACGCCGTTCCCGGCGGTCGTCGTCCCGCGCGGCCCCGGCCTCGGCCTCGCCGCCGCCTTCGCCGCGGCCCTTTTCGGGGCCGGCGCCTACAGCGCCGTCGGCTGGTCCATCGACCGCCAGGCGAGCTGGGCGGCCGTCGCCGTCGGCCTGCTCGTCGGCCTCGCCGCGGGCAAGGCCGGGGGACGCGGCCCGCTGCCGCCCGCCGCCGCGGCGGCCCTGACGCTCGGCGCCCTGTACCTCGGCCAGCTGCTCTTCATCGCCCTCGTCATCGCCGACGTCAACGCGACCGGGCTGATCGAGGTCGTCGTCGACCAGGGCCTCGGCGGGCTGGCCGGCATCCGGCAGAAGTCGGCGGAGGTGACGGACCACGCCTTCCTGGTGATCGGCGCCGCCGTGGCCTTCGGAGCGGCCAAAAAGGCCGCCGGCTGACCCGCACGACCGGCCCGGCCGGGCAGGGCGTCTGCCTGCGCCGCCGCCACCACGGCCTGGGCTGACCCCGCGCACGCCGGAGGGCCGGCACCCCGCTCGGGGTGCCGGCCCTCCGGTACGCGTACGACCCGTGGGTCAGCGGCGGTGCTGCGAGTCCGCGACGGTGACCTCGACCCGCTGGAACTCCTTGAGCTCGCTGTAGCCGGTGGTGGCCATCGAACGGCGCAGCGCGCCGAAGATGTTCATCGAGCCGTCCGGGCTGTGCGACGGGCCGGTGAGGATCTCCTCGGTGGTGCCGACCGTACCGAGGTCGACCTTCTTGCCGCGCGGCACGTCCTCGTGGACGGCCTCCATGCCCCAGTGGTGGCCCTTGCCGGGCGCGTCGGTGGCACGGGCCAGCGGGGAGCCAATCATCACGGCGTCGGCGCCGCAGGCGACGGCCTTCGGGATGTCGCCGGACCAGCCCACGCCGCCGTCGGCGATGACGTGCACGTAGCGGCCGCCGGACTCGTCCATGTAGTCGCGACGGGCCGCGGCCACGTCCGCGACGGCGGTCGCCATCGGGACCTGGATGCCGAGCACGTTGCGCGTGGTGTGCGCGGCGCCGCCGCCGAAGCCGACCAGGACGCCCGCCGCGCCGGTGCGCATCAGGTGCAGGGCCGCGGTGTAGGTGGCGCAGCCGCCCACGATGACCGGGACGTCGAGCTCGTAGATGAACTGCTTCAGGTTCAGCGGCTCGGCGGCGCCCGACACGTGCTCGGCGGAGACCGTGGTGCCGCGGATCACGAAGATGTCCACGCCCGCGTCGACGACGGCCTTGGAGAACTCGACGGTCCGCTGCGGGGACAGCGCGGCGGCGGTGACGACGCCCGAGTCGCGCACCTCCTTGATGCGCTGCCGGATCAGGTCGGCCTGGATCGGAGCGGAGTAGATCTCCTGGAGGCGGCGGGTGGCCGTCTCCTCGTCCAGCCCGGCGATCTCGTCGAGCAGCGGCTGCGGGTCCTCGTGGCGGGTCCACAGTCCTTCGAGGTTCAGCACGCCGAGGCCGCCGAGCTCGCCGATGCGGATCGCGGTCTGCGGGGAGACGACCGAGTCCATGGGGGCGGCCAGGAACGGGAGCTCGAAGCGGTACGCATCGATCTGCCAGGCGATCGAGACCTCCTTCGGGTCCCGGGTACGCCGGCTCGGGACGATGGCGATGTCGTCGAACGCGTACGCCCTGCGGCCGCGCTTGCCGCGCCCGATCTCGATCTCAGTCACGTGTGGTGGCCTTTCCTGTGGGTCTGCCCGTCCAGTATCCCCGACGGGCGCGGGACTGCGTTTCGGTGACCGCTGTACGGACGCACCCGGCCGTGGCCGGGCACGGCGAAGGGGCGGGCCCGGCGCTCCGCCGGGCCCGCCCCTCACCTCACGCGATTCAGCCCTTGCGGCTGTAGTTCGGCGCTTCGACCGTCATCTGGATGTCGTGCGGGTGGCTCTCCTTGAGGCCCGCCGAGGTGATCCGGACGAACCGGCCCCGGTCCTGGAGCTCGGGAACGGTGCGACCGCCGACGTAGAACATCGACTGGCGCAGACCGCCGACGAGCTGGTGCACGACCGCGGACAGCGGGCCACGGTAGGGGACCTGACCCTCGATGCCCTCGGGGATGAGCTTGTCGTCGCCGCCCACGCCCTCCTGGAAGTAGCGGTCCTTGGAGAAGGACTTGCGGTCGCCGCGGGTCTGCATCGCGCCGAGCGAGCCCATGCCGCGGTAGGACTTGAACTGCTTGCCGTTGATGAACAGCAGCTCGCCCGGGGACTCCTCGCAGCCGGCGAGGAGCGAGCCGAGCATCACCGTGTCGGCGCCCGCGACGAGCGCCTTGGCGATGTCGCCGGAGTACTGGAGGCCGCCGTCACCGATGACGGGGACACCCGCGGCCTTGGCGGCCAGCGAGGCCTCGTAGATCGCGGTGACCTGCGGGACGCCGATGCCGGCGACGACGCGGGTGGTGCAGATGGAGCCGGGGCCGACACCGACCTTGATGCCGTCGCAGCCGGCGTCGATCAGGGCCTGGGCACCGTCGCGGGTGGCGACGTTGCCGCCGATGACGTCCACCGAGGAGTTCGACTTGATCTTGGCGACCATGTCGCCGACCAGGCGCGAGTGACCGTGCGCGGTGTCGACGACGATGAAGTCGGCGCCCGCCTCGATGAGCGCCTGGGCGCGCTCGTACGCGTCCCCGGCGACGCCGACGGCCGCGCCGACCAGCAGTCGGCCGTCCTTGTCCTTGGCGGCGTTCGGGTACTTCTCGGCCTTGACGAAGTCCTTGACGGTGATGAGGCCCTTGAGGGTGCCCGTTTCGTCGACCAGCGGAAGCTTCTCGATCTTGTGCCGGCGCAGCAGCTCCATCGCGTCGACGCCGGAGATGCCGACCTTGCCGGTGACCAGCGGCATCGGGGTCATGACCTCGCGCACCTGGCGGCTGCGGTCCGACTCGAAGGCCATGTCGCGGTTGGTCACGATGCCCAACAGCTTGCCCGCCGGGTCGGTGACCGGGACGCCGGAGATCCGGAACTTCGCGCAGAGCTCGTCGGCCTCGCGCAGCGTGGCGTCCGGGTGCACGGTGATCGGGTCGGTGACCATGCCGGACTCGGACCGCTTGACCAGGTCGACCTGGTTCGCCTGGTCGGCGATCGACAGGTTGCGGTGCAGCACGCCGACGCCGCCCTGACGGGCCATCGCGATGGCCATGCGGGCCTCGGTGACCTTGTCCATGGCGGCGGACAGCAGCGGGACGTTCACCCGGACGTTCCGCGAGATGAGGGAGGAGGTGTCGATCGCGTCAGGCGACATGTCCGACGCGCCCGGCAGCAGCAGCACGTCGTCGTAGGTCAGTCCGAGCGTGGCGAATTTGTCGGGCACTCCAGTCGAACCGCTGTCAGTCATGACACCTTCCCAAATGGTCTTGCTCAGCGCGGATGTCCATGCTAACGGGATCCCGCAGCGTCTCATTCCACGACCAGGACCAGGCAGAAGTTTCGTCGTTTCCTACGATGGAATCGACGAGTTCACGCCACTTGGAGCCGACGGACCGGGCCCGCTCGTTCCGCCGGACGGGCTCACTGCTCGGCGAGCGCCCGGAGCCTGCTGAGCGCGCGGTGCTGCGCGACGCGCACCGCTCCGGGGGACATCCCGAGCATCTGCCCGGTCTCCTCGGCGGTCAGCCCGACGGCCACCCGCAGGACGAGCAGCTCGCGCTGGTTCTCGGGCAGGTTGGCGAGCAGCTTCTTGGCCCAGGCGGCGTCGCTGCTGAGCAGGGCACGTTCCTCCGGCCCGAGCGAGTCGTCCGGCCGCTCCGGCATCTCGTCGGAGGGGACGGCCGTACTGCCGGGGTGTCGCATCGCGGCCCGCTGGAGGTCGGCGACCTTGTGCGCGGCGATGGCGAAGACGAACGCCTCGAAGGGGCGGCCGGTGTCCCGGTAGCGCGGAAGAGCCATCAGCACCGCGACGCAGACCTCCTGCGCCAGGTCCTCCACGAAGTGACGAGCGTCACCGGGGAGCCGCGACAGGCGGGTGCGGCAGTAGCGGATCGCGAGGGGGTGCACGAAGGCGAGCAGATCGTGCGTGGCTTGTTCGTCACCGTCGACGGCCCGCCGTACGAGCGCGCTGACAGCCCCGGTACCACCGCTCTTGGCGGCGCCGTTCGGGCCGGTGGCCGCGGGTGACCCCAGGGCCTCGTCGTCGCGCATCAATCCATGGTGCCTTGGCGTCGGAGGATTCGCGGCACCGCGGTCCGTGTTGTGCGTCGAAGCGTTATGCGGAGCGTTGGGAGCGGGTGCGCCGGAAGTCATCTCCTGCACCCTCCCCTCCGCTCGGCCCGGATCTTCCCCGAGGACTGCACGTCTCCAAGAATGCGGCACACCTCAAGCATGCGGCATCGCGCCCGAAGCGACACGTCCCCTTGATTGTGCCCCGCCAATCCCCGGGCGTGCACCGGGTTCGGCGGGACACGGGCGGACCGCACCGCCGCCGCCCGAAGGGCCACCCCGCGGTGGCGCCCCGTCCGCCGGTGGCGGACGGGACCGCTCGCGGTGGCCGGCCCCGGGCCCCGCGGTCAGCGGACGAGGCCCCAGCGGAAACCGAGCGCCACGGCGTGCGCCCGGTCCGAGGCGCCGAGCTTCTTGAACAGCCGGCGGGCGTGGGTCTTGACCGTGTCCTCGGAGAGGAAGAGCTCGCGCCCGATCTCCGCGTTGGACCGGCCGTGGCTCATGCCCTCCAGCACCTGGATCTCGCGCGCGGTGAGGGTGGGCGCGGCGCCCATCTCCGCCGAGCGCAGCCGGCGCGGGGCCAGCCTCCAGGTCGGGTCGGCGAGGGCCTGGGTGACCGTGGCCCGCAGTTCGGCGCGCGAGGCGTCCTTGTGCAGGTAGCCGCGGGCACCGGCTGCGACGGCGAGCGCCACGCCGTCCAGGTCCTCCGCGACCGTCAGCATGATGATGCGGGCGCCGGGGTCGGCCGAGAGGAGCCGGCGGACCGTCTCGACACCACCGAGCCCGGGCATCCGGACATCCATCAGGATGAGGTCGGACCGGTCGGCACCCCAGCGGCGGAGGACTTCCTCACCGTTGGCCGCCGTCGTCACACGCTCGACGCCGGGCACGGTGGCAACCGCGCGACGGAGCGCCTCTCGGGCAAGCGGGGAATCGTCGCAGACGAGGACGGATGTCATGACCGCCCTCCGCAGCTGCTGATGCGCGTCACCTTGAGCCTCCAGGCTGGTACGTATCGTCACCTGTGCGGTCGATGCCCCCGGACACATGTCCGAGAACTTCTTGGTTCAACCGCCTTCGCACTCTCAACGATGGTCACTCGAAAGAGTTACGGGTCGGACGGACACCTTCAGCACCCTACGTGAGGAAGCGATCACGGCGGTGGAGGCGCGTACCGCGTGTCCTCCATCTGGAGCTATGCCCTATTTGGCGGCTTTCCTTCCGTTTGGCACATGTCTGAGGCTAGATTCCCAATGAGTCATATTTACATCTACTCCGACAGTAGGTGTGGAGACATGGACCGTATCCGCCTCAGTACCGGCCCCAAGAGGACTACCAATGGCAGATTTCTCCCGCCTCCCCGGACCGAACGCCGACCTGTGGGACTGGCAGCTGCTCGCCGCCTGCCGCGGGGTCGACAGCTCCCTGTTCTTCCATCCGGAAGGCGAGCGGGGCGCGGCCAGGAGCGCGCGCGAGGCCTCGGCTAAAGAGGTCTGCATGAGATGCCCGGTGCGTGCGGAATGCGCCGCGCACGCACTCGCCGTCCGCGAGCCCTACGGGGTGTGGGGCGGCCTGACCGAGGACGAACGCGAGGAGCTGATGGGCCGCGCACGGCACCGCCTGATCCCGGCATCGAGTGCGATCGGACCGACCGCGCCGCACTGACCGCACGAACCCGCCCGCCACAGCACCCGAAGGAACGTTTCCTCGGATCCGTCGGGCCCGACCACGGGCCCGACGGGGGACGAGGGCCGGGACGTCACGCGTTCGGCCGTACCGCCGTACGGTCAGCGCGCGGCGGCCCGCGCCAGTTCGCCCAGGGTCGCCGCGACGGCCGGCACCCGCGCGAGGTCCGGCAGCGTCAGGGCCACGACCTCGCGTTCGACGGCCGGTTCCACGGCCAGGGTGCTGACGCCCTTGGCCCGTACGGACTCCACCGCGAGCTCCGGCAGCACCGCGACGCCGAGCCCCGCGCCGACCAGGCCGACCACGGCCGGGTAGTCGTCGGTGGCGAAGTCGATCCGCGGCGTGAAGCCGACGCCCTCGCACACCTCCACGAGGTGGCGGCGGCAGCGCGGGCAGCCCGCGATCCAGGGCTCGTCCGCCAGCTCCGCCATGCCCACCCGCTCGGCCCCCGCCAGCCGGTGCCCCTCCGGGACCAGCCCGACGAGGCGGTCGGTGAGCAGCGGCGTGACCACGAGGTCCTCCCACTCGGACGCCGGGCCGGCCGCCGCGCCGTAGCGGAAGGCCAGCGCCAGGTCGCAGTCCCCCTCGCGCAACATCTCGACGGAACGCGGGGGTTCGGCCTCGACCAGCGAGATCCGGGTGCCCGGGTGCGCGGCGCGCATGGCCGCGAGCGCGGTCGGCACCAACGTGGAGCTGCCGCTGGGGAAGGACACCAGCCGGACCCGGCCGGCGCGCAGGCCGGCGATGGCCGCGACCTCCTCCTCGGCGGCGGTCAGTCCGGCCAGGATCCCGGCCGCGTGCCGCACCAGGGCCTCGCCTGCCTGCGTCAGGCGCATCTCGCGGCCCGTACGGATCAGCAGCGGGGTGCCCGCCGACTGTTCGAGGGCCTTCATCTGTTGGGAGACGGCGGGCTGGGTGCAGCCGAGTTCGCGCGCGGCGGCGGAGAAGGAGCCGGTCCCGGCGACGGCGCGCAGGACCCGGAGATGACGTGCCTCTATCACCCCTTGAGCATAAGCCCGACTTTGACCACGGCGTCCGTACCGAGGTGTCGCTTTGAGCACGCCCGGTCGGTCGTGGCGGCATCCGCCCCGTGCGGGCACGGTCGGTAGCCGTTCGCGGGACGGCCCGAACACCGGCCCCGCCCCGCGGGACACCCCCTGACCCGGGCGGCTAGGTTGCGCCTATGACGACTGCGTTGATTACGGGATCCACCGCGGGCATCGGCGCCGCCTTCGCCCGCCGGCTCGCCTCCCAGGGACACAACCTGGTGCTGGTGGCGCGCGACACCGAGCGACTGGCCGAGCAGGCCACCGAGTTGCACGACCGGCACGGCATCGAGGCCGAGGTGCTGGCCGCGGACCTGTCCACCGAGGAGGGCATCGCGGCCGTCGAGACCCGCCTGGATGACCGTACGCACCCGGTGGACCTGCTGGTCAACAACGCCGGCTTCGGCAACAAGGGGCGCTACCTCGAAGTGTCCATGGCGGACGAGCTGACCATGATCAAGGTGCACATCGAGGCGGTGCTGCGGCTGACCTCGGCGGCCACCGCGTCGATGCGCTCGCGCGGTCGCGGCGGGGTCATCAACGTGGCCTCGGTGGCGGCCTTCGTGCCGCGCGGCACCTACGGCGCCAGCAAGGCCTGGGTCGTGCAGTTCACCCAGGGGGCGGCAAAGGACCTGGCGGGTTCCGGGGTGCGCCTGATGGCCCTGTGCCCCGGCTTCGTACGGACCGAGTTCCACGAGCGGGCCGGCATGGGCACGGACAACATCCCGGGCTGGCTGTGGTTGGACGCCGACAAGCTGGTGGCCGCGGCGCTGGCCGACCTGGCGCGCGGCCGGACCGTGTCGATCCCGGACCCGCGGTACAAGGCGCTGATGGGCGTGGTGAAGCTGACCCCGCGCGGGCTGCTCGGCGGGGTGTCGTCGCGTACGGGACGCAAGTACGGGCCGCAGTAGCCCCTGGAACCCGTTCGGCCGGTTCATAAACCAGCCAAACGGGTGAAATCTCCCTAAACTGGACGTGTCCTGATCCGGCCCGGGAGGCGACGCGATGACATTCGTACAAGTGATCGACTACGAGACCAGACGGTTCGCCGAGATGAACGCGCTGATCGACCGTTGGGCGGAGCAGAGCAGCGGTCGGCGCACCGCCACGCGCGCGCTGCTCGGCCAGGACCGGGAGGCGCGGAACCACTACGTGGACATGGTGGAGTTCTCCTCGTACGAGGAGGCCATGACGAACTCCCACCTCCCCGAGACCGAGCGGATGTTCCAGGAGATGGTGTCCCTCTGCGAGGGCATGCCGAAGTTCATGAACCTCGACGTGGTCCGCGACCAGCACCTCAACAAGCAGCTCGTGGAGCGGGTGTTCCAGGACGCCGTCATGGGCGGGGACATGAGCGTCCTCGACGAGTGCTTCGCGGCGAACTACATCGACCACGACATCAGCAAGGAGGAGTCCACCGTCATCGGACGGGAGGGCATGCGGTCGGACATCGAAACCTGGCGCGGAGCCTTCGACATGGTCTTCGAGCCGACGGCCCGGCTGGCCGAGGGCGATCTGGTCACCACGCTGTGGAACTGGCGCGGCACCCACGACAAGGGCCCGTTCATGGGCGTCGAACCGACCGGGAAGACGTACACGATGTCCGGGAGCACCACGTTCCGGTGTGTCGGCGGGGAGATCGTCGAGGGTTGGTGGCACTACAACCCCGGAGCCCTGCAACGGCAGATGGGCGGATCGGGTACCCCGTACGGGTCCTGAGTCCGCACACGGGGAAGGCCCCGTCCCGCGGCTGCGGGACGGGGCCTTCTCGGCGTGGTGCGTGCGATCAGTGGCTGTGGCCGTGACCGTGGCCGTGACCGGCGTCGCCCTCTTCCTCGGCCGGCTTCTCGACGACCAGGGTCTCGGTCGTGAGCAGCAGCGAGGCGATCGAAGCGGCGTTCTCCAGCGCGGAACGGGTGACCTTGACCGGGTCGATGACGCCGGCCTTGACCAGGTCGCCGTACTCGCCGGTGGCGGCGTTGAAGCCCTGGCCCTTGTCGAGCTCGGCGACCTTCGAGGTGATGACGTAACCCTCGAGACCGGCGTTCTCGGCGATCCAGCGCAGCGGCTCGACGGCGGCGCGGCGCACGACGGAGACGCCGGTGCCCTCGTCGCCGCTCAGGCCGAGGTTGCCCTCGAGGACCTTGACGGCGTGGACGAGCGCGGAGCCACCGCCGGAGACGATGCCCTCCTCGACCGCGGCGCGGGTCGCCGAGATGGCGTCCTCAAGGCGGTGCTTCTTCTCCTTGAGCTCCACCTCGGTGGCGGCGCCGACCTTGATGACGCAGACGCCACCGGCGAGCTTCGCCAGGCGCTCCTGCAGCTTCTCGCGGTCCCAGTCCGAGTCCGTGGACTCGATCTCGGCCTTGATCTGGTTGACGCGGCCCGCGACGTCGGCGGAGTTGCCACCACCGTCGACGATGGTCGTGTCGTCCTTGGAGACGGTCACGCGGCGCGCGGAGCCCAGGATGTCCAGACCGGCCTGGTCGAGCTTGAGGCCGACCTCCTCGGCGATGACGGTCGCACCGGTGAGGGTGGCGATGTCCTGGAGCATGGCCTTGCGGCGGTCACCGAAGCCGGGGGCCTTGACGGCGACCGCGTTGAAGGTGCCGCGGATCTTGTTGACGACGAGGGTGGAGAGCGCCTCGCCCTCGACGTCCTCGGCGATGATCAGCAGCGGCTTGGAGGCGCCGGCCTGGATGACCTTCTCCAGCAGCGGCAGCAGGTCCTGGATCGAGGAGATCTTGCCCTGGTGGATCAGGATGTACGGGTCATCGAGGATGGCCTCCATGCGCTCCTGGTCGGACACCATGTACGGCGAGAGGTAGCCCTTGTCGAAGGCCATGCCCTCGGTGAACTCGAGCTCCAGGCCGAAGGCGTTGGACTCCTCGACGGTGATGACACCGTCCTTGCCGACCTTGTCCATCGCCTCGGCGATGAGCTCGCCGACCTGCGAGTCCTGCGCGGAGAGCGCGGCCACGGCGGCGATGTCGGACTTGTCCTCGATCGGGCGGGCGGTCGCGAGGAGCTCCTCGGACACGGCCTTGACCGCGGCGTCGATGCCCTTCTTCAGGGCGGCCGGGGAAGCACCCGCGGCGACGTTGCGCAGACCCTCGCGGACCAGTGCCTGGGCCAGCACGGTGGCGGTGGTGGTGCCGTCACCCGCGATGTCGTTGGTCTTGGTCGCCACCTCCTTCACGAGCTGGGCGCCCAGGTTCTCGTACGGGTCGTCCAGCTCGACCTCGCGAGCGATGGTGACACCGTCGTTCGTGATGGTGGGCGCGCCGAACTTCTTGTCGATGACGACGTTGCGGCCCTTGGGGCCGATCGTCACCTTGACCGTGTCGGCAAGCTTGTTGACGCCGCGCTCGAGGGCGCGACGGGCGTCCTCGTCAAACTTCAGAATCTTCGGCATGGGAGCGGTTCCGCCCTCTCGTTGCGATCCTCGGCCGCTCACCGCGACCGCATGGAAACGAACTACGCCCCTCGCCGCCCGGCATCAGCAGGGTGACCAGGGGCGTAGCTCACAGCAAAACTGGAGAAGTGATTACTTCTCGACGATCGCGAGAACGTCGCGAGCCGAGAGGACGAGGTACTCCTCGCCGTTGTACTTCACTTCGGTGCCGCCGTACTTGGAGTACAGGACGACGTCGCCGACGGTGACGTCGAGCGGAAGACGGTTGCCGTCCTCGAAGCGACCGGGACCGACGGCAAGGACGACGCCCTCCTGGGGCTTCTCCTTCGCGGTGTCCGGAATGACCAGGCCAGAGGCCGTGGTCTGCTCGGCGTCGAGCGGCTGGACCACAATGCGGTCCTCGAGCGGCTTGATGGCAACCTTGGAGCTGGTGGTCGTCACGATCCGACCTCCCCCTTCGGGAATCCGGGGTTAACTGTCTGAGGTGGCGACCAGGTCGATCCGTCGTCGCGGGTGCCGGACCTGCCTGTCGCTGTGTTGGCACTCACCAGTGGCGAGTGCCAGGTGTGACACTATTCCGGCGATTAGCACTCGGTCAAGCGGAGTGCCAACACGCGCCGGCCGAGCCGGGCGGATTCGGCCGCCCGGAAGGCGTGTTGAGGCCTGGTCACAGGCCTTCCCCCGGGTCGCACGGCCAGATATTTTTCCGTGTCCCCGCAGGTCCGCGGTGCACCCCGACCGCCGGGGACGGCTCCTCCCCCCTCACCCGGGTCTCCGTGGACACCACCTTCGACGCCCCGCCGACCGCCCCGGCCGCGACCGTCGTCAGCGGGCCCGACGCCACCGATGCGGTCTGTGCCGACCTCGGGGCCCGGGCCCTACCGGGCGCCACGGGGGCTGCTCGGCCTCGCCGTCGCGGTGCGGGACGTCCGCTCCGTCGCCCGCGCCGTCCGGGCCTCCCGGGCGGGGCGGGGACAAGTGTCGCGGCCGGGCCGCCCACCGCCTGACGGGTGTTCCCGTCCGGTATGTGACGCTTGAGCGGTGCGCATCCTGGTCGTCGAAGACGAAGAGAACCTGGCCGAATCCCTACGACAGGGCCTCTCCGCCGACGGCCACCGCGTCGAGGTGGCCCACGACGGGCACCGCGGCCTCGACCTGGCCCGCACCGGCGGACCGTACGACGTCGTGGTCCTGGACCTGATGCTGCCGGGCCTCGACGGCCACGAGATCTGCACCCGGATGCGCGCCCACGGCGACCCGACCCCCGTCCTGATGCTGACGGCCCGCGACGGGGAACGCGACGAGGCCGACGGGCTCGACGCGGGCGCCGACGACTACCTCACCAAACCGTTCTCCTTCGTGGTGCTCGGCGCCCGGCTGCGGGCCCTCACCCGGCGGGCCGCCGCCCCCGAACCCACCGTCCTGCGGGTCGGGGACCTCGTCCTCGACCCGCAGGACCGGCGCTGCCGGCGCGGCACCCGGGACATCGAACTCACCGCCCGCGAACGGGGCGTCCTCGCCTGCCTGATGGAACGGCCCGGCCGGGCCGTCGCCAAGCAGGACATCCTCGACGAGGTCTGGGACACCCCGCACGCCATCGATCCGAACATCGTGGAGGTGTACGTCTCCTCCCTGCGCAAGAAGATCGACGCGCCCTTCGGCCGCCGCTCCATCCTCACCGTCCACGGCACCGGCTACCGGATGGCGCCCGACGGTGGCGAGTAGCCTGCGGGCCCGTACCGCCCTGGCCGCCGCCCTCGCGATGGCGGCGGTCCTGGCCGTCGGCGGGCTGTGGCTGCACGCCGTGCTGCGCGCCAACCTCCTCGACAACACGACCGGCCGCACCGAGCTCGCCGCCCGCAAGGCCGCCGCCCAGTTCGACGCCCGGGCCCTGTCCCCCGGCGGGCGGCTGCCCGCGCCCGAGGGCGGGGTCGACCTGGTCCTCGTACGGGACGCGGCCGGGCGGACGGTCGCCGCGAGCGGCGACCCGAAGGACGCCCCGGACTTCGGCGCGCTGTTCCCCGGCCCCGGCGACGACTCCCGCTCGACGGTCCTGCCCCCGGCCCACCCCGGCGGCCTGCGCCGCGCGGTGGTGGTCGTCGCGACGCCGGGGCCGGTGGGGGGTGGTGGGGCCGGGGCTGCCGTGGGGGCCGGCGGGGCTGCCGGGGAGCGTGGTCCGTACGCCGTGTACGCGGCGACCGTGCTCGGCGACGTGGACGACGCCACCCGGGCCATCGCCGCCGGCCTGCTCGCCGGCGCGCCCCCGCTCGTCGCCTTCGCCGCCGCGCTGGCCTGGTGGGTCACCGGCCACGCCCTGCGCCCCGTCACCGCGATCCGTACCGGGTTGGCCGCCGTCACCGCGAGCGAGCTGGATCGGCGGGTGCCCGACCCGGGCGGCGCGGACGAGATAGCCCGGCTGGCCCGGACCGTCAACGACACCCTCGACCGGCTGGAGCGCTCCGACGCGCGGCAGCGGCAGTTCACCGCCGACGCCTCCCACGAGCTGCGCAACCCGCTCGCCGCCGTTCGCTCCCGGCTGGAGGTGGCGCTGGCCGGGGAGCGGCCCGACCGGGCGTCGGTGGCCGCCGCGCTGGCCGACACCGAACGGCTCCAGCGGATCGCCGCCGATCTGCTGCTGCTCGCCCGCCTCGACGGCGGTCCGGCGCCGCGCCCCGAGCCCGTCGACCTCGCCCTGTTGGCCGCCGAGGACGCGGCCCGCCGGCCCGCGCCCCGGGTCCCGCTGCGGGTGGAGGCGGCCGCGCCCGTGGCGACGTACGGGGACCCGGCCCGACTGGAGCGGGCTCTGGCGAACCTGGTGGACAACGCCCTGCGGCATGCCGGCGGCGGGGTCGTCGTCCGGGCGCGGGCGTGCGGGGACTGGGCGGAGCTGGAGGTGATCGACGACGGTCCGGGCATCCCGGACGCGGACCGGACCCGGGTCTTCGAGCGGTTCGTACGACTGGACGCCGACCGGGGCCGGGCCGCCGGCGGGACCGGCCTGGGCCTGGCCATCGCCCGGGAGATCGCCCGGGCGCACGGCGGCGACGTACGCGCCCTCCCCGCGCGCGAGGGAGGCGCGCGGCTGAGGCTGCGGATCCCGGGGGCGGGGGACGGGGGCGGCCGCTGATTCCGGCCGCGGTGCGGGGGTGCGGTCCCGCCGCTGATTCCGGCCGCCGACGCGGGGGTGCGGTCCCGCCGCTGATTCCGGCCGCCGGCGCGGGGGTGCGGTCCTGCCGCTCGTCCCGTCGGTCCTCAGGATTCCTTCAGCGGGCGTGCGTCAGCATCGGTGGGCATGAGCGCGCAACGGAGGAAGACCAGTCGCCGCAGGCCCCCGCCGCGCCGGATCGGCCGCACGGTGCTGGTCACCGGCTGCGTACTGACGGCGGTGGCGGGCGGCGCCGCCTGGTACGTCTACCGGGACCTGGTGTCGAGCATCGGCAGCTCCAAGGCCCTTGAGGGCGCCGAGAAGTCGGCGCACGGGGACGTGAACGTCCTGCTCATGGGGTTGGACAGTCGCCGCGACCAGAACGGCGACCCGCTGCCGGACGAGGTGCTCGACAAGCTGCACGCGGGCAGCTCCGACATCGGCGGCTACAACGCGAACACCATGATCCTGCTGCACGTGCCCGCCGACGGCAGCCGGGCGAAGGCCTTCTCGATCCCGCGCGACGACTTCGTCGCGATACCCGGCCACGGCAAGGACAAGATCAAGAAGGCGTACGGGCTGGCGAAGGCCGCCAAGGAGGAGCAACTGTCGGCTCGGGGCGTCAAGGACCGGCGACAGCTGGAGCAGGAGGGCCGCGAGGCGGGGCGCCGGGCGCAGATCGACACCGTACGGAACTTCCTGGGCGTGCCGGTCGATCATTTCGCGGAGCTGAACCTGGCTGGTTTCTACCACCTCGCGGACGCGCTGGACGGGGTCCCGGTGTGCCTGAACAAGCCGGTGAAGGACCGCTGGTCGGGGGCGGACTTCCCGGCGGGCCGGCAGCAGCTGGACGGCCGGCAGTCGCTGGCCTTCGTACGCCAGCGGCACGGCCTGGAGGGGGGCGACCTGGACCGGACCAAGCGGCAGCAGGCCTTCCTGGCGGGGGCCACCCAGAAACTGAACTCGGCGGGGACCTTCACCGATCCGGTGAAGCTGGTCAAACTGATCGACACGGCGAAGAAGGACGTCGTGACGGACTCCGGGTGGGACCTGCTGTCGTTCGTGAAGCAGGCGAAGAACCTGTCCGGGGGGAAAGTGCAATTCACGACACTTCCCGTCGAAGGGTTCGGAAGGAACCATGGGGAGGACATCAACGTCGTAGATGATATGAAGATAAAGCGCCTCATAGCCGAGCAGATCGGTCCCCGGACCGCTGCGGTCCCCGGTGCACCGGGTGCTGCGTCGTCATCGCCGTCATCGCCGTCATCGCCGTCACCGTCGTCGTCGTCATCGCCGCCGTCGTCTGCCCCGGGTGCCCCTGCGCCGTCATCCTCCGCTTCACCCCCACAGCCGGAGTCACCGCCGCAGCCGCCGAAGGGCAGCATCGACGGCGGCGGCATCCCGTGCGTGGACTGAGGCCCCGCACGTCGGCGGGACCCCGCCGACGCACCGAAGCGCTGCTGCTCGTCCTCGTCGTCGCCCTCGCGGTTTTCGGCCACGTGAGCGCCGGCCTCGCCATGAACGACGAGCTGCCGCAGCACCTGGCCGGCTTCGTCATCAGCATGAGCCTGCTGTCCCTCGTCGGACACCTGGGCATCCGGCGGTTCGCGGCGTACGCGGACCCGCTGATCTTCCCGCTGGCCATGCTGCTCACGGGGCTCGGGCTCGTCCTGATCCACCGGCTCGACCAGGGGTACATCGAGCGGTACAACTCGGACGCGAACGCGCCCGGCCAGCTGATGTGGACGGTGGTCGGGGTCGCCGCCTGCCTGCTCGTCGTGGCGTTGCTGCGCGACCACCGGCTGCTGCAACGGTTCATCTACATCACGATGGCCGTGTCGCTGGTGCTGCTGATCGCGCCGGCGTTCTTCGGCGCGGACACGTACGGCGCGAAGCGGTGGATCAAGCTGTTCGGCTTCTCGCTCCAGCCCGGCGAGTTCGTGAAGATCATGATCGCGGTCTTCTTCGCGGGCTACCTGGTCGTACACCGCGACTCGCTCGCGCTGACCGGCCGGAAGTTCCTCGGCATGCGGCTGCCCCCGATGCGCCAGCTCGGTCCGATCGTCACCGTGTGGATCCTGTCGATGCTGGTCCTGGTCTTCGAGCGTGACCTGGGCACCTCGCTGATCTTCTTCGGGGTCTTCGTGGTGATGCTGTACGTCGCCACCGAACGCACCAGCTGGATCGCGTGCGGCCTGCTGATGGCCTCCGTCGGCGCCTTCGTCGTCGGCTCGACGGAGCCGCACGTGAAGGCCCGCGTGGCCGCCTGGCTGAACCCGCTGTCGTACTACTGGGAGACCCGGCCGCCCGGCGTCACCTCGGACCAGTCCGCCCAGGCCCTGTTCAGCTTCGGCACGGGCGGCATCTCCGGCACCGGCCTGGGGCTGGGCCACCCCGAGCTGATCGCGTTCGCCGGCCGCAGCGACTTCATCCTGACGACGGTGGGCGAGGAACTCGGCCTGGCCGGGGTCATGGCCATCATCCTGCTCTACGCACTCCTCGTACAGCGCGGGCTGCGGATGGCCCTGGCGGCGCGGGACCCGTTCGGGAAGCTCCTCGCGGTGGGTCTGGCGGCGGCGCTGGCGCTCCAGGTGTTCGTGGTCGCCGGCGGCGTCACGGGCCTCATCCCCCTGACCGGCAAGGCCCTGCCCTTCCTGGCGAAGGGCGGCTCGTCCCTGCTGGCCAACTGGATCATGATCGCCCTGCTGCTCCGCATCAGCGACAGCGCCGAACGCCAACGCGAAGCGGACATCCACGACCCGACGGAAACGACGATCACGCCGGTGGTGGGGGCGGGGCCGGGGCGGGGCCGGGCGTAGCGGGGTGCCCCGGATCGGGATCGGAGCTGCTTCGGGGGTTCCCGCGCAGCCGAGACGGGCGGGCCGGCCCTCACCGCGTGAGCCGGGGGCGGCCGTCGTGGCGGCGCGTCAGGCTTCGCCGGTGTACTGACCGCTCGTTTTGGGTCTGCGCCATCGGAGTGAGACACCGTCTCCCGCGTCCCTCTCCTGGAGTTGAACCGGACGACTCGTCCCTTTCCGGGCTCGCGTCATCCGATCATTTCTAGGAGCAGATATGCGTACGCGCTCTTCCCTTGCCGCCTGTGTCCTCGCTGCGGGCATCCTGCTGGGCGGCGCCGGAGCCGCACTGGCCGACGATGGCGTCGAGATCGGCAGCGCCTCCCTCGGCCACGCCGGCTTCGCCGCCACCAAGGCCTCGGTCGCCGCCATCCCCGCCGCGTTCGGCCCCGTCTACACCTCGAACGCCACCAAGGAAGGCGAGAAGGAGTGGGCGGACTTCGCCCACCTCGGCGCCAACTGATCCACAGGCGTGACGCGGGGGCGGCCGACGTGAACGTCGGCCAGCTGATGACTCCGAGCAGCCTGTCCACGTCGTTGCCAAGGGAGCCAGGGGCCGTGGTGTCACGCACGTTGTTGGTTCCGAGGAGAT
>NZ_JBEZKS010000053.1:0-61184 GCF_040651775.1 Streptomyces sp. NPDC048383
CCCTCTCCCGCCTCGCCGACCCCGACACCCTCCACCACACCCCCATCGGCGTCCTGCGCAGCGTCGAACGCCCCGTCTACGACACCCTCATGGCCGAGCAGTTGGAGACCGCCGTCGACCAGCGGGGCAAGGGCGATCTGGCGACGCTGCTGGCGGGCGCCGACACCTGGACCGTCACCGACTAGGCATCGGACGGCGTCATCCGGCCGGCCTGGTACCGGCCGCGAACCGGCAGCGAGGCACGACGAGGCCCGGAACCCGTTACGACGGGGGCCGGGCCTCGTCGCGTGCGGCCCGGGCCGCGTCCTGCGCGGCACGGCCCTCGTCCTGCGCCGCGCGGGCGGCGTCGTAGGCCGCGCGGGCGCCCTGGACCTCGGCCGTGCGGCGTTCCGTCCAGCGCGCCAGGGCCCACACCTGCTCGGCGGCCTCGCGGCCCAGTTCCGTGAGGGTGTAGTCGACGTGCGGCGGGATCACCGGGTGCGCGTGGCGCAGGACGAAGCCGTCGCGCTCCAGCGTCCGCAGGGTCTGGGCGAGCATCTTCTCGCTGACGCCGCCCACTTCCCGGCGCAGTTCGCTGAAGCGGTGGGAGCGCTCGATCAGGGCGGCGAGGACGAGCACGCCCCACCGGCTGGTGACGTGCTCCAGGATCCCGCGCGAGGGGCACATCGGGGCCCGGATGTCGGCGGGCTTACCGGGGCTACTTACTTCCATGCCAGTACCTTACTTTCAAGTGGGTACTTTCCAATAGTTAGCGCTCTCCGTAGGATGGTGTCATCCACCTGGTCATCGCACTGGAGCGCATCATGAGCATCGTCGTCACCGGAGCCACCGGATCCCTGGGCCGCCTCGTCATCGAGGAGCTGCTGAACCTGGTCCCCGCCGAGCGGGTGGCCGCCGTCGTGCGCGACGAGGCGAAGGCCGCCGACCTCGCCGCGCGGGGCGTCGAGGTACGGGTCGCCGACTACGACGACCCCGCGAGCCTGGCCCCTGCCTTCCGGGCCGGCGACCGGGTGCTGTTGATCTCCGGCAGCGAGGTCGGCCGGCGCGTCCCGCAGCACACCGCCGTGATCAAGGCCGCCGAGGCGGCCGGGGTCGCCCAGCTGGCGTACACCGGGATCCTCGGCGGCCCCGAGGCCGACTTCGACCTGGCGGCCGAGCACAAGGTCACCGAGCAGGCGATCCTCGACTCCGGGCTCCCCCACACCTTCCTGCGCAACGGCTGGTACCACGAGAACTACACCGCCCAGCTGCCCGGCGTCCTGGCGCACGGCGCCGTCGTCGGCAGCGCCGGCGAGGGCCGGATCGCCTCCGCGGCGCGGGCCGACTACGCGGCTGCCGCCGCGACCGTCCTGACCGGCGACGGGCACCTGAACCGGGTCTACGAGCTCTCCGGCGACACCGCGTGGGGCCTGGCCGAGTACGCCGCCGAGGTCGCCCGGCAGGCCGGCAAGGAAGTCGCGTACGCCTCGGTGACCGCCGACGAGCACCTGGCGATCCTGACCGGCGCCGGCGTGCCCGAGGGGTTCGCCGCGATCCTGGTCGACGTCGACGCGGCCATCGCGCGCGGCCGGCTGGCCGGTACGAGCGGAGACCTGGCCCGGCTGATCGGCCGGCCGACCACTCCGCTCGCCGCCGCGGTCACCGCCGCCCTGGCCTGATCCGGATCACCCACCGCGACCGGCCGGGGCGACCCGGCCGACCGGTCGTCCCACCCACCGAGATGTCATGAGTATCTCGCTCGAACGGGCATGACATCGGACGCCTGCGGCGCTACGGTCATTGCGTTGTGAGATTGGCCGGAAGTAGCACTGGAGGACCCGTGAAGGCCGAGAACGAGCAGCGCACGGGATTGCTCTCCGGATTCGGCGCGTACGGGCTGTGGGGGCTCGTACCCCTCTTCTGGCCCCTGCTCAAGCCCTCGGGCGCGATCGAGATCCTGGCCCACCGGATGGTGTGGTCCCTGGCCGTCGTCGGGATCGCGCTGCTGGCGCTGCGCCGCTGGAGCTGGATCCGTGAGCTGGCCCGGCAGCCCCGCAAGCTCGGGCTGACGGCGCTCGCCGCGTCCGTGATCAGCGTGAACTGGGGCCTGTACATCTGGGCGGTGAACAACGGGCAGGTCGTCGAGGCCAGCCTCGGCTACTTCATCAACCCGCTGGTCACCATCGCGATCGGCGTACTGGTGCTCGGGGAGCGGCTGCGCCGGGCCCAGTGGGTGGCCGTCGCCATCGGGTTCGCGGCCGTGGTGGTGCTCGCCGTGGGGTACGGGCGGCCGCCGTGGATCTCGCTGATCCTGGCCTTCTCCTTCGCCGCGTACGGACTGATCAAGAAGAAGCTCGACATGGGCGGCCTGGAGTCACTGACGGCGGAGACGGCCCTGCTGTTCCCGCCGGCCCTCGCCTACCTGCTGTGGCTGGCGGTCCAGGGCGACTCGACGTTCGCCACGGAGGGCCTCGGGCACTCCCTGCTGCTGGCCGCGACGGGCCTGGTCACCGCGATCCCGCTGGTGCTCTTCGGGGCGGCCGCGATCCGGGTGCCGCTGTCCACCCTCGGGCTGCTCCAGTACATGGCCCCGGTGTTCCAGTTCGGGCTCGGCGTCCTGTACTTCCACGAGGCGATGCCGCCCGAGCGTTGGGCGGGCTTCTCCCTGGTGTGGGCCGCCCTCGCGATCCTGACCTGGGACGCGCTGCGCACTTCCCGCAGGTCGCGGGCCCGACTCGCCGCCGCCGCGGCGACCGCGCTCGGTGCGGGCCCGCAGGAACTCCCGCAGGCGAGCGCCCGGGAGGCCGCCCGCGAGACCCCCGACGCGGCCCTCACCGACGGGCCCGCCGCTCCTCCCGCACAGACCCGCGAACCGGCGTAACACCGCCCCCTTTCGCCCACCCGATCCCCGGTACGGAACATCTGTACCGGGGATCGTCCGTTTTCCGAACCGCCCTGACCGGATTGTGGTCTTGACGGATTGTCATGCTCTCGCTGAACATCAGGCTCGCACTGACGCACTACAAGCTCACCTGCTCTATCCCCGCACGTTCCGTCTCATCCCCATACGGAATCCCGGAGCCCCCACATGAGCCTGTCCGTCTCCCGGCGCCTCGCCGCCGTGGCCGCGATCGCGGTCACCGGTCTGCTGGGCGCCACCGCCCCCGTCGCGCTCGCCGCACCCACGGCGGTCGCCGCGGCCCCCACCCCGCCCGACATCCCGCTGGCCAACGTCAAGGCCCATCTCACGCAGCTGTCGACGATCGCCGCGAACAACGGTGGCAACCGCGCGCACGGCCGGGCCGGCTACAAGGCCTCGATCGACTACGTGAAGGCCAAGCTGGACGCGGCCGGGTTCACCACCACGCTCCAGACCTTCACCTCCAGCGGTGCCACCGGCTACAACCTGATCGCCGACTGGCCGGGCGGTGACCCCAACTCGGTGCTGATGTCCGGCGCGCACCTGGACTCGGTGACCTCGGGCGCGGGCATCAACGACAACGGCTCGGGCAGCGCGGCGGTCCTGGAGACCGCTCTCGCCGTGTCGCGGGCGGGCCTCCAGCCGACGAAGCACCTGCGCTTCGGCTGGTGGGGCGCGGAGGAGCTGGGCCTGGTCGGCTCGAAGTACTACGTCAACAACCTGCCGACCGCCGAGCGCGCCAAGTTCGCCGGGTACCTGAACTTCGACATGATCGGCTCGCCGAACCCGGGCTACTTCGTCTACGACGACGACCCGACCATCGAGCAGACGTTCAAGAACTACTACGCCGGTCTCGGCGTCCCGACGGAGATCGAGACCGAGGGCGACGGCCGCTCGGACCACGCGTCCTTCAAGAACGTCGGCATACCCGTCGGCGGTCTGTTCAGCGGTGCCAGCAACAGCAAGTCCTCGGCGCAGGCGCAGAAGTGGGGCGGCACCGCCGGTCAGTCCTTCGACCGCTGCTACCACTCCTCCTGCGACAACACCGCGAACATCAACGACACCGCCCTGGACCGCAACGCGGACGCCATCGCCTACGCGATCTGGAACCTCGGGGCGTCCACCCCGGTCCCGCCGGGCCAGTCCTTCGAGAACACGACGGACGTGAACATCCCGGACTCCCCCGCCGCCGGGGTCAACTCCCCGATCACGGTGTCCGGCGTCACGGGCAACGCGCCCGCCACCACCAAGGTCGACGTGAACATCGTCCACACCTACCGCGGTGACCTCCAGATCGACCTGATCGCCCCCGACGGGACGGCGTACCGGCTGAAGAACTCCGGCTCGGACTCCGCCGACAACGTCATCGCCTCGTACACGGTGAACGCGTCGAGCGAGGTGGCGAACGGCGTCTGGAAGCTCCAGGTCAAGGACGTGGCGGCGCAGGACGTCGGCTACATCAACAGCTGGAAGATCACCTTCTAGTGACGGGTCCGGCGTCGCTCCGTACGGGGCGGCGCCGGCCTCACTCGTCCTCGGGTCCCGACCGGAGCGAAGCGGACAACGGTTCCTGGATCCGGGCGCGCAACTCCTCGGCGACGGCCGCGATGTCGGCGCGGCCGAGCTTCGCGGCCTCCACGAGGTCGCCGAGCTCCTCCGGCGTCGGAAGTTGTCTGGCCCCGGCCACCCGCAGGTACGAGCGGGTGGCCGCGGCCGCGTAGAACTCGTTCATCGGGGATTCCAGCGCGGGACAGACGGCCAGCGTGTGCAGGAACGCGGCGGCCCGCCAGGCGGTGTCGGGGGCCGGCTGTTCGGGCACCAGCACCAGGTCGTTCTGGTGCCGGGCGACGGCGGCGGCCACCCCGGAGGGGTCCCATACGGCGGGATCCGACGGCAGGTGGTGGGCGAGGGCAGTCCAGGCCCACTCCATGGTGATCTTCAATTGCCGAACCGCTCCTGGAAGTAGCCCCAGTGGTCGGCGAACTCCTCGATGCCGGTGAGGAACGTCTTCCGGTCCTCGTCGAGTTCGCGCTCCGTCACCTCGGTGATCAGTGCGGTGACCGTCGTGCCAAGCGCCGCCGCGCGTACCTTGAGGCGCTCGTGGAACTCTTCGTCCAGGCGAATGGTGACGTGTCTCGACATGGCCAACACGGTACAGCGGGTGTGCTGTACGCAGGAGGGGAACGGCAGAAGGGTGGCCCGGGACACAGGTCCCGGGCCACCCTTCGCGTGGTCACCGCGGCTACGCGGCGCCGCTCGCGACTACTTGGCGGCGTCGGCGGCCTTGATCAGCGCGTCCTTGGTGACGGCGCCGACGTAGACCTTGCCGTCGTCCGTGATCAGGGCGTTGACCAGGCGGGTCGACAGGACCCGGCCCTCGCCGAACTTCCCGGTGACCTTGTCACCGAGGGAGTTCAGGAACTGCTGCGCCTCCTTGGGGGCGTTCTTGTCCTTCTCCAGCTCCTTGAGGCCCTGGCCGGCGCCGGTGTCGATGCGGGCGACGGTGGCCCAGCCCTCGCCGAGGACCTTCACGTCCCCGTTGCCGCCGCCGGTCAGCGCGTCGAGCCCGGGGAAGGACTCCAGGGCCTTGAGGTCCTTGCCGTGCTCCTTGCCCTCGCCCTCCAGGCCCTCGGTCACCTTGGCGCCCTTGGGCGGGGTGAACGCGAAGGTGTCGGCGGCGGGCTTGGCGAAGTCGACCTTGGTGAAGCCCGCGTCGACGATCGGCTTGCCGCCCTGGCTGGAGAGCAGCTGGACGCGCAGCGGGACGCCGTTCTTGGCGTCGACCGCGATCTGCACCGAGCCGACCGTGGAGCCGCTCTGCTTGGGCTTGAGGACCAGCTGGTAGGCGTCCCGCCCGGCGACCTGCGCCGTGTCACCGACGCTGATGGCCGTGGTCGGGCCGGCGGCCTTGAGGATCTCCTGGGCCATCTGCTGCGGGGAGCCCGGCATCCGGTCGGGCGTCCCGTGCTCGGTGCCCTTGCCGGCGCCCTCGGGGTTCTTCTCGTGGAAGACCTCGTTGGACTTCGAGTCGTAGCCCCAGACGTCGGCGCCGTTGTGGATCAGGCTGTACTCGTCCTTCCCGTCGAGGAAGGTGAGCTTCTGGCGGTCCGGGCCGTCCGCGGCGACGCGGAAGGTGTGCGAGCCGTTCGCCAGCTGCGCGATCTTGTCCTCCGGGTTGGCCGAGCCGCCGGTGACGCCACCGCCGCCGAGGAGGCCGGAGGCGATCTTCGGCAGGCCCAGGTCGGTGGTCAGCCGCGCGGTGCCGGAGAGCTGCTCGACGTCGGACGCGGCGACCTTCTCGATCAGCTGCTGCGCCGTGACGTCGGGAAGATCGGGTCCGCCGGCGTTGGCGAAGGCGGGGACCATCGCGACGGTCGCCACCGCGATGCCCACCACCGCGACCGGTACGGCGTACCGTGCGGCCTTCCGCGAGGTCTTCGTGTTCGCTGCCATGTCAGTGCCCTGCCCTCTGTGTCGTCGGCGGCGACCCCCGTGTCGCCGCGCTCACCCGGTCCGCTGGGGTTCGATGTCTCCATCTGACCAAATCGCGGCCCCCGGGGCGTCAGCCCCCGGAGCCAACTCCGCGTACGACCGTGGGATGACACCGCGGCGGCCCGCCTCCCCCGACCCGTAGGGGTCGCCCGGGGGGAGGCAGTCATTTCGCCGGCGTGGGGCGCGGGGCACCCCGGGGCGGGACGGCGTCAGCCGGCGCGGTGGACCACCGCGTCGCACAGTTCCTCCAGCGCGGACTTCGCGAAGCACTCCGGCAGCGGGGCCAGGGTGGCGCGCGCGTCCTCCGCGTAGCGGATGGTGTCGCGGCGGGCCCGCTCCAGCGCGGGGTGGACCCGCAGCCGGGCCAGGACCTCGGCGTGCCGGGCGTCGTCCGTGAGGTCGCCGTCGAGCAGCGTGACGAGTTCCAGGTCCTCGGGGCGGCCGTCGCGCTCGGCCATCTCGCGCAGCCGCAGCACGGGCAGGGTGGGGATGCCCTCGCGCAGGTCGGTGCCGGGGGTCTTGCCGGACTCGTGGGAGTCGGAGGCGATGTCGAGGACGTCGTCGGCGAGCTGGAAGGCGGTGCCGAGCCGCTCGCCGTACTGGGTCAGGATGTTGACGACGGCCTCGTCGGCGCCGGCCATCAGCGCGCCGAACCGGCCGGAGACCGCGATCAGCGAGCCGGTCTTGCCGGCGATGACGTCGAGGTAGTGCGCGACCGGGTCGCGCCCGTCGCGCGGGCCGGCCGTCTCCAGGATCTGGCCGGTGACGAGCCGCTCGAAGGCCTCGGCCTGGATGCGGACGGCCTCCGGCCCGAGGTCGGCCAGGATGTGGGAGGCGCGGGCGAAGAGGAAGTCACCCGTCAGGACGGCGACGGAGTTGCCCCAGCGGGCGTTGGCGCTCTCCACGCCGCGGCGCACGTCGGCCTCGTCCATGACGTCGTCGTGGTAGAGCGTGGCCAGGTGCGTGAGCTCCACGACCACCGCGGACGGCACGATCCCGGGGGCGTAGGGATCGCCGAAGCGGGACGCGAGCATCACCAGCAGTGGGCGGAAGCGCTTGCCCCCGGCCTTCACCAGGTGTTGCGCGGCCTCGGTGATGAAGGGGACTTCGCTCTTGGTGGCCTCCAGCAGACCCGCCTCGACGGCGGCCAGTCCGGCCTGGACATCGGTCTCAAGAGCCTGGTCCCGCACGCTCAGTCCGAACGGCCCGACGACGGTCACGAGGGGTACTCCTGTCTGCTGACGATCACCTTGACGATCACATGGATTGTCGATGTGTCGCTGCCATCACTCAAGCCAGCGTATCCGGTCCGTTTTCGATCACCCAGAGCGCCTGTCCGGCCGCCACGCGCGCAGCGCCCGATACACCCCGGTATGTTCAGTGGAAGTCGAAACGACCGGAGAATCTGTGGTGTCCAGAACCATGACCGATATGGACGGGCCCGACCCGGAGGCGGACCAGCCGCCGCCCGGTGACGACCACGCCTTCCTGGGGCATCCCAGGGGCCTGGCCACCCTGTCCGGGCTGGAAGTCTGGGAGCGGTTCTCCTTCCTCGGCATGCAGGCCATCCTCGTCCTCTACTTCGCGGACGCGGTGGCGAGCGGCGGCCTGGGCATGGACCCGGGCAGCGCGGCGTCCGTCGCGGCGGCGTACGGGACCATGGTCTACCTCGTCTCGGTGGCCGGCGGGTGGCTCGCCGACCGGATCCTCGGTTCCTACCGGGCGGTGCTCTACGGCGGCGTCCTGATCGCCTGCGGGCATTACGCCATGGCCGTGCCCACCGCCGCGATGACCTGGGTCGGACTCGGCCTGATCAGCGCCGGCACCGGCCTGCTCAAGCCCAACGTGGCCAGCATGGTCGGCAAGCTGTACCGCACGGACGACGAACGGCGCGACGCCGGGTTCGCCCTCTACTACATGGGCATCAACATCGGCGCCTTCGCCGGCCCGCTGATCACCGCCTGGCTCGGCGAGCGCGAGGGCTGGCACTGGGGCTTCTCCGCCGCCGCCATCGGCATGACCGCCGGGCTCGTCCAGTACGTGCTGGGACGCCGCCATCTGGCCGGACGGAAACACTCGGCCGAGTACGCCCTCGCCCCCGACGCGATGCGCGCCGCCATCCGGAAGATCGTCGGCGGTTGCCTCGCGTTCGCCGTCATCGCCACCCTCCTGGCCGCCATCGGCTGGTTGACGATGGCCCGTTTCGTCGACGTCCTGACCCTCGTCTCGGTGATCGCGCCGATCGTCTACTTCGCGGTCATGTTCCGCAGCCCCCGCGTCACGGCCGAGGAACGCGGCCGGCTGCGCCCGTACGTGGTGCTCTTCCTGGCCTCGGTCGCCTTCAACTTCATCCTCTTCCAGGCCTACTCGACGATGATGCTGCTGGCCTCGACCAACGCCCGCACCACCATCCTCGGCTTCGACTTCCCCGCCGGCTGGTACGCCTCCGCGCTCGGCGCCTTCGAGGTGGCGCTGGCGCCCGTGGTGGCCGCGCTGTGGGTCCGGATGGGCCGCCGCCAGCCGCACGCCTCCAACAAGATCGCCATCGGGGTGATCCTGGGCGGCCTGTCCTTCCTGCTGATGGTCGTCCCCACCTCGGGCCACGCCGACGAGACGTACAAGATGGCCGCCTGGTGGATCGTCGGCTCGTACCTGCTGCTCGGCCTCGGCGACGTGCTGTTGGAGACCTCCGGCATGTCCGCCACCACGAAGCTCGCCCCCAAGGCGTACGCGAGCCAGACCATGGCCCTGTGGTTCCTCTCGCTGGCCCTGGCCAACGGCATCCAGGCCCAGGTCGTGAAGCTCTACGACCGGGTCTCCCACCCCGTCTACTTCGGCGTCAACGGCGCCATCGCCGTCGCGGCGGGCCTGGTCGTGGTCGCGCTGGCGCCCTGGCTGCGCCGCACCATGCACCCCGTCCACTGAGGCACCGCACCCCGTCCACCGAAAGGGGCCCGACCACCGATGATCATCCGTACCGAGTTCCCGTACGGGACCACCCACGAGGACGTCCGGATCCCGCTGCCGGACGGGGTGGAGCTGTACGCGCGGATCTGGCGCCCGGTGACGGACGAGCCCGTCCCCGCCCTGCTGGAGTACCTCCCCTACCGGCTCACCGACTGGACCGCGCCCCGCGACCGCCAGCGCCACCCCTGGTACGCCGGGCACGGCTACGCCTCGGTCCGCGTCGACGTGCGCGGCCACGGGTGCAGCGGCGGCCTGCCGGGCGACGAGTACGACGCGCGGGAGCTCGCCGACGGGGTCGCCGTGGTGGAGTGGCTGGCGGCGCAGCCCTGGTGCACGGGCGCGGTCGGCATGTTCGGGATCTCCTGGGGCGGCTTCAACAGCCTCCAGATCGCGGCGCTGGCCCCGCCGGCCCTGAAGGCGGTGGTCACCGTCTGCTCGACCGACGACCGCTACGACAACGACGTGCACTACATGGGCGGCTCCGTGCTGGCCGTGGACATGCACGCCTGGGCGGCGACCATGCTGGCCTTCGCCGCCCGGCCGCCGGACCCGCTGTTCGTCGGCGACGGCTGGCGCGAGCAGTGGCTGGACCGGCTCACCGCCGTCGAGCCGCTCGTCCACACCTGGCTGGCCCACCAGACCCGCGACGACTACTGGCGCCACGGCAGCGTCTGCGAGGACTACGGGGCCGTGAAGGCCGCCGTGCTGGCCGTCGGCGGCTGGCACGACCCGTACCGGGACACCGTCCTGCGGCTCGTCGAGCACCTCCCGACCGGGCGCGTACGGGGCCTCATCGGTCCCTGGTCGCACCAGTACCCGGACCGCGGGCTGCCGCCGGGCCCGGCGATCGGCTTCCTCCAGGAGACCCTGCGCTGGTGGGACCACTGGCTGCGCGGCGACGACAACGGCGTCATGGACGAACCCCTGCTGCGCGCCTGGATCAGCGACTCGCACCCGCCGGCGACCGTCTACGAGCGGCTGCCGGGCCGCTGGGTGGGCGAACGGGCCTGGCCGTCCCCGACGGTCGTCCCCGTCTCGTACGGGCTCCAGGGCCCCCCTGTGGTCGTCGCCTCGCCACAGCACACCGGGCTGGACGCGGGCCGCTTCTTCCCCTTCGGCAACGACGCCGACCTGCCGCCGGACCAGCGCGAGGAGGACGCCAAGTCGGCCTGCTTCGAGTTCCCCGTCGGGGCGGGCGAACCGGTGGAGATCCTCGGCCGGCCGTCGGTGACGCTGCGGCTGCGCATGGAGGTCCCGTACGGGCAGGTCGTGGCCCGGCTGTGCGACGTCGCCCCCGACGGCTCCTCGACGCTGGTCACCCGGGGCGCGCTGAACCTGTCGGCGCGCCACGGCCGGGACCGGGCGGCGCCGTGGCGGCCGGGCGCGACCGAGGACGTCACCTTCGAACTGAACGGCATCGGGCACGCGTTCCCGCCCGGGCACCGGATCCGGCTCGCGGTGTCCTCCGCGTACTGGCCCTGGATCTGGCCGCGGGCCGGCTCGGAGGCCGGCTGGACCCTCGACCCGGCGGGCAGCACCCTGGAACTCCCCGTCCGACCGCCCTCCCCGCGCGCGGACGAGACGATCGTCTTCGAGGCCCCGGAACAGGCCGCGCCCCTCGCGGTGGCCTACCCGGACACCCTGGAGGGCCCGCGCCCGGAACGCCTGGTCGTACGGGACGTCGCGGCCGGCACCTGGCGCCTGGAGGTGGACCCCCGCTACGGGGGCACCCGGGTGTACCCGGACGGCCTGGAGTTCAGCGAGGACGCGCGGGAGGTGTACGAGATCCAGGAGTCGGACCCGCTGTCGGCCCGCACCCGCTCGGAGTGGAACATCCGACTGCGCCGGCCGGAACTGGGCTGGGACGCACGGGTGGAGACCCGCTCGGAGATCTCCTGCGACGAGGGCGGCTTCCTGACGTCCAACGAGGTGGTCTGCAGGGAGGGCGACGAGGTCGTCTTCCACCGCACCTGGGAACGCCGCCTCCCGCGCGCGGCGGGCTGACGGATCGGACCCCGGGGGCGGCGCACGCCTCCGGGGCCGGACCGACGCTCAGACCGCCTTGACGCCGTCCACGAAGGTGGCGAACGCGGTGGCGGTGAAGCCGAGCACGGGGCTGTCGTCACGCTTGGAGTCCCGGACGGGAACCACACCCCGAGAGGCGACGAGGTTCGTGGCGACCTCGACACACTGGCCGCCGTTGTCGCTGTAGGAGGACGTGAACCAGCGGGGGGATTCGGTCATCACGAGGTGCCCTTTCGTAGCTGATCGATCATGGCCACAGAAGCCGCCTGCGTGGGTGCTTCGGCCTGGAGTTGATGGTAGGCCGTCAGCATGGGCACTACCGAGTTGTTGTCCCGCTCCAGATGGCCCCGTTGAGCAGATTCCGCGTAGGACATGATCGAGCGATCCGGCAGCGTTAGCACGGTGACGGGCAGGTTGAACGGACGCCGCTCTCCCAACTCGAACGGGACGACCTGGAGCACCGTGTTCGGCAGTTCGGCGAATTCCAGCAGTCGCGTGAACTGGTCCCGCATCAGGGCGGCTCCGCCGAGGGGCCGACGGATACAGCTCTCGTCGAGCATCGCGAGGATCAGCGGCGGAGGAGTGCGCAGCAATACCGTCTGTCGGTCCGCGACGACGGCGATCCGCTCGGCCGCGTGATCGGCAGTGATGGCCCCTCGTTTGACGGCACTCTCGGCGAGCACCGTCGCGTACTCCGGCGTCTGGAGCAGTCCAGGTATGACGCCCACCTCGTACAGGCGGATTTCCACCGCGCGGCTCTCGTAGCCCAGGAACTCCGGGAAGCCCTCCAGCAGTACGCCGTGCCGGATCTCGCGCCACTCGCGCTCGAACGACTTTTCGCCCTGGCCGGTGCCGAAGACCTCGTCGGCACTGCGCGAGAACCGCAAGGTCGGCACTTTCCGTCCGGTTTCGACCGCTGACACGTGCGTACTGGAGTACCCGAGCCGCCCGCCCAGGAACTCCTGCGTCCAACCACGCTCCTCCCGCCAGCTGCGCACACGCGCGCCGAAGGCGGCCTGCGGTCCGCGTTCGGGATTCAACTCCTTGCGGTTCAAGGGCCCCTGACCAATCTTCCGTTCCAATTCGACAAGTTGAAGCCTCCCCTGGCCCGGGTCATCCTGAACCCGTTGGGTAGCGAATTGGCTACGGAGAGGAACGGTGTCATGTGTGAAACACAACCGCCTCAACCCCCGTCCCCCGGCACGCTCGTGGTGGACACCGCGCAGGGTGACCGCGTCGGGGAGTTCCGCGGGGTCGCCGGCCCGTACTGGGCCCTGCGGCCCGTGCACGGCGGGGCCGAGTGGGAGGCGGAGCCGCAGCACGTGCGGCCCGCCGAGCCCATGGAGCGCCTGCGCGCCGAGAACGCGCGGCGCAACGCACAGAGCGCGAAGGGGTTGCTTTGAGCGCCCCGCCGCCCGAAGGGGACGGCACCGGGGCCGAGTTGCGGCGCATGGAGTCGGACCCGGCCTACCGGGCGCTGTTCCTCACGCTGCTGGACGCGGCGCTGGTCCGTCGGGACGCGGAGCGCGGCGCGTTCGCGCTGGGCGCCCTGGCGGCGGCCGAGCGGCTGCGGGGCCTGGTCCGGCCCGATCCCGACCCGGCGGTCCGCCGGGCCCGCGCCGACCGGCGGACCGCGGTGGCCGTGACGGTCGGGGCGATCGCCTGGACCTGCTGCGTGGCCGGCATCGTCGCCCGGGGGTGGCTCGCGTGAGCGGCGGGCCGACGCCTCCCCCGCGCCCGGTGTGCGCCGCGTCCGGCGCCCTCTCGGCGGCGCACCTGGAAGCGCTGGCGCGCCTCCTGCCCGCGCGGGCCCTCCGGGAGGTCCTCGCGGCCGGCCCCGAGCTGCGTTGCGCCTTGGAGCGCCACGCCGGCCCGCACCTGGACGTCGTCCACGACCCCGCCTCCGGCGACACCCTGTGGGCCCGCTGGTCCGACGCGAACGGGCCCGACGCGGAACCCGACGCCGTCCTCCCCCTCCCGGACTGCCCGGCGACCACCGGCCCCATCGCCTGCGCCCACCCCCTCGGCCACCCCGGCGGCCACAGCCGGAACCTCACGGCCCCCGCGCCCGCAGGCTCGTCGATGCCGACATAGCGTCATGTGCAGACGACGGTTCATGCACGAACCGTTCGAGCACCCAGCGATCCCCTGACCGACGCCGAGAAGAACGATCTGGACGAGCCCTCAGTGCTGTCCCGCCAACGCCTACCGGGCGGGCGATCCGGACTCGCAGGAGAGGACCGAAGCCGCATGAGTACCGCGCCCCAGCCGTCGGCCACCCCTCAGCCTCCCACTCAGCCCGAGGCGATCCGCGCCACCCTCGCCCGGGTCGCCCCTCATCTCCTCGCCGACTTCGACCGCGACCGGGCGGCCAGCACCGCCCGCGCCCGTACCGAGGTGTCCGCCGCTCCCCTGCGCACCTTCACCGAGGCATGGGCCGTCGAGGTCGCCATCGCCCGGCATCCCGAGACCGCTGCCCGGCTTCGCGCGTTGGAGGCCCGTGCCGGAGAGGTGACCGACCTCGGCGAGGCCCGGGACATCGCCGCCGAGATCAGCCTCATCCGTCGTGCGGCCTCGGCGTCGACCCGGCCGAACTCGGCGATCCCACGCCCGGTACGGCCCGTCGGCACATGCTCGGTTCCGGAGGATGGTTCGAGACCCAGCCCTCCCCCGGATGAGGCCGCGCCTCCTCGCGGTGGTCCTCGTCGTGCTACCGCCGCACCTGCTCTGACACCCGCCCGCCGGAGGCGCACCGCCCCCACGGAGCCGGGGCCCCGTCAGGCGTACAGCCGCTCCAGGACCACCGCGATGCCGTCTTCCTCATTCGAGAGGGTGACCTCGTCGGCGACGGCGAGGAGTTCGCGGTGGGAGTTGGCCATGGCGACCCCGTGGGCCGCCCACGCGAACATCGGGACGTCGTTCGGCATGTCGCCGAAGGCGATCGTGCACGAGCCCGGGATGCCGAGCACCTCGGCGGCGCGGGCCAGGCCGGCGGCCTTGTCCACGTCCAGGGGCTGGAGTTCCACGGTGTGCTCCCCGGCCATGGTGACGTTCACCAGGTCGCCGACGACCGAGCGCGCGACCCGGGTCAGTTCGTCGTCGTCGAGCCGGGGGTGCTGGAGGAGGACCTTGTTGATCGGGGCCGACCACAGGTCGGCGCGGCGCGGTACCCGGACGGTCGGCAGGTGCGGGTGCCACATCCGGTAGCCGGGCCCTATCAGCATCTCCGCGTCGAGACCTTCCTGGTTCACCGCCGCCCAGACCTCGCCGATCTCCGCCTCGATCTTGCCGAGGGCGACCTCGGCGAGCCCCCGGTCCATGGAGACGGAGTGCAGCAGGATGCCGCGCGCCGTGTCGTACACCTGCGCGCCTTGCCCGCACACCGCGAGCCCCTGGTATCCGAGGTCGTCCAGGACGTGTCGAACCTGGGGAACGGGCCGTCCGGTGACGACGATGTGCTGGGCGCCGACGGCCCGGGCCGTCGCGAGAGCCTTGTGGGAGCGGGCCGAGACGGTGTCTCCGGCGCACAGCAGAGTCCCGTCCAGGTCGGTGGCGATCAAGGCGGGGGGGAGAGCGGAAGTCACGGCGTCAAGGATACGGACCCCGTTGGACAAGTCCTACAAATAGCGCCCGAATCCGGCCTCCCACAGACCCCACCTGGCACGTAACGTGTCAACAAGCCCCCGGGACACCCCCGGCCCGCGTCGAAAGCGAGGCAGCACCCCATGCCCCAGCAGAGCCCCCTCGATGTTCCCGAGGGCGACCCGTTCGGGCCGCACAACCTCCCCTACGGCGTCTTCTCGACCGCCGGGGAGGACCGTCGCCGGATCGGCGTGCGGATCGGCGGGCACGTGCTCGACGCGGGAGCGGCCGCCCTCGCGCTCGGCTCCCCGTACGCCGGACTGCTCGGGCAGTCCTCGCTGAACCCGCTGCTCGCCGCCGGCCGCACCGCCTGGCGCGACGTGCGCCGCGCGCTGACCGCGTGGGTCACCGACCCCGGCCACCGCCCCACCGTGGAGCCGCACCTGCTGCCGCTGGACGCGGTCACGCTGCACCTGCCGTACGAGGTCGCCGACTACGTCGACTTCTACGCGAGCGAGCACCACGCCACCAACGTCGGGCAGATGTTCCGCCCCGACGGGGACGCGCTGACGCCCAACTGGAAGCACCTGCCGATCGGTTACCACGGCCGCTCCGGCACCATCGTGGTCTCCGGCACGGACGTCGTGCGCCCCTCCGGGCAGCGCAAGGCACCCACCGACGCGGCGCCCGTCTTCGGGCCGTCCGTGAAGCTCGACATCGAGGCCGAGGTCGGCTTCGTCGTCGGCGCCCCGTCCGAGCTGGGCCGGCCGGTGCCGCTGGCCGACTTCGAGGACCACGTCTTCGGGCTGTTCCTGCTCAACGACTGGTCGGCGCGCGACGTACAGGCCTGGGAGTACGTCCCCCTCGGTCCGTTCCTCGGCAAGTCGTTCGCCACCTCCGTCTCCGCCTGGGTGACCCCCCTGGAGGCCCTGGACGCGGCCCGCGTCGCCCCGCCCGCCCGGGACTTCCCGCTGCTGCCCTACCTCGACGACGCCGACAGCGACCGCCCCGGCGGCTTCGACCTGCACATCGCGGTCTCCATCAACGGGCAGGAGGTGGCCCGGCCGCCGTTCGCGACGATGTACTGGACCGCCGCCCAGCAGCTCGCCCACATGACCGTCAACGGCGCCTCCCTGCGCACCGGCGACGTGTTCGGCTCCGGCACCGTCAGCGGTCCCGAGGTCGACCAGCGCGGCTCCCTGCTGGAACTCACCTGGAACGGCCGCGACGCCATCGAGCTGGCCGACGGCAAGCGCACCTTCCTGGAGGACGGCGACACCGTCACCCTGACCGCCTGGGCGCCCGGCGCCGACGGCACCCGCGTCGGCCTCGGCGAAGTCACCGGCCGGATCGTGGGATCCCGCTAGTCCGTCCGCCGGCGCCGGTCCGGGGACGGGGCGGCGCCCCGCCACGCCGTCCCATCGCCAGTGCGCGGAAGTCCGCGTACGCCGGACGGGCCCTCTGGCTCACCCGTCCGGCCCGCCCGCGTGGCGGGCCGGCCCGGGGCCCGCGCATGCTGCTCGGACAGGCCGAAGTCCCCGCAGCGCAGGAGGCCCTGCCATGCTCGTGTCCACCCGTACCCTGGCCCTCGCCGCCGCCGCGGCGGTGGCGCTCGCCCTCGCCCCGACGGCCTCGGCCGTGGAGGGTCCGGCGCCGGACCCCCGCAACAAGAAGGCGATGCGCGACATGGCCACGGCCATCGCGGTGACCGCCAAGTACGTGGACGAGCGGCAGGCCGTCAAGGACGGGTACGTGAAGCACGGCGAGTGCATGAACAACCCGTTCGGCGTCGGCTCCATGGGCTTCCACTACGTCAAGGACGCCTACTGGGGCTCGACGGACCCCAGCAAGCCCACCGCGCTCGTGTACAGCGCCGAGACGGACAAGCACGGGCGGCGCAAGCTCCAGGCGGTGGAGTGGATGGTCACCGACCGGGACCAGGACCTGAAGACGGCCGACGACCGGCCGTCGATGTTCGGCCTCCCCTTCGACGGCCCGATGCCGGGCCACTGGGCGGGCATGCCGAAGCACTACGACCTGCACATGTGGGCGTACAAGCACAACCCGGCGGGTCGCTTCCACAACTGGAACACCGCCCTGACGTGCCCGAAGAAGACCCCGGCCGCGGGCGGCTCCGGACACGCGCACGGGCGCTAGCCCGCGCCGGCCGATGCCGTCAAGTGCCGCCCGCATATGACTCATCCGAAAGGACGGTGTTCCGCGGATTCCCGGCGATACGCTGGTCGCACTCGCAAGACTCCGCCTCATGGGAGCACTGATGAGCGTCGAATCCGCAGCGCCGCAGCCTGAACCGGAGCCAGGGCCTTGCTGGCCGATCCCGCCGGCAGGCGGCTGGACCGCGGACGACCTGGACACGCTTCCGAATCTGCCTCCGCACACGGAGCTGATCGACGGGAGCCTGATCTTCGTGAGTCCGCAGACCCGCTTTCACTGGCGCGCGGTCAGTTTCCTCGAAAGTCGGCTGCGATCCGCAACCCCGGAAGGCCTGGAGGTCATTCGGGAGTTCACCATCGACATCGATCGTCACAATCGGCCCGAACCGGATGTGATCGTCGTACCGGAGGAGCCCTACGAGGATCTGGATCAGACCCGTCTTCCTGCGGAATCCGTTCGGCTCGCCATCGAAGTCGTGTCCCCCGAATCGGTCTCCCGTGATCGCGAGACCAAGCCGTTGAAGTACGCCCGGGCAGGGATCCTCCACTTCTGGCGCGTGGAGAACAAGGACGGCCGGGCCGTGGTCTACGTCTACGAACTCGATCCCGCCACCCAGAAATACGTCGCCACCGGGATCTTCCACGACCGGCTGAAGGTCTCCGTCCCCTTCCCCGTCGATCTGGATCTCACCGCCATCACGCCGAAGCGCAAGCGCCCCGAGTAAGCCGCAGGGCCCGACCCCCGAAGGGGGCCGGGCCCTGCGCCGTACCGGACCGGTCAGCGGACGAACGTGCTCGCCTGCCCCGCCAGGTCCAGGAAGTACTGCGGGGCCAGGCCCAGGACGAGGGTGACGGCGACGCCGACCGCGATGGTCGTCATCGTCAGCGGCGAGGGCACCGCCACCGTCGGGCCGTCCGCCTTCGGCTCACTGAAGAACATGAGCACGATCACCCGTACGTAGAAGAACGCGGCGATCGCCGACGAGATGACGCCGACCACGACCAGCGCCCCGGCCCCGCCCTCGGCCGCCGCCTTGAACACCGCGAACTTGCCGGTGAACCCGGAGGTCAGCGGGATGCCCGCGAAGGCCAGCAGGAACACCGCGAAGACGGCCGCTGTGAGCGGCGAGCGCCGCCCCAGCCCCGCCCACTTCGACAGGTGGGTGGCCTCGCCCCCCGCGTCGCGCACCAGCGTGACCACCGCGAAGGCGCCGATCGTCACGAAGGAGTAGGCGCCCAGGTAGAAGAGGACCGACTGCACGCCCTCCGCCGAGGTGGCGATCACACCGGCGAGGATGAACCCCGCGTGCGCGATCGAGGAGTACGCCAGGAGCCGCTTCACGTCGGTCTGCGTCACCGCGATGACCGCGCCGGCCAGCATCGTGACGATCGCGACGCCCCACATCACCGGCCGCCAGTCCCAGCGCAGGCCCGGCAGGACCACGTACAGCAGGCGCAGCAGCGCGCCGAACGCGGCGACCTTCGTCGCGGCGGCCATGAAGCCGGTGACCGGGGTCGGGGCGCCCTGGTAGACGTCCGGGGTCCACATGTGGAAGGGGACCGCGCCGACCTTGAACAGCAGGCCCATCAGGATCAGCGCGCCGCCGATCAGCAGCAGCGCGTCGTTGCCCATGGTGGCGGCCAGCGCCGGGTCGGTCCTGGCGACCGTGCCGTCCACCACGTCCGCGATGACCGCGTACGAGACGGAGCCGGAGTACCCGTACAGCAGGGCGATGCCGAACAGCAGGAACGCCGAGGAGAAGGCGCCGAGCAGGAAGTACTTGACGGCCGCCTCCTGCGACATCAGCCGCTGGCGGCGGGCGACGGCGCAGAGCAGGTACAGCGGGAGGGAGAAGACCTCCAGCGCGATGAACAGCGTCAGCAGGTCGTTGGCCGCCGGGAAGATCAGCATGCCGGCGACCGCGAACATGGCCAGCGGGAACACCTCGGTGGTGGTGAACCCGGCCTTGACGGCGGCCTTCTCGCTCTCGCTGCCCGGTACGGACGCGGCTTGCGCGGCGAAGGAGTCCACCCGGTTGCCGTGGACCTCCGGGTCCAGGCGCCGCTCGGCGAAGGTGAACATCGCCACGATCGAGGCGAGCAGGATGGTGCCCTGGAGGAACAGGGCCGGGCCGTCCACCGCGACGGCGCCCATGGCCGCGATCTGCGCCTTGCCGCTCCCGTACCCGCCGGCGGCGAGGCCGACGACCGCGGCGAAGGCCGAGGCGAGCGCGGCGACGGCGAGGAACACCTGGACGTAGTAGCGGGACCTGCGGGGGACGAACGCCTCGACGAGGACGCCGAGGACGGCCGCGCCCACCACGATGAGCGTGGGCGCGAGTTGCGCGTACTCGATGTGCGGGGCCGGGATCCGGTCGATCGGTTCCGCGGCCAGGGCCCAAAGGCCTGTAGCTGACGTGCTCACTTGGCCGCCTCCACCTCGGGCTCGGGGTCGGTCTGCTGTACGTCCGACATGGTGTGCTCGACCGCCGGGTTGACGATCTCGGTCAGGGGCTTGGGGTAGACGCCCAGGCCGATCAGCAGCGCGATCAGCGGGGCGACCACCAGCACCTCCCGCAGGCGCAGGTCCGGCATGGTGCGGACCTCCTCCTTCACGGGGCCGGTCATCGTGCGCTGGTACAGCACCAGCGTGTACAGCGCGGCGAGCACGATGCCGACGGTCGCGATGATGCCGACGACCGGGTAGCGGGCGAACGTGCCGACCAGGACCAGGAACTCGCTGACGAACGGTGCGAGTCCGGGCAGCGACAGGGTGGCCAGGCCACCGATCAGGAAGGTGCCGGCCAGGACCGGGGCCACCTTCTGCACGCCGCCGTAGTCGGCGATGAGCCGCGAGCCGCGCCGCGAGATCAGGAAGCCGGCGACCAGCATCAGCGCCGCCGTCGAGATGCCGTGGTTGACCATGTACAGCGTCGCGCCGGACTGTCCCTGGGAGGTCATCGCGAAGATGCCCATGATGATGAACCCGAAGTGGGAGATCGACGCGTAGGCGACCAGCCGCTTGATGTCGCGCTGCCCGACCGCGACCAACGCCCCGTAGACGATGCTGATCAGGGCCAGGACGAGGATCACCGGCGTGGCCCACTTGCTGGCGTCGGGGAACAGCCCGAGGCAGAAGCGGAGCATCGCGAAGGTGCCGACCTTGTCGACGACCGCGGTGATCAGGACGGCGACCGGGGCGGTGGCCTCGCCCATCGCGTTGGGCAGCCAGGTGTGCAGCGGCCACAGCGGGGCCTTCACCGCGAAGGCGAAGAAGAAGCCGAGGAACAGCAGCCGTTCGGTGTTGGTCGCCATGTCCAGGGTGCCCGCGGCGCGGGCGGCGGTGATCTCCTGGAGCGAGAAGTTCCCGGCGACGACGTACAGCCCGATGACGGCGGCCAGCATGATGAGCCCGCCGGCCAGGTTGTAGAGGAGGAACTTGACCGCCGCGTACGAGCGCTGCGCGGCCGCGTTCTCGTCGGACCCGGAGTGTGCCCGGTCGCCGAAGCCGCCGATGAGGAAGTACATCGGGATGAGCATGGCTTCGAAGAAGATGTAGAAGAGGAAGACGTCGGTCGCGGCGAAGGAGATGATCACCATCGCCTCGACCATGAGGATCAGGGCGAAGAAGCCCTGGGTCGGCCGCCAGCGGGAGCCCGCAGCGAAGCTGCTGTTGGCCGCTTCGGTTTCCAGAGGGTCGGCGTCGTTCCAGCCGGCCGCGATCACGAAGGGGATGAGCAGCGCGGTGAGCGCGATCAGCGCCACCCCGATGCCGTCGACGCCGAGTTCGTAGCGGACGCCGAAGTCGGCGATCCAGGAACGGGACTCGGTGAGCTGGTAGCGGTCACCGCTCGGGTCGAAGCGGACCGCGACGAGCACGGCCAGCGCCAGGGTCGCCAGCGAGAACAGCAGCGCGAGCCACTTGGCGGCGGTCCGGCGGGCGGCCGGTACGGCCGCCGTCAGGATCGCGCCGACCGCGGGGACCGCGGCCGTCACCGTCAGAAGCGGGAAATTCATCTCACACCGCCCTCATCAGCAGGGTCGCGGCGATGAGGATCGCCGTGCCCCCGAACATCGAGACCGCGTAGCTGCGGACGTAGCCGTTCTGCAGCTTGCGCAGCCGGCCCGAGAGCCCGCCGACCGAGGCGGCCGTGCCGTTGACCACTCCGTCGACCACGCTGTGGTCGAGGTAGACGAGCGAGCGGGTCAGGTGCTCGCCGCCGCGGACGAGGACGACGTGGTTGAAGTCGTCCTGGAACAGGTCCCGGCGGGCCGCCCGGGTGAGGAGCGAGCCGCGCGGGGCGACGACCGGGACGGGCTTCTTGCCGTACATGGCCCAGGCGATGCCGACGCCGATGACGAGGACGACCATGGTGGCGGCCGTCACCGTCAGGGCGCTGACCGGCGGGTGGCCGTGCTCGTAGCCGGTGACGGGCTCCAGCCAGTTCAGGAAGCGGTCGCCGATCTCGAAGAACCCACCGGCGAAGACCGACCCGAAGGCGAGCACGATCATCGGGATGGTCATGGACTTCGGGGACTCGTGCGGGTGCGGCGCGTGGCCGGAGCCCGCGGCGGAGCCGCTGTCCGACACGGTGGGTTGCCAGCGCTTCTCGCCGAAGAAGGTGAGGAGCATGACGCGGGTCATGTAGAAGGCGGTGATGCCCGCGCCCAGCAGGGTCACGCCGCCGAGGATCCAGCCCTGGGTGCCGCCCTTCGCGAAGGCCGCCTCGATGATCATGTCCTTGGAGAAGAAGCCGGACAGACCCGGGAATCCGATGATGGCGAGGTAGCCGAGTCCGAAGGTCACGAAGGTGATCGGCATGTACTTCCGAAGGCCGCCGTACTTGCGCATGTCGACCTCGTCGTTCATCCCGTGCATCACGGAACCGGCGCCGAGGAAGAGGCCCGCCTTGAAGAAGCCGTGCGTCACCAGGTGCATGATCGCGAAGACGTAGCCGATGGGGCCGAGGCCCGCGGCGAGGATCATGTACCCGATCTGCGACATCGTGGAGCCCGCGAGGGCCTTCTTGATGTCGTCCTTCGCGCAACCGACGATCGCACCGAAGAGCAGCGTGACCGCTCCGACGACGGTGACGACGAGCTGGGCGTCGGGCGCCCCGTTGAAGATGGCCCCGGAGCGGACGATCAGGTAGACGCCCGCGGTGACCATGGTGGCCGCGTGGATGAGGGCCGAGACCGGGGTCGGGCCCTCCATCGCGTCACCGAGCCAGGACTGGAGCGGCACCTGCGCCGACTTGCCGCAGGCGGCGAGCAGCAGCATCAGGCCGATCGCGGTGAGCGTGCCCTCGGACGTCTCGCCGACGGAGCCGAGGACCGGTCCGAAGGCGAACGTCCCGAAGGTGGTGAACATCAGCATGATCGCGATGGACAGGCCGATGTCGCCGACGCGGTTGACGAGGAAGGCCTTCTTCGCGGCGGTGGCCGCGCTGGGCTTGTGCTGCCAGAAGCCGATCAGGAGGTAGGAGGCGAGGCCCACGCCCTCCCAGCCGAAGTACAGCAGCAGGTAGTTGTCGGCGATGACCAGCAGCAGCATGGCCGCGACGAACAGGTTGAGGTAGCCGAAGAAGCGGCGGCGGCGCTCGTCGTGCTCCATGTACCCGATCGAGTACACGTGGATGAGCGTGCCCACCCCGGAGATCAGCAGGACGAAGGTCATCGACAGCTGGTCCAGCTGGAAGGCCATGTCCGCCTGGAAGCCCTCCACCGGGATCCAGCTGAACAGCCGCTGGTGCAGGGTCCGGTCGTCGGCGCCGCGCCCCAGCATGTCGGCGAAGAGGGCGACGCCGATGCCGAAGGAGACGGCGGCGAGCAGGGTACCGAGCCAGTGACCGACCCCGTCGAGCCGGCGGCCGCCGCAGAGCAGCACCACCGCCCCGAGCAGGGGCGCCGCCACCAGCAGCGCAATCAGATTCTCCACTGTGTGAACGCCCCTTACAGCTTCATCAGGCCGGCGTCGTCGACCGAGGCCGAGTGGCGGGTACGGAACAACGACACGATGATCGCGAGGCCCACCACGACCTCGGCGGCGGCCACGACCATCGTGAAGAAGGCGATGATCTGGCCGTCGAGGTTGCCGTGCATCCGGGAGAAGGCCACGAACGCGAGGTTGCAGGCGTTGAGCATCAGCTCGACGCACATGAACAGCACGATCGCGTTCTTCCGGATGAGGACTCCGGCCGCGCCGATGGTGAACAGCAGGGCGGCCAGGTACAGGTAGTTGACCGGATTCACTTCGATGCCTCCTCACGGCCGAGGCGGTCCGCGGACGCCTGCTCCAGCGCCTTCAGGTCGTTGAGCGCCTCGCCGGACACGTCGCGGATCTGGCCGCGGGCCCGGAGCGTCTTGTTGACGGTCAGCTCGGACGGGGTGCCGTCGGGCAGCAGACCGGGCACGTCCACGGCGTTGTGCCGGGCGTACACGCCGGGCGCCGGCAGCGGCGGGAGCTGCACCCCGTCGCGTACGCGCTTCTCGGCCAGCTCGCGCTGCGTGGCGGCCCGCTCGGTGCGTTCGCGGTGGGTGAGCACCATCGCGCCGACGGTCGCGGTGATCAGCAGGGCGCCGGTGAGCTCGAAGGCGAAGACGTACTTGGTGAAGATCAGCGTGGCCAGGCCCTCGACGTGGCCGCCGGAGTTGATCCGGCCGAGCCCGTTGAAGTGGCTGAGCCCGGCCTGGCCGATGCCGGCGATCAGCAGGGTGCCGAAGCCGAGTCCGCACAGGACGGCGAGCCAGCGCTGGCCCTTGATGGTCTCCTTCAGCGAGTCGGCAGCGGTGACGCCGACGAGCATGACCACGAAGAGGAACAGCATCATGATCGCGCCGGTGTAGACGACGACCTGGACGACGCCCAGGAAGTACGCCCCGTTGGCGAGGTAGAAGACCGCGAGGATGATCATCGTCCCGGCGAGGCTGAGCGCGCTGTGCACGGCCTTCTTCATGAGGATCGTGGCGAGCGCGCCGATGACGGCGACGGTGCCGAGGATCCAGAACTGGACCGCCTCGCCCGTGGAGGTCAGCGACCCGGCGGCGAGGTTGGCCGCGTCCAGGGCGGTGCTCATGCCTCCACCCCCTCGGCGGGTTCGGCGACCTCGCCCTTGGAGACGGCCGTCTGCCGGACCGTGCCCGGGGCGGCTTCCGTCACCAGCCCCCGGTAGTAGTCCTGCTCGTCGGTCCCGGGGAACACCGAGTGCGGGGCCTCGACCATGGTCTCGGTCAGGCCGGCGAGGAGCTGGTCCTTGGTGTAGATCAGCGACTCACGGCTGGAGTCCGCCAGTTCGAACTCGTTCGTCATGGTCAGCGCCCGGGTCGGGCACGCCTCGACGCACAGCCCGCACAGGATGCAGCGGGCGTAGTTGATCTGGTAGACGCGGCCGTACCGCTCGCCCGGGGAGTAGCGCTCCTCCTCGGAGTTGTCCGCGCCCTCCACGTAGATCGCGTCGGCGGGACAGGCCCAGGCGCACAGCTCGCACCCGATGCACTTCTCCAGACCGTCGGGGTGGCGGTTGAGCTGGTGCCGTCCGTGGAAGCGTGGAGCGGTGGTCTTCTGCTGCTCCGGGTACTGCTCGGTGAGGCGCTTCTTGAACATGGCCTTGAAGGTCACGCCGAAGCCGGCCACCGGGTTCTGCCACTTCTCGTCAGACATTTCCCGCACCCTCCTCTCGGTCGCTGTCGGTGGTCGTCGCGCCGCTGACGATCAGCTCCCGCTCGCTGCGGGACCGTCGGCGCGGTACGGGGGCCAGGTGCTGGCCGGGCTTGGGCGGTACGGGGAACCCGCCCGCCAACGGGTCGAAGGGCTCGGCCGCGGCGTCCTCGTCGGCCTGCGCGACGGCGGCCTTCTCGCGTTTGTCCCGGAACATGTCGGCGACGAAGGACAGCAGCAGGATCGCGACGACGGCTCCGCCGACGTACAGGACGATCTCGCTGAAGTCGTAGGCCTCGTTGCGCAGCGCCCGGACGGTCGCGACCAGCATCAGCCACACCACGGAGACCGGGATGAGGACCTTCCAGCCGAGCTTCATCAGCTGGTCGTAGCGGACGCGGGGCAGGGTGCCGCGCAGCCAGATGAAGAAGAACAGCAGCAGCTGCACCTTGAGGACGAACCAGAGCATCGGCCACCAGCCGTGGTTCGCGCCCTCCCAGTAGGTGGAGATCGGCGCCGGGGCCCGCCAACCGCCCAGGAACAGGGTGACGGAGACCGCCGAGACGGTGACCATGTTGACGTACTCGGCCAGCATGAACAGCGCGAACTTGATCGACGAGTACTCGGTGTTGAAGCCGCCGACCAGGTCGCCCTCGGACTCCGGCATGTCGAAGGGGGCGCGGTTCGTCTCGCCGACCATCGTGATGACGTAGATGATGAAGGACACCGGCAGCAGGATGATGAACCAGCGGTCGGCCTGGGCCTCCACGATCGCCGAGGTCGACATCGACCCGGAGTAGAGGAACACCGAGGCGAAGGCCGCGCCCATCGCGATCTCGTAGGAGATCATCTGCGCGCAGGACCGCAGTCCGCCGAGCAGCGGGTAGGTCGAGCCCGAGGACCAGCCGGCGAGGACGATGCCGTAGATGCCGACCGAGGCCACCGCGAGGATGTAGAGCATCGCGATGGGCAGGTCGGTCAGCTGCATCGTGGTGCGCTGGCCGAAGATCGAGACCTCGTTGCCCGCGGGGCCGAAGGGGATCACCGCGATGGCCATGAAGGCCGGGATCGCCGCGATGATCGGGGCCAGGACGTACACCACCTTGTCGGCCCGCTTGACGATGACGTCTTCCTTCAGCATCAGCTTGATGCCGTCGGCGAGCGACTGGAGCATGCCCCAGGGGCCGTGCCGGTTGGGGCCGATGCGCAGCTGCATCCAGGCGACGACCTTGCGTTCCCACACGATGGAGAACAGCACGGTCACCATCAGGAAGGCGAAGCAGAACACCGCTTTGATGACGACGAGCCACCAGACGTCCCTGCCGAACAGCGACAGGTCCTCCGCGGCCAGCTGTACGAGGTCACCGGGTACCGCGTTCACGCGCCCACCTCCGCGGGGGTGTCACCGCTGGCGGCGGCCGGGACCGCCGGTCCGATGCGTACGAGGGTGCCGGGGCGGGCTCCGGTGTCGGAGTACACGCCGGAACCGGTGGAGTTCAGCGGCAGCCACACCACCCGGTCGGGCATGTCGGTGATCCGCAGCGGGAGTTCCACCGAGCCGGCCGGGCCGGTCACCGCGAGGACGTCGCCGTCCTTGACGCCGGTCTCGGCGGCGGTGGCGGCCGACAGGCGCGCCGGTGCCTCGTGCCGGGTGCCGGCGAGGGCGTCGTCGCCCTCCTGGAGCCGACCGAGGTCCAGCAGCAGCCGGTGGCCGGCGAGGACCGCCTCCCCGGCGGCGGGCCGGGGCAGCGGCACCCGGTCCGTGGACTGCTCGGCGGCGAGCTCGCCCTCCCAGGGGCCGAGCCGCTCCAGTTCCCGGCGTACGGCGTGCACGTCGGGCAGGGCGATCGGCCGGTCCGCGGCGTCGGCGAGCATGTGCAGCACGCGGGCGTCGGCGGGGGCGAGGCGGCGGGTCATCTGGTCGGGCTTGAGGGCGGCCTCGAAGGGCCGCACCCGGCCTTCCCAGTTGATGAACGAGCCGGCCTTCTCGGCGACCGCGGCGACGGGCAGGACCACGTCGGCGTGGTCGGTGACCTCGCCGGGCCGCAGTTCCAGGGAGACGACGAAGGCCTCCTTGAGGGCGGTCCGCGCGCGGGCCGGGTCCGGCAGGTCGGCGACCTCGACGCCCCCGACGAGCAGCGCGGACAGTTCGCCGGTCGCGGCGCCGTCCACGATCTGGCCGGTGTCGCGGCCGTGGCGGTGCGGGAGTTCGTCCAGCCCCCAGGCGGTCGCGACCTCGTCGCGGGCCCGCGGGTCGGTGGCGGGGCGGCCACCGGGCAGCAGCGACGGCAGGGCGCCCGCCTCGACGGCGGCCCGTTCCCCGGCCCGGCGCGGGATCCACACCAGGCGGGCGCCGGTCGCGTTGGCCGCCCGTACGGCGGCGGTCAGCGCGCCGGGCACGCCCGCGAGGCGCTCCCCGACGACGATGACCGCGCCGGGCCGGCGCAGCGCGTCGGCGGCGTCCGACCCGCCGGCCTCCAGGCCGCTGCGGGTGGCGAGCGCGTCCAGCCACTCGGGTTCGGTGCCGGGGGCGGCGGCCAGCAGGATGCCGCCCGCCTTGGCCAGGCCCCGGCTGGCGAACGGCGCCAGCGCGAAGGTCTGCTGCTTGTGCTTGCGGTGCGCCTTGCGCAGCCGCAGGAAGACGCCGGGGGCCTCCTCCTCGGCCTCGATGCCGGCGAGCAGCACGGTCGGCGCGGCTTCCAGCGAGGTGTGGGTGACGCCGGTGCCGTCGAGGTCCTTGCCGGTGCCGGCGACGGAGGCGGCCAGGAAGTCGGCCTCCTCGGCGCTGTGCACGCGGGCCCGGAAGTCGATGTCGTTGGTGTCGAGGACGACCCGGGCGAACTTGGCGTACGCGTAGGCGTCCTCGACGGTGAGCCGGCCGCCGGTCAGTACGCCGGTCCGACCGCGCGCGGCGGCCAAACCGTTCGCGGCGGCCTCCAGGGCCTCGGGCCAGCTCGCCGGGGCGAGGACGCCGTCGGCGCCGCGCACCAGCGGGGTGGTCAGCCGGTCCGGGCGCTGCGCGTAGCGGAACCCGAAGCGGCCCTTGTCGCAGACCCACTCCTCGTTGACTTCGGGGTCCTCGGCGGCGAGGCGCCGCAGGACCTTGCCGCGCCGGTGGTCGGTGCGGGTCGCGCAGCCGCCCGCGCAGTGCTCGCACACGCTCGGGGAGGAGACGAGGTCGAAGGGGCGGGAGCGGAACCGGTAGGCGGCCGAGGTCAGCGCGCCGACGGGGCAGATCTGGATGGTGTTGCCGGAGAAGTACGACTGGAAGGGGTCGCCCTCGCCGATGCCGACCTGCTGGAGCGCGCCGCGCTCGACCAGCTCGATCATCGGGTCGCCGGCGATCTCGTTGGAGAAGCGGGTGCAGCGCGCGCACAGCACGCACCGCTCGCGGTCCAGGAGCACCTGCGTGGAGATCGGTACGGGCTTCTCGTAGGTCCGCTTGTGGCCCTCGAAGCGGGATTCGGAGTTGCCGTGCGACATGGCCTGGTTCTGCAGGGGGCATTCGCCGCCCTTGTCGCAGACGGGGCAGTCCAGCGGGTGGTTGATGAGCAGCAGCTCCATCACCCCGCGCTGGGCCTTGTCGGCGACCGGCGAGGTCAGCTGGGTCTTGACGACCATGCCGTCGGTGCAGGTGATGGTGCAGGAGGCCATCGGCTTGCGCTGGCCCTCCACCTCGACGATGCACTGGCGGCAGGCGCCGGCCGGGGAGAGGAGGGGGTGGTCGCAGAACCGGGGGATCTCGATGCCGAGCTGTTCGGCGGCCCGGATGACGAGGGTCCCCTTGGGCACCGACAGCTCGACGCCGTCGATGGTCAGGGAGACCGTGTCCTCGGGGGCCTTGTGCACCTCGCCGCCACCGGCGGGGGCGTTTGTGGTGACGGTCACGCGTTCACCTCCGTGTCAGCCCAGAGGGTCGACTTGCTGGGGTCGAAGGGGCAGCCCTTGCCCGTGATGTGCTGCTCGTACTCCTCGCGGAAGTACTTGAGCGAGGAGAAGATCGGGCTGGCGGCGCCGTCGCCGAGCGCGCAGAACGACTTGCCGTTGATGTTGTCGGCGATGTCGTTGAGCTTGTCGAGGTCGGACATGACGCCCTTGCCGGCCTCGATGTCGCGCAGCAACTGGACGAGCCAGTAGGTGCCCTCCCGGCAGGGGGTGCACTTGCCGCAGGACTCGTGGGCGTAGAACTCGGTCCAGCGGGTGACGGCGCGCACGACGCAGGTCGTCTCGTCGAAGCACTGGAGGGCCTTGGTGCCGAGCATCGAGCCGGCCGCGCCGACGCCCTCGTAGTCCAGCGGGACGTCGAGGTGTTCGTCGGTGAACATCGGGGTGGAGGAGCCGCCCGGGGTCCAGAACTTCAGCCGGTGCCCGGCGCGCATCCCGCCGCTCATGTCGAGGAGCTGGCGCAGGGTGATGCCGAGCGGGGCCTCGTACTGGCCGGGGCCGCTGACGTGCCCGGACAGCGAGTACAGGGTGAAGCCGGGGGACTTCTCGGTCCCCATCGACTTGAACCAGTCCTTGCCCTTGTTCAGGATCGCGGGAACCGAGGCGATGGACTCGACGTTGTTCACGACGGTGGGGCAGGCGTAGAGCCCCTCCACCGCCGGGAAGGGGGGCCGCAGTCGGGGCTGCCCGCGCCGGCCTTCGAGGGAGTCGAGCAGCGCCGTCTCCTCGCCGCAGATGTACGCGCCCGCGCCCGCGTGCACCGTGATGTCGAGGTCGAGCCCGCTTCCGAGGATGGCCTTGCCGAGGTAGCCGGCCTCGTACGCCTCGCGCACGGCCTCGTGCAGGCGCCGCAGGACCGGCACGGTCTCGCCGCGCAGGTAGATGAAGGCGTGCTGCGACCGGATCGCGTAGCAGGCGATGATCATTCCCTCGATGAGGGAGTGCGGGTTGGCGAAGAGGAGGGGGATGTCCTTGCAGGTTCCCGGCTCCGACTCGTCCGCGTTCACCACGAGGTAGTGCGGCTTGCCGTCGCCCTGCGGGATGAACTGCCACTTCATGCCGGTGGGGAAGCCCGCGCCGCCGCGTCCGCGCAGGCCCGAGTCCTTCACGTAGGCGATGAGGTCGTCGGGGGTCATGGCGAGGGCCTTGCGCAGGCCCTCGTAGCCCTCGTGGCGCCGGTAGGTCTCCAGCGTCCACGACCGGGGGTCGTCCCAGAACGCCGACAGGACGGGGGCGAGGAGCTTCTCCGGGCTCGTGCCTCCCCCGGCCTCCGGCCGGGAGGTGCCCCCGAGACTTTCATTCGGTGTGGACACGGACATCACGCCCCTCCCTCGGTGCCGGTGCCGGGCTCGCCGCGCGTCTCACCGCGCGGGTGGACGATCGAGGCGTGCGGGCTCTCGCCGCGCGCGATCCGCAGGCCGATCAGCGAGGCGGGGCCCGCGCCGCCGCTCGCCTCGACCGCGCCCGCGCGCTCGTCGGGGAAGCCGGCCAGGATCCGGGCCGTCTCCTTGTACGTGCACAGCGGCGCGCCCCGGGTCGGTTCGACCGGCCGCCCGGCGCGCAGGTCGTCGACCATGGCCTTGGCGGAGTCGGGGGTCTGGTTGTCGAAGAACTCCCAGTTGACCATCACCACGGGGGCGTAGTCGCAGGCCGCGTTGCACTCGATGTGCTCCAGCGTGACCTTCCCGTCGGGGGTGGTCCCGTTGTTGCCGACGCCGAGGTGTTCCTTGAGCTCGTCGAAGATGGCGTCGCCGCCCATGACGGCGCACAGGGTGTTCGTACAGACGCCGACCTGGTAGTCCCCGGAGGGGCCGCGCCGGTACATCGTGTAGAAGGTGGAGACCGCGGTGACCTCGGCGGTGGTCAGGCCCAGCACCTCGGCGCAGAAGCGGATGCCGGTGCGCGAGACGTACCCCTCCTCGGACTGCGTGAGGTGCAGCAGGGGCAGCAGCGCGGAGCGGCTGTCGGGGTAGCGGGCGATGACCTCCTTCGCGTCCGCTTCGAGCCGGGCGCGTACGTCGGCCGGGTAGTCGGGGGCGGGGAGCTGGGGCATCCCCAGCTGGATGCCTTGCGTTTCACGACGGGCTGTCATCGGTCGACGCCTCCCATCACGGGGTCGATGGAGGCGACGGCGACGATGACGTCGGCGATCTGACCGCCCTCGCACATCGCTGCCATGGCCTGCAGGTTGGTGAAGGACGGGTCGCGGAAGTGGACCCGGTAGGGGCGGGTGCCGCCGTCGGAGACGACGTGGACGCCGAGCTCGCCCTTGGGGGACTCGACGGCCGCGTAGGCCTGTCCGGCGGGGACCCGGAAGCCCTCGGTCACCAGCTTGAAGTGGTGGATGAGGGCCTCCATGGAGGTGCCCATGATGTTCTTGATGTGGTCGAGCGAGTTGCCGAGGCCGTCGGGGCCCATGGCGAGCTGGGCGGGCCAGGCGATCTTCTTGTCGGCGACCATGACCGGGCCGGGCTCCAGCCGGTCCAGGCACTGCTCGACGATCCGCAGCGACTGGCGCATCTCCTCCAGGCGGATCAGGAACCGCCCGTAGGAGTCGCAGCTCTCGGTGGTCGGTACGTCGAACTCGTAGTTCTCGTAGCCGCAGTACGGGTCGGACTTGCGCAGGTCGTGCGGCAGTCCGGCGGAGCGCAGCACGGGACCGGTGGCGCCGAGCGCCATGCAGCCGGTGAGGTCGAGGTAGCCGACGTCCTGCATGCGGGCCTTGAAGATGGGGTTGCCGGTGGCGAGCTTGTCGTACTCCGGCAGGTTCTTCTTCATGGTCTTCACGAAGTCGCGCAGCTGGTCGACGGCGCCCGGGGGCAGGTCCTGGGCGAGGCCGCCGGGGCGGACGAACGCGTGGTTCATGCGCAGGCCGGTGATCAGCTCGAAGACGTCGAGGATCAGTTCGCGGTCCCGGAACCCGTAGATCATGATCGTGGTCGCGCCCAGCTCCATGCCGCCGGTGGCGATGCACACCAGGTGGGAGGAGAGCCGGTTGAGTTCCATGAGCAGGACGCGGATGACGGTCGCGCGGTCCGGGATCTGCTCGGTGATCCCGAGCAGCTTCTCGACGCCGAGGCAGTACGCCGTCTCGTTGAAGAACGGCGTCAGGTAGTCCATGCGCGTCACGAAGGTGGTGCCCTGCGTCCAGTTCCGGAATTCGAGGTTCTTCTCGATGCCGGTGTGGAGGTAGCCGATGCCGCAGCGGGCCTCGGTGACGGTCTCGCCGTCGATCTCCAGGATCAGGCGGAGCACGCCGTGGGTGGACGGGTGCTGGGGACCCATGTTGACGACGATCCGCTCGTCGTCCGCGCGGGCCGCCGACTGGACGACCTCGTCCCAGTCGCCGCCCGTGACGGTGTAGACGGTGCCTTCCGTGGTCTCCCGGGAGGAGGCGTGGTTCGTGGACATCAGCTGTACGACCTCCGCTGGTCGGGAGCCGGGATCTGGGCGCCCTTGTACTCGATGGCGATGCCGCCGAGCGGGTAGTCCTTGCGCTGGGGGAAGCCCTGCCAGTCGTCCGGCATCATGATCCGGGTGAGGGCCGGGTGGCCGTCGAAGACCAGCCCGAAGAAGTCGTACGCCTCGCGCTCGTGCCAGTCGTTCGTCGGGTAGACCGAGACGATCGAGGGGACGCGGGGGTCGGCGTCCGGGGCGGACACCTCCAGGCGCACGATCCGGCCGTGGGTGAGCGAGCGCAGGTGGTAGACGGCGTGCAGTTCGCGGCCCTTGTCGCCGGGGAAGTGCACGCCGCTGACACCGGTGCAGAGCTCGAAGCGCAACGCCGGGTCGTCGCGCAGGGTGGCGGCCACCCGCGGCAGGTGCTCGCGCGCGATGTGGAGGGTCAGCTCCGCCCGGTCCACGACGACCTTCTCGATCACGTGGGCGGGCACCAGGTCCTGCTCCTCCAGGGCCCCTTCGAGCTCGTCGACGACCTCGTCGAAGTACGAGCCGTACGGGCGGGCGCTCTCGCCGGGCAGGGCGACGGTCCGGACCAGGCCGCTGTAGCCGCTGGTGTCACCGCCGTTCGTGGCGCCGAACATGCCCTTGCGGACGCCGATCACCTCGGGGCCCGCAAGGGTCTCCCGGCCGCGCGGCGCGGGAACGTTGTTGCCGTTCTCGACGGCTGGGTCGTCGCTCACCGAAGGAGCCCCTTCATCTCGATGGTGGGGAGCGCCTTGAGGGCCGCCTCCTCCGCCTCGCGCGCCGCCTCTTCCCGGTTCACGCCGAGCTTGCCGCCCTGGATCTTCTGGTGGAGCTTGAGGATCGCGTCCAGCAGCATCTCGGGGCGGGGCGGGCAGCCGGGGAGGTAGATGTCCACCGGCACGATGTGGTCGACGCCCTGGACGATCGCGTAGTTGTTGAACATTCCGCCCGAAGAGGCGCAAACGCCCATGGAGATGACCCACTTGGGAGCGGGCATCTGGTCGTACACCTGCCGCAGCACCGGCGCCATCTTCTGGCTGACCCGCCCGGCGACGATCATCAGGTCCGCCTGCCGCGGTGAACCGCGGAAGACCTCCATGCCGAAGCGGGCCAGGTCGTAGCGGCCCGCTCCGGTGGTCATCATCTCGATCGCGCAGCACGCGAGGCCGAAGGTGGCCGGGAAGACGGATGACTTGCGCACCCAGCCCGCGGCCTGTTCGACGGTGGTCAGCAGGAAGCCGCTCGGCAGCTTCTCTTCCAGTCCCATGGAGTATTCAGCCCCTCAGTCCCATTCCAGGCCGCCGCGGCGCCAGACGTAGGCGTAGGCGACGAAGACGGTGAGCACGAAGAGCAACATCTCGACGAGCCCGAAGATCCCCAGGGCGTCGAAGGTGACGGCCCAGGGGTAGAGGAAGACAACTTCGATGTCGAAGACGATGAAGAGCATCGCCGTCAGGTAGTACTTGATGGGGAAGCGACCGCCGCCGGCGGGCATCGGTGTGGGTTCGATGCCGCACTCGTAGGCTTCGAGCTTTGCCCGGTTGTACCGTTTTGGGCCGATCAGCGTGGCCATGACCACGGAGAAGATCGCAAACCCTGCGCCGAGGGCGCCGAGCACGAGGATGGGCGCGTACGCATTCACGCTCCTCGCTCCTTCCAGTCGTCCTTGACCGTTGGACCGCCGCCGGCGCCGCGTGTCCCGCCTCGCGAAGATCGCCCCCAAGTTGGGGCGGGAGCATGTGAGGCAGTTCACAAGCCGGACTGCTGCGCATCTTATGCCTGCCGGTCTGTGATCTGCGACACGGGTAACAAGACCGAGTTTGTGATCTCCACCACCTAACGAACGATCATGAAGCCCGCCGAGCGGTGATCTTCATACGCAAGGCGTCCGCATGATCACCAAAGGTGACATTGGAGCCCGTCACCGCAGGTGGGGCGGGGGTCGCCCTATCAAATGGTGGCCCCTGCAAGCAAATTGGCGGTGGTGCCGGGTGGGTGGTAAAGGAAACCGCGTCGCTCGACCGGGGGAAGCCGGTGGGACCGGAGTGGACGCGGGCCGACGCCAGGGGCGATCGGGGGGATGGGAGGGCCGCGCGCGGGTACCGGGGAGGGTCGGTGGCCGGAAGTCGACGGCGGGATGAAAGGGGAGCGGATGCTGTGCATCCGTTCACTAACCGCACGGCAGGCTCACAGTCGGATCACGGACCGGCCACGACGCCCGTGAAGCCTGAGGTTACTGTGACCTGTGTCACATGAAAATCAGGCCGCCGAAAGAGGGCTTGGCCATCTGTGCACGTCGATGGTAGGCCCTGGATAAATTCGGACCAAACACTGAAAACCCATGATCACAGGCTTGTGAAAGGGTGTCCGATAAGCCCGTTACGGCGTCAATAAGGCCCGCGACGCGCCCGGTTAATGCCCGTCAGGGACAACTGTGGCGCAGACCACGTTTCTTGAAGCGAGTGCCCACCCCCTGATAGCGGTTGTTCTCATGTCCCACACCGCTCACATACCCAGCCACCGGAAGCCGCGCCGCAGCGCCTCGAAGCTCGCGGTCCGCGCCGGAGTTGCCGGTGGCGTTCTCAGCACCCTGGCCCTGGCCGGGACCGCGAGCGCGACCCCGTCCGCGGACCCCGTGGCCGAGACGACGATGGAAATGCCCGTCCTCGACCTGAACCTCGGCGCCGAGGTGTCCTCCGCGGTCACCACGGCCGCCGAGACCACCCGCGTCGCGGCCGTCGAGGCCGCCGTGGAAGGCGAGCTGAACGCCCAGGAGGAGACCGCCCGTACGGGCGCCGCCGCCGAGGCGAAGCAGGCCAAGGAGACCGCCCAGCAGGCCGCCGAGAAGAAGGCCAAGGAGGAGGCGGACCGCAAGGCCGACGCCGAGCGCGCCGCCCGCGACTCCGAGCGCGACACCCTCCAGACCGCCTCGGGCTCCAACACCTCCGCCGACGGGGGCTCCACCGCGACCCCCTCCAAGAGCACCGGCTCGACCAATGGTTCGGGCAGCGGCTCGGGCCAGGGCTCCGGCACCGTCACGGCACCCGTCAAGGGCTCCGCGTCCGCCATCCTCAACTTCGCCCGCGCGCAGCTCGGCAAGGCGTACGTCATGGGCGGCACCGGCCCGTCCTCGTTCGACTGCTCCGGCCTCGTCCAGGCCGCGTACAAGCAGGCCGGCATCTCCCTGCCGCGCACCTCCCAGGCGCAGTCCACCGCCGGCCGCTCGGTGTCCCTGAGCGCCCTGCAGCCGGGCGACATCGTCTACTGGGGCTCCAAGGGCAGCGCGTACCACGTCGCCGTGTACTCCGGCGGCGGCAAGTTCATCGGTGCGCAGAACCCCAACACCGGGATCGTCGAGCGCCCCATGAACTACGACATGCCCACGGGCGCCGTCCGCGTCCTCTGACCGGACCGCTCGTCACGAAGGGCCGTCGCTCCCCCGCTCGGGGGCGGAGCAACGGCCCTTCGTCGTGCCCGGGCGCGCATGCGGGGTGTGTTCCGGAGTGGCGTCGTTCGCGCGCGACCCGACTTCGGATGCCGCGCGGGCCCTGCGAAGATGGAGGGCGGTACGCCCGGCCCGTGCGGGCCGGTCCGACCCCTGGAGGTGGTGGTGGCGTGAACACCGAGCCGTACGACGCCCATGGCGCCGGCGACCCCGGCGCCGCAGCGGCCGCCACCGGACTCGCCCTCCTCGCGGCGGGCGGTTGGCTGCTGACCACCACCCGTCCCTGGAACACGCCGGGCCACCCGTTCGTCCTGGGCCTCGAATGGACCGCCTCGGCGGCCCTGCTCCTGACCGGCCTCCTCCTCCTGGCCCACGGCATACGCGCGGTACACGGCGCCCCGCCCCCACCGACGAACCCCGGCGCGGAAGCCTGAGGCCCCGAGCCCGACGGTTCGCCGGCTCCGGCCGGCCTCGGCCTCAGTCGGGTTCCGGCAGGTGGTGCCACTCCCCCGCCGTCACCCCGGTTCCCCGGGTCGGCTGTTCGAGCCACGCCTGCCAACGGCGGTACTCGGCCGGTTCCGGCTCGGCCCGGAAGGCCACGCGTAGGGCCGTGCCGGAGCAGTGGCAGGTGTACGCCGACGGGGACGTCCTGGCGCGGGGCCGTGAGGGCATCGACATCCTGATCGCGATCAACGCGAGCACGGCGAGCACCAGCGACAGGGCGTTCATGCCCCAGAAGGCACGATCGGCGGCGGCGAGGTTCATCCCACCCCCTCCAGCCCCTCGGCCCGCCGTTCAGCCGGCCGTTCAGCCGGCCGTTCAGCCACCCGTTCAGCCGGCCCTTCGACCGGCCCTTCGAGCGGCCCGTCGGGCGGCCCCTCGGGCGACCCTTCGGCGGGCCCTTCGGCGAGGCTGAACCAGACGACCTTGTCGCGCCCGCGCCCCGGCATCACGTCCCACCGCTCGGCGAACGCGGCGATCAAGTGGAGCCCCCGCCCGCTCTCCTGGCCGGCCGGCGCGTGGGGCAGTTCGCCGGGCAGCGGCAGAGTCGTGTCGACGGCGTCGTCCCGCACGAACACGAACACACGCCCGTCGGTCACCAGGACCTCGACCGCGAGCACGGCGGAACGCGTGTGAAGGTGCGCGTTCGTCACGGCCTCCGAGGTGCAGAGCCGAGCCGCCTCGGCCAGCCGGCGCCGGCCGAGCGTCTCCAGCAGACAGGCCACCCACTCCCGGGCGAGCCCCACCGTCCGCGCCTCGTTGGGCCCACTGAACTTGTACCGCCGCGACGGCACCGACGGCCGGTCCGGCGATAAGGCGCTCGAACGCGCCTGGATGTCATTCATGATCACTCCCTGTCTCCCAACGCGGTTGAACGCAGCGTCGACCGGAACGCGTGGCGATGGCCGCTCGCCGATTGACTGCACGCCAAAGCAGGAGCCAGCGGCTGCACTTCGCACTCAACTGCCGCAGACGCGACGCTGTGGAGAACCGTAGCGCGCCCGCATCACACTTGATGCCATTTCTACTCACAATTGCTACGACGTGGACCAGTCGAAACCGACGGGCGACACTGGAACCCAACACGGGAGAAGGATGCTGATGCCCAACCGCAAAGCCCCAACCGCGCGGCAGCAGCGGCTCGGCGCAGAGCTGCGCAAGATGCGGGAACACGCCGGACTGACGCCCGCGCACGCTGTACAGCTCGTGGGTTCCGACCGAACGGCGATCTCCAACATCGAATCCGGCCGATCCGGCGTCAGCGGCGAGCGGGTAAGGACGTGGGCCGGCCACTACGGCTGTTCCGACACCGCGTACATCGACGCCCTCGCGGACATGGCCGAGGAGCGCGGGCAGGGTTGGTGGGACGACTACGCGGGCGTCCTGTCGCCCGGCGCCCTGGATCTGGCCGAACTGGAAGCCCGTTCCCACGCGCTGCGGGCCGTTCAGATCATGCACATGCCCGGCTTGCTCCAGACCGAGGAGTACGCCCGCGCCGTATTCGAGCAGGCGGTGCCCACACTCAGCCCCACCAACCTCCGCCGGCAGCTCTCGTACCGCTTGAAGCGTCGAGACGTGCTCGACAGCCCCAACGCACCGATGTGCACGTTCCTGATTCACGAGGCCGCGCTGCGGCTGGAGTTCGGCGGCGCGAAAGTGGCCAGGGCGCAGCTCGATCGATTGCTGGAGGAGTCGGAGCGGGACAACGTGAGGGTGCGAGTCATTCCGTTCGAGGCAGGCGGGTTTCCCAATGCGGGGTCGTCGACCCTGTACGCGTCGGGGCCCGTCCCCCAGCTCGACACGGTGCAGACCGATACCGCACACGGACCTGCGTTCCTCGACGCCGAGACGCGCCTCGACAACTATCGAGCGATCCTTGACCGGACCGAACAGCGCTCTCTCGACCCCGACCGGTCAAGGGACTTTATTCACAAAAGAGCACAACAAGTATGAAGGCGTAGGACTGTGGACATTCAATGGGAGAAGTCTCTTTACAGCACGGACGCGGAAGGCAGCAACTGCCTGGAGGTCGCCGAAGGAGAGGGCGACGACGAGATTCTGCTGCGGGAGAGTGACGACCCTGCGGCGATCATCCGAACGACTCGCGCGAAACTGCAAGCGTTCCTCGACGGTGCTCGCGCTGGACAGTTCGACAAGTACGGCACCGGCGCCTGATCAGGCCGATCCACAGCGGCCCTCGCATCAGCGGGGGCCGCTTCACTTTCCCTCAGTACCTCACGTATTGGCATATGCCGAATCACTCATTAGACGTCAAACAGTTGATGCGCCGTAGACGCACACGTTAACTTCGATGAGCGAGGCGGGGATGCCGGGCGACTTGAGACGCTCTGGCCCACGCTGCGCGAACTCCCCTCAGTCCTACGCCTTCTGTGGGGAGCTGGCCGCTCTCGCGCCCTGCCGCTCGTCACGGCATCGCGAGGGAGCGGCCACCCACGGAGCGGCAGGAAGGGGCACCCGTGCTCGTCCAACTCCCGGCACCCACGCACGAGCTCAGCAGTCCGCACCAGCACCTCGACCACAACGCGACCGTCCACCCCGGCATCGCCATCGAGCGCGTCCGCTACGACCCCGACGGCGGGCCGGTCGAGGTCCGAGCCCCCGTAAAGGTCGTCGCAAACGCCCTGGCCGCGGTCCGGGCCATCCGCGTCGACATCCGCGACGCGCACGTCTTCCCCATGACGCACTACGAAACGACCCGCGCACTCGAACGGGTCGACGCCGGCGGCCGGCTGCAAGCCGTCGCCGCCCTGCACCGCGGCGAGACAACCGGCTTCACGATCACCCTGCGGGACGGAACCTGCGCCGAATGGCGACTGCGACCCGTCGTACACATCCCACTGGCCCCCGCGCCTTCCGCGGACCGCGGGTCCCCCTGTGCCCGGCGAACGGGCCAGGCGTGCCCGTAGGAGCACTTCGCCCACCGGACACATCACCCCCGGACGGCGATCCAAGCCGCGGCGGCGGGCGGAGCAGGAGTGGTAAGCAAGCGCCTCAAGATCAGGGCGAAGAGCGAGGGCACGCTCGTCCTGGACGCCCCAGGGCTTTCACTGCACGTCTACGGTGACGAGGGGATGCGTGCACGTATCGAAGTCGCTCAGCAGAGCGGCCGACGCGTGGCGCTGTCCGCACTGACGCCCTTGCAGGTGCGCCGCACCGGGGAGGCCGCCAAGCGACTCCGGTTCCTACTGTCCCGGTCCGACGTGAAACCGGTCAACGACGCGGTGACGGACGCCGCAGCGAAGCTGCTGGACACCTCGGGCCTCGACGGGCACGAATGCCTGGTGGACGCACTCGTGGTGGCCACGGCCGCGCTCTGCCCGCCCCCGGTACTTCTCGTCACGTCCGACAAGTCGCACATCCCGGCGCTGTGCAAGGCCGCCGAGGAACTTCCCGGCTCACCGAAGGTGAAGATCGTCAACGTCGGAAGGTCGCACGCCGCGAGCCTGGCCGCTCAGGTCCCTACCGAGCGGCCAGGCCTTGAATGATCAGGCCTTCGGCGCGACCTTGCTCAGGCCGTTGATGATGCGGTCCATCGCGTCGCCGCCCGTCGGGTCGGTCAGGTTGGCCAGCATCTTCAGCGTGAACTTCATCAGTACGGGGTGGGTCAGGCCGCGCTGCGTGGCCAGTTTCATCACCTTCGGGTTGCCGATCAGCTTCACGAAGGCGCGGCCCAGCGTGTAGTAGCCGCCGTACGTCTCCTTCAGCACCTTCGGGTAGCTGTGCAGCGTCAGTTCGCGCAGCGACGGCGTCGCGCGGGAATGGGCCTGGACGATGACGTCGGCGGCGATCTGGCCGGATTCCATCGCGTAGGCGATGCCCTCGCCGTTGAACGGGTTGACGAGGCCGCCCGCGTCACCGACCAGCAGCAGGCCCTTCGTGTAGTGCGGCTGCCGGTTGAAGGCCATGGGCAGGGCCGCGCCGCGGATCGGCTGCGTCATGTTCTCCGGGGTGTAGCCCCAGTCCTCCGGCATGGACGCGCACCACGCCTTGAGCACCTCGCGCCAGTCCAGCTCCTTGAACGCGGAGGAGGAGTTGAGGATGCCGAGGCCGACGTTGGACGTACCGTCGCCCATGCCGAAGATCCAGCCGTAGCCGGGCAGCAGCCGGTCCTGCGGACCGCGCCGGTCCCACAGCTCCAGCCAGGACTCCAGGTAGTCGTCGTCGTGCCGGGGCGAGGTGAAGTACGTACGGACCGCCACGCCCATCGGGCGGTCCTCGCGCCGGTGCAGGCCCATCGCGAGGGAGAGCCGCGAGGAGTTGCCGTCGGCGGCGACGACCAGCGGCGCGTGGAAGGTGACCGGGGTCTTCTCCTCGCCCAGCTTCGCCTGCACGCCCGTGATGTGGCCGGTGCGCGGGTCGCGGACGGGTTCGCCGACGTTGCAGCGCTCGTACAGGCGGGCGCCGGCCTTCTGCGCCTGGCGGGCCAGGGTCTCGTCGAAGTCGTCGCGCTTGCGGACGAGTCCGTAGTCCGGGTAGGAGGCGAGTTCCGGCCAGTCCAGCTGGAGGCGCTGTCCGCCGCCGATGATGCGCAGGCCCTTGTTGCGGAGCCAGCCCGCCTCTTCCGAGATGTCGATGCCCATCGACACCAGTTGCTTGGTGGCCCGCGGGGTCAGACCGTCGCCGCAGACCTTCTCGCGCGGGAACGCCGTCTTCTCCAGCAGCAGGACGTCCAGTCCGGCCTTGGCGAGGTAGTAGGCGGTGGTGGAGCCGGCCGGACCGGCGCCGACGACGATCACATCCGCGGAGTGTTCGGAGAGGGGCTCGGTCACTGCGGGGTCTCCCGAAGGCTCGATATAGGGTGCCAGGCGGCACCGGACACGTGCAGTCTAAGCAGCGAGAGAGATCACGATCCGAAGGGCTGCCCCCTATGACCACCTCGCCGACCCGGCCCCTCCCCGACGTACGCCTGCGCGTACCCACCCACGAGGACGCCCACGCCTGGCACGGGGTCTTCGACGACCCGGACGTGATGGAGTTCCTCGGCGGACCCGCCGAGCTGTCCTCGTACGTCGAGATCACCGCGCGGCAGCGGATGCACGACGCGCAGCTCGGCCACTGCCTGTGGACGTTGCTGGACGCGGACGGCGAGGTCATCGGCTTCACCGGGGCGCAGCCGTGGCCGGCGGAGAAGGCGTGGGGGCCGGTCGGTGAGATCGAGATCGGGTGGCGGCTCGGGCGCTCCGCGTGGGGGCGGGGGTACGCGTACGCGGCCGCGTTGGCCGCGTTGGAGCGGGTGCGGGGGGTGGGGGTGCCGCGGGTGGTGGCGATGATCGACGATGCGAACGCGCGGTCGATCGCGGTTGCGGAGCGGTTGGGGATGACGCTCGCGGAGCGGTTTCCCTTGCCGGGTGGTGTGCGGTACGGGCGGCGCTACGAGATGGTCTTCGACGCCGGGTGAGGGTGGCGCGGGGGCCGGGGGTGCGCGGGGGTCGGGGGTGCCGCTGCGCGGGGGTCGGGGGTGCCGCTGCGCGGGGCCGTTCCCCGACCCGCCCTTTCTCCGTTTCCCGGGCTCCGCCCGGACCCGAGGGGCCGGGGGCTCCGCCCCCGAACCCCTTCCGGGGCTCCGCCCCGTACCCCGCGCCTCAAACGCCGGCGGGGCTGAGTAGGGCCGCTCCGTGCGAGGGGCGTGTCAGAAGACGGACAGGCCCGTCAGGGTCGTGAAGCGGTCCAGGGCGGCGACGCCCGCTACCGAGTTGCCCTGGGGGTCCAGGCCCGGGCTCCAGACGGCCAGGGTGCACAGGCCCGGGACGACCGCGACGATGCCGCCGCCGACGCCGCTCTTGCCGGGCAGGCCGACCCGGTAGGCGAACTCGCCCGCCGCGTCGTACGTCCCGCAGGTCAGCATCACCGCGTTGATCTGCTTCGCCTCGCTGCGCGTCAGCAGTCGGGAGCCGTCCGCGCGCAGCCCGTGCCGGGCCAGGAAGCGGCCGGCCAGGGCGAGGTCGGCGCAGCTCATCTCGATGGAGCACTGCCAGAAGTAGTGGTCCAGCAGCGTCGGTACCGGGTTGTCGATGTTCCCGTACGAGGCCATGAAGTGGGCGACGGCCGCGTTGCGGTCGCCGTGTTCCTGCTCGGACGCCGCCACCTCCGCGTCGAAGCCGAGGCCCGGGTTGCCGCTCTCCTGGCGCAGGAACTCCAGCAGTTCGCTGCTCGCGTCGCCGGTCAGGCTCTGCAACCGGTCGGTGACGACGAGCGCGCCCGCGTTGATGAACGGGTTGCGCGGGATGCCGCTCTCGTACTCCAGCTGCACGAGCGAGTTGAACGGGTTGCCGGACGGCTCCCGCCCCACCCGCTCCCACAGGCTGTCGCCGCCCTCGGCCAGGGCCAGGGCCAGCGAGAACACCTTGGTGATCGACTGGGCGGAGAACGGGGTCCGCCAGTCGCCGACCCCGTGGACGTTGCCGTCGAGGTCGGCGAGCGCCATGCCGAAGCTGCGGGGTTCCACCGTCGCCAGCGCCGGAATGTACTCGGCGGGGGTACCGCTGCCGACGAGCGGGGCGACGTCCGCGGCGACCTGCTCCAGCAGCGCCGCCCAGTCGTAGGAGGCGGTCTCCACCACGGTGTGCTCAACCACGCTCTGCTACGCCTTGGTGCCGCGGTGCAGGGCGACGATGCCGCCCGTAAGGTTGCGCCAGGCGACCTTGCCCCAGCCGGCCTTCTGCAGCAGCGCGGCCAGCGCCGGCTGGTCGGGCCACTCGCGGACGGACTCGGCGAGGTACACGTACGCGTCCGGGTTCGAGGAAACGACGCGGGCCACCGGCGGCAGCGCCCGCATCAGGTACTCCATGTACACGGTCCGGAACGGCGCCCACGTCGGCTGCGAGAACTCGCAGATCACGACCTGGCCGCCGGGCTTGGTCACCCGGTACAGCTCGCGCAGCGCGGCGTCGGTGTCCTGGACGTTGCGCAGCCCGAAGGAGATCGTCACCGAGTCGAAGACGTCGTCCTTGAACGGCAGCTTCGTCGCGTCGCCCGCGGTCAGCGGCAGCCAGGAGTGCTTCTTCTTGCCCTCGCGGAGCATGCCGAGGGAGAAGTCGCAGGGGACGACGTACGCGCCGGTCGCGGCGAAGGGCAACGAGGACGTGGCGGTGCCGGCGGCCAGGTCGAGGACCTTCTGTCCGGGACGGGCGGCGACCGCCTTCGCGACCTCCTTGCGCCAGAGCCGGGCCTGGCCGAGGGAGATGACGTCGTTGGTGAGGTCGTAGTTCGCCGCCACACCGTCGAACATGGAGGCGACTTCGTGCGGCTGCTTGTCCAGGGAAGCCCTAGTCACTGGCGTTGGCCCCTCGCTGTGCGGATCGACAGATACGCAGCCATCCTCTCAGGCCGTCCGCCACGGCCCCGCCCACGGCCCCGCCCACGCCCCCGCCGGCGCCCCCGCGGCGGCCCGGGACTGGCCCCGAGGACAGTTGTGGTGCGGCGTGCGGGTGGGTTGACTGGGCGCGGGCTCCCACGGCACCGACGGTCCGGCAGGGCACGGGCACACTGGGTGCCCTCTCCTAGCAAAGGGCTCACGCATGCCGGCAGGCCGCTCGACCGGTCGTCCCCGAAGTGGTTCGCGCGCGCTGCGCCGGGCCGAACGCCGCAGACGGCTGCGCCGTACGGTCCTCGGAACGACGGCGCTGATCGCTCTCACGGTGACCGCGTACACCTTCTCCCCCGGCAACCCCGAGGTCGCCACCGTCGCCGACGGGCGGGGGGCCGGGCCCGCCCCGAGCGCCCCGGCGGACGCCGGAACCGGCGCCCCCGCGGCCGCCTCCCCCGCGCCCCGGCACAGCCGCCGCGCGACGGCGGAGCCGTCCAAGGGCCGCTCGGCGTCCCCGTCGGCGCCACCCGCCTCCCCGAAGGCGTCCGCGAGCCCGTCCGCACCCGCGTCGGGCCCGGGGGTGTTCACGGCCTCCACCGTCACGGGGCAGCCGCAGGGCAAAGGAACCGTACGGAGCTGGCGGGTGGAGGTCGAGCAGGGCAGCGGCGTCGACGCGAACGCCGCCGCCCGCGGCATCGAGGCGGTCCTCGGGGATCCGCGCGGCTGGATCCACGACCCGGCGTACGGTTTCCGGCTGGCCGGGCCCGGTCAGCCGGTGGACTTCACCGTGAAGATCGCCACCCCGTCGACCACCGACCGGCTGTGCGAGGTGGTCACGCCCGAGCTGGTCGGCGAGACCAACTGCCGGGCCGGGCACACCGTCGTGGTCAACCTCAAGCGCTGGCAGGAGGGGTCCCCGCAGTTCAGCGGCACGGTGGAGGAGTACCGGGCGCTGATCGTGAACCACGAGGTGGGTCACGAACTCGGTCGGGAACACGAGACCTGCCCCGGGGCCGGGCAGCCGGCGCCCGCGATGATGCAGCAGATCAAGGGGCTGCTCGGCTGTACGTCCAACGCGTGGCCGTTCGACGTCGCGGGAACCTACCTGGCCGGTCCGCGCGTCCCCTGACACAGGAGTGTCCGGGGGGTCGGGACTCCGGGGGCTCGGGGCCGGGCGCACGGGTGCACCGGTGTCCGGGTTCCGGGGTTCCGCGGTGAGGAGCGGGAACCGTGCGCGTCGTCAGCTTCAGCGTCCCCGCCTGGTTCCCGTCGTACGGGGCCGGGCCGGCGCCCCGGGTGCGGCTGACGGACCAGGAGTCGACGGTGTTCCTGCTACTGGCGACCGGCGCCTCCAACGCTGAACTCGCCGCCGAACTGCGGCTGTCGGTCAGCACCGTGAAGTTCCACGTGGGCAACATACGGGTCAAGCTCGGCGGGGTCAGCCGCCTCCAGGCCTGCCTGCTGGCCGCCCTCGCCCGCGACGGGCACCGGCTCCAGGAGCCGGACGACGACACCCCGCCCGGTGACGGAATCCCGCTCAGCGACGCCGGTGCAGCAGACGCCCACCGATGACGGTGGCCACGCAGGTGCCCGCGCCGAGCGCGGGCAGCTCCGCCGGGGACGCCACCGCGAACACCGCGAACCGGGCCGGCGCGCCGACCGCGAGCACCCCGTGGAAGGCCTCCTCGGCGTTGTCCCGCCCGGCGAACGGGTCCAGCGCCGGCCGTCCCTCGTAGGGGACCGGCGGCACCACGGCGAGGCCCGAGCGGACCACCGCCGTGCGCACCGGGCCGACGGTGAACCGCCCCGCGACCGCCACCACCCCGCGCGCCAGCAGCTTCTGCGTACCGCGCCGGGCACTGTTGCCCCAGCGGGCCTCGGTCATCCCCAGGGCGTCGAGGGCGCCCGGCCCGCTGATCGGGTCCGCGCCGAGCTCGGCGATCTCGTAGGGGTCGTCCGGGTAGTACGTCCGCTCCAGCAGCTCGTCCGCGCCGCGCGCCAGCAACCCCGGCGTCAGCACGCCGGGCCAGCGGCGCACCCGGGCGTGCGGGGCGTCGGCGACGAGCTCCTCGTACGGGCCCGCGCGAACGATCCGCTCGCCGTCGACGAGGACGGCGCCGCCCTCCAGCGGCGTCGATCCCGGTCCGGCGAGGAGGAGTTCGGCGGTGTGCAGCGTCAGCATCGGGCGTCGGTCCCCGCCGTCAGTTCGAGGAGATGAGCTTCAGCTCGGGGTGCGCGGTGCCGCCCTCGATGGCGATGGAGGAGATGTGCGAGGCGACGCGGTCGTCGACCGGGTCGTTCGCCGGGTCGTCGTGCACCAGGAGGTGCTCGTACGTCGTCGCGCGCTGCGCCGGCGTGCGGCCGGCCTTGCGGATCAGGTCGATGATCTCCTGCCGGTTCGAGCGGTGCTTGGCACCGGCCGAGGAGACGACGTTCTCCTCCAGCATGATCGAACCGAGGTCGTCCGCGCCGTAGTGCAGGGACAGCTGCCCCGCCTCCTTGCCGACGGTGAGCCAGGAGCCCTGGATGTGGGCGACGTTGTCGAGGAACAGCCGCGCGATGGCGATCATGCGCAGGTACTCGAAGACGGTCGCCTGGGTACGGCCCTTGAGGTGGTTGTTCTCGGGCTGGTAGGTGTACGGGATGAACGCGCGGAAGCCGCCGGTGCGGTCCTGCGTGTCCCGGATCATCGCGATGTGCTCGATGCGTTCGGCGTTGGTCTCGCCGGTGCCCATCAACATCGTGGAGGTGGACTCCACGCCCAGCCGGTGGGCGATCTCCATGATCTCCAGCCAGCGCTCGCCGGACTCCTTGAGCGGGGCGATCGCCTTGCGGGGCCGGGCGGGCAGCAGTTCGGCGCCGGCGCCCGCGAAGGAGTCCAGGCCCGCGGCGTGGATCCGCTGGATGGCCTCCTCCGCCGAGACGCCCGAGATCCGGGCCATGTGCTCGACCTCGGACGCGCCGAGGGAGTGGATGACCAGCTGCGGGAATTCCTTCTTGATGGCCCCGAAGTGGTGCTCGTAGTACTCGACGCCGTAGTCCGGGTGGTGCCCGCCCTGGAACATGATCTGGGTGCCGCCGAGCTCCACGGTCTCCGCGCAACGGCGCAGGATGTCGTCGAGGTCCCGGGACCAGCCCTTCTTCTTGTCCTTCGGCGCCGCGTAGAAGGCACAGAACTTGCACGCCGTGACGCACACGTTGGTGTAGTTGATGTTGCGCTCGATGATGTACGTCGCGATGTGCTCCGTACCGGCGTAGCGCAGCCGGCGCGCGGCGTCGGCGGCCTGGCCGAGCGCGTGCAGCGGGGCGTGCCGGTAGAGGTCGAGGGCCTCTTCCCGGGTGATCCGGCCCCCTGCGGCGGCACGGTCGAGGACAGACTGGAGAACGGCCTGGTCGGTCACCGGTGCGTCACCTTTCGGCGGTGTGTCAAGGGTCCGGACCGATCCAGCGTACGCCAGGGCCGCCGCGCGCCTTCCAGGGGCCGGGCGGGGTTCACCCCCCGGCCGGTCAGGGGCTGCGCGTGAGGTCGCCCTCCGGGTTGCCGGCGGGCCGGTCGCCCGACGCGTAGTGCAGCGTCCCGTTCGCGTTGAGGGTGAAGCGTTCGTCGGCCGAGCCGTTGGAGCAGATGCCGGGGGCCGGGTTCGGGCCGCCCGAGGTGTCCAGGACGAGCGAGCGGTCGGTCGCCGACTTCAGCTTCCAGTCGCCGCTGCAATCGGTGCCGAGGAGGTCGATGACCGACTTGTCCCGGGCGACGACCTCGCCCACCTTGCCGCCCTCGATGGTGATCTCGAACGCGCTCGGCACGCCCATGCGGGCGGTCGTGACCGTCCCCTTCCAGGTCCCGGTCAGCTCCTTCGGGACGTCGCCCCGCGTCCCCTTCGGCGCGGCCGAGCCACCCCCGGACGGGTCGGGCGAAGGGGCGCCGGCCGGTGGTGACGCCGCCGGGTCGGTGTCCGCCGGCGCGGACTCCGAGGGGTGCGGACCGCTGCTCGCGGCGTCCCGGCCCGCACCGCCGCCGGGGAACAACCCCATCCCGTACAGCCCGCCGGACACCGCCGCCAGGACGGCCGCCGCCGCGAGGACGACGGTGCAGCTGAAGCGCCGCCCGGCCGCGGTCACCGTGACCCGGCGCCCGTCCGGAGCCGGCCGCGGACCCGCCGCAGCGCCGCCGGTCCCGCCGCCGCCCGCCTCCGACGGGGCCGGGTGCGGCCCGCCGCCCGCGCCGAAGGACCCGTACGGGCCCGCCTGCGCGGAGTACGGGGAACCGGCCGCGCCCCCGGGGCCGGGGAGCCCGCCCCCGTACGAGGGGTCCGGCGCTCCGAAGCCGGCGGCCGGCCCGGAGGAGGCCGACGTCCACGGCACCGGCCCCGAAACGGCCTCCGGCCCGACTCCGCCGCCGCCCGCCGGGTCGGCGTCCAGGTCCAGCAGGGCGACGGCCGCCCGGCTCGCCTCCTCCACCAACGGCGCCGGCAACCACCCCGGGGCGCCCGACGCGCCGCCCAGGGCCACCACCAACTCCTCCGGGGCCGGCCGCTCGGACGCCGTCTTGGCCAGGCAGGACTCGATCAGCGCGCGCAGCCCACCGGCCGGGACGCCGTCGAGCTCCGGCGGCTCGTGCACCACCTTGTAGAGGAGCGTCGCCGAGTTGTCGCCACTGAAGGGCGGCCGGCCGGTCGCCGCGAAGGCCAGGACCGCGCCCAGCGAGAACACGTCCGCCGCGGCCGTGACGCCCTTGCCGAGGATCTGTTCCGGCGACATGTAGCCCGGCGAACCGACGGACACCCCGGTGGAGGTCAGCGAGGCCGTGCCGTCGGTGGCCCGCGCGATGCCGAAGTCGATCAGCCGGGGCCCGTCCAGGGTCAGCATCACGTTCGACGGCTTCACGTCCCGGTGGACGAGGCCCAGCGCGTGCACCGCGACCAGGGCCCGCGCCAACCCCGCGCCGACCGCCCGCACCGCCGGCCCGGGCAGCGGCCCGTGCCCCGCGACGGCCCGGTCCAGGGAGGGACCCGCCACGTACCCCGTCGCCACCCACGGCACCGCCGCGTCGGGGTCGGCGTCCAGCACCGGCGCCGTCCACTCCCCGCCGACCCGGCGCGCGGCCTCCACCTCGCGGCGGAACCGGGCCCGGAACTCCTCGTCCGAGGCGAAGTGCGGGTGCACGATCTTCACCGCCACGGTCCGGCCGCCCGCGCTGCGCCCCAGGTAGACGCGGCCCATGCCGCCCGCACCGAGCCGGCCGAGCAGCCGGTACGCCCCGATCGTCCGCGGTTCACCGGCTTCGAGCGGCTGCATCGCTTCCCCGTCCCCCGCATTGTGTGAGGTCACCCGACCACCCCAGCACCATAGGGCTTCGGCCCCGCCCGCGGTGGGCCGCCGACGGGCCCGCTTCCGAACCCCCGTCATATGCACGCATTCCGCTGCGCCCGCCCGTTTGCGGTACACGAGGGCGAATGGGGAACGAATTCCCGGGAAACCGCGCATTCACTTTTCGGAAGCGGAACGGCCGCGGGGATAACCCGCTCAGTGTTTCGGAGCGGCCACGTTCAGGAGCTCCACGGCGACGTCCGAGGAGTACCCGGTCGTGGGGCCCGTACGGCGCGCGAATTCACGGACGCCGGCCAGTTGTTCCGGGCCGAAACGGAAGTCGAGCGTGGTGAAGTAGCGCTCCAGCAGCTCGGCGTCGAAGGCCTCCCAGCGGGCGGCCTGCTTGGCGACCTTCGCCACCTCCGCCAGGGAGACGTCCCGGGAGGCGAGGAAGGCCTCGTGGACCTTGGCGACGACCTCCGGCTCGCGGGCCAGGTAGTCCTTGCGGGCGGCCCAGACGGCGAAGACGAACGGCAGTCCGGTCCAGTCCTTCCACATCTGCCCGAGGTCGTGGACGGCCAGCCCGAGCCGGGGCGCGTCGTGCAGCGAGGCGCGCAGCGCGGCGTCCCCGATCAGTACGGCCGCGTCGGCCTCCTGCATCATCACGCCCAGGTCAGGGGGGCAGGAGTAGTAGTCGGGCCGGACGCCGTACTGCTCGGCGAGGAGCAGTTGGGCCAGCCGTACGGAGGTCCGGGAGGTCGATCCGAGGGCGACCCGGGCGCCGTCGAGCCGCTCCAGCGGGACCTGCGAAACGATCACGCAGGACATGACGGGGCCGTCGCAGCCGACCGCGAGGTCGGGGAAGGCGACGAGCTGGTCCGCGTTGCGGAGGTACTCGACGAGGGTGATGGGAGCGATGTCGAGCTCACCCCGGACGAGGCGCTCGCTGAGTTTCTCGGGGGTGTCCTTGGTCAGCTCCAGGTCCAGCAGCGTGCCGGTTCGGGCCAGTCCCCAGTAGAGGGGCAGGCAGTTCAGGAACTGGATGTGGCCGACGCGGGGCCGGCTGCGGTAGACGTCCACATCGCGAGACTAGCCCCCGGGTTCCCGTCAGCGATCGCGCGGGTCTCAAACGTCCGAGTGACGTGATCTTTCCCTCTGGTCTCCGCCGCAGGGTGCATGCTAGGCTCGTCGCAAGTTGCAGTTTGGTTTCCCTTGCAGTACGAAGCCTGCGGAGAATGTGACCCGCAGGCTTTTGTAGTTTTCAGACTTCTTAGCAGGTTCTGGAGCAGGGCGACCCTTTGGCCCATAGGAGGGCTCATGGCTACCGGAACCGTGAAGTGGTTCAACGCTGAAAAGGGCTTCGGCTTCATCGCCCAGGACGGCGGCGGCCCGGATGTCTTCGTCCACTACTCCGCGATCAACGCCTCTGGCTTCCGCTCCCTGGAGGAGAACCAGCAGGTGACCTTCGACGTCACGCAGGGTCCGAAGGGCCCGCAGGCGGAGAACGTTATCCCGGCCTAGTCGCCTGGCCGACCGGATCGCGGTTGGATTAAGCAGTACCCAAGGAGCCCTGCCTCCTCCGTGCGAGCGGAGGAGACAGGGCTCCTGCCTTGTGCCCGGCGGGGCGGGACGCGAAAGCCGCCGGCCGGTCACCTTGGGAACGGTGACCGGCCGGCGGTTCTGTGCGTTCGGACGCGCCCGGATCAGGCCTCGGGGGCCTTGGGGGCCTTGCCGGAGGTGACCGGGGCGGGAGCGGTACCCGTCGCCGGGGTCTCCGGCTTGGTCTCCGGCTTGGTTTCCGGCGTGGTCTCCGCCTTCGCGACGATCGTGATCTCCACGATCAGGAACGTCTTCTCGGGCGTGATCAGGCGCAGGTGGTAGGTGCCCGGGGCCACGTCCGTGGTGAGGAGTTCCGGCAGCGCGACCTTGCCGTCGGCGTCCGCCTCGGGCAGGTCCAGGGTGAACAGCTTCTTGTCCGCCCCGCCCGCGAAGTACGGCCCCTTCGCCGTCTTCGGGTCGACCGGCACCCAGACGCCCGCTTCCTTCACGACCAGGCCCGCGGTGAGCTGCGTACCGGCGACGGGCTCGTCCCCGGCGGCGGCCAGGAACTTCAGGCCCTTGACCGCCGTGCCGGTCTCGACCCGTACCGGGGCCGCGCCGTCGACGCGGGTCAGCACGAGGGGCTTGGCGGTGACCTTGCCGTCCAGGGCCAGGGTGAGCTGGGTCTTGGCGTCGTAGGCCGTCACGCGCAGGGTGAAGGTGCCCGTCTTCGGGCCCGCCGTCAGCTTCGGGGCGGTGGCGATGCCCTGGTCGTCCGTACGGACCACCACGCTGGACTGGTTCAGCGGGGAGAAGCGGGTGCCGCCGGTGGTGTCCGCCTCCACGGCGATGACGACGGCCTGGCCCACGGCCGGCTTGCCGTCGCCGAGCAGCGCCTTGAAGCGGGTGCCCTCACCGAAGACGCTTCCCGTCTCGGCCTCCAGCTTCGCCCCGCCCGCCTGCTCCAGCTTGGCGAGCGTGGCCGGCGCCGGGGTCGGCTTCGTCGGCTCGGTGGGCTTCGTCGGCGTGGTGGGGGTGGTCGGCGTGGTGGGGGTGGTGGGCTTCGTCGGGGTCGTGGGCACGGTCGGCGTCGTCGGACCGGTGGGGGTCGTCGGCGTCGTCGGGAACGTGGGCCGCGGGGTGGGCAGCGTGCCCGTCACCGGCAGGGTCGGGAAGTTGCCGACGGGCGGGTTCGGAACCCCGGCGGCGCCGTTCTGGTACTGCCGCATGTAGCCGAGGACGTTGTTCACGTACTCACGGGAGTTGTTGTAGCTGAGGATCGCCTTGTCGAGCTTGGCCGGGTCCGAGAGGTCCCGGTCGCCCGCGCACAGGTAGAGGCCCGCGCCCAGCGCCGCGTCGTAGATGTTGTTCGCGTCGCGCTTGCCGTCCGCGTTCCCGTCGGCCTTCCAGTCCTTCCAGGTGGACGGGATGAACTGCATCGGGCCGAAGGCGCGGTCGTACTCGGTGTCCGCGTCCCACTCGCCCTTGTCGGTGTCGCTGATCGACGCGTAGCCGTTGCCGTCGAGGCGCGGGCCGCGGATCGGCTTCTCCGTGGAGCCGTCGGACTTGAGCCCGTAGCCGGAGGCGTGCACGGACTCGATGCGGCCGATGCCGGCGAGCAGTTCCCACGGCAGCTTGCAGTTGGGCAGGGCGGCGCCGACCGACACCGCGGCGCGCTGGTAGGCGTCGAGGGCGGTCGCCGGTATGCCGCCGGCTCCGGCGGGAGCGTCGGCCCCGGGCGGCGGCGTCGGGTCGGCGAGGGCGGGCGGCAGGTCGAGCCGCGCGTCGCCACGATCGGTGGCCTGCGGGCTGTCCGGCGTCGGTTCGGACTCCCCGGCGCCCGCTGTCGCCGGGTTGGTGACGACCGCGGCGGTGGTCAGGCTGGCCGCGAGGGCGGCCGTGCACAGGACCTTGCGCGAGGTGTTGACTACATGACGGTGAAGCGGCTTCACAGTGCGGCGATCCCCCCAAGACGGCCGGCTTTCGCTAGCGGCCGGTCGAGCCGTGATTCTTCTGTCTATCAGGTATTCCGACGCGACTCGCCGTCACTCCGGTAGATATGACGCACCATTCGTCTCACCTTCACCGTCCTGTGACCCCTGACGTCCAGGGCGGGCCGCCCGGGGCCTGCCGACCGGCCCGATGAGGCGCACCCGTCCTGCCGGTAACGCCCCAATGGCCCGTTGCGGTACGGCTGGAGGTCCTTTGACCGTCTTGCCGCCCCACGCGCCGACCGATACGGACCCGCGCCCCGGCCCGCCGGCGTCCCCGCGGGCGTGCCCGGCGGCATCCCCGTCGGTGTCCCCGTAGGCGCCCCCGGGGCGCGCCTTCCCATCCGCGCCCCCGCGACCTACCCTGACGACCCGTCAGATCGAGCCGTCAGGGAGCGCGCATGCTGTTGCGAGGGAAGACCGTCATCGTCTCCGGCGTCGGGGCCGGGCTCGGCCACCAAGTGGCCGCGGCCGTCGTGCGCGACGGCGGGAACGCCGTGCTCGGCGCGCGGACCGGGGCGAACCTGGCGAAGGCGGCCGCCGAGATCGACCCCGACGGTCGGCACACCGCCCTGCTGCCCACCGACATCACCGACGAGGCCCAGTGCGAGGCGCTCGTCGCGCTGGCCCGGGAGCGCTTCGGCGGCGTGGACGCCGTGGTGCACGTCGCCGCCTGGGACTCGTACTTCGGGGGCCTGGCGGACGCCGACTTCGGGACCTGGCAGCAGATCCTCGACGTGAACCTCCTCGGCACCCTGCGGATGACCCGGGCCTGCCTGCCCGCGCTGAAGGAGCGGGGCGGCTCCGTCGTCATCATCGGCACCCAGTCCGCCGTCGCCGCCCCCAACGAGGTGCAGCAGGCCGCCTACGCCGCGTCCAAGGGCGCGCTGACCTCCGCGATGTACTCGATGGCCCGCGAGCTCGGCCCGCACCGGATCCGGGTCAACACCGTGCTGCCGGGCTGGATGTGGGGGCCGCCCGTCCAGGCGTTCGTCACCTTCACCGCCCACACCGAGGGGGTTCCCGAGGCCGAGGTGCACGCCCGCCTCACCGAGCGGATGGCGCTGCCCGACCTGGCCACCGACGGGGACGTCGCCGACGCCGCCGCGTTCCTCGCTTCCGACCGTGCGCGGGCGATAACCGGCCAGTCGCTGCTGGTCAACGCCGGTGAACTGATGCGATGACGCCCTTCGTGCATGTACCACCGGATCGTATGCTCGCCCCATGACCACTCCGAGTGACGCTCCGACCGACAACGCGATGCGGCGCGCGCTGCGGCGGGCCCGCGACGGCGTCGCGCTGGACGCGACCGAGGCAGCCGTACTCCTGCGGGCGCGCGGCGGGGCCCTCGAGGACCTCGCCGGCTCCGCGGCCCGGGTCCGGGACGCCGGTCTCGCGGCCGCCGGCCGGCCCGGCGTCATCACGTACTCGCGCAAGGTCTTCATCCCCCTGACCCGCCTGTGCCGCGACAAGTGCCACTACTGCACCTTCGTCACCGTCCCCGGCAAGCTCCGCCGCGCCGGCCACGGCATGTACCTGTCGCCCGACGAGGTCCTCGACATCGCCCGCCAAGGCGCGGCGATGGGCTGCAAGGAAGCCCTCTTCACGCTCGGCGACCGCCCCGAGGACCGCTGGCCCGAAGCCCGTGAGTGGCTCGACGCGCACGGCTACGACGACACCCTCGCCTACGTCCGCGCCATGGCGATCCGGGTCCTGGAGGAGACGGGGCTGCTCCCCCACCTCAACCCCGGCGTCATGACCTGGTCCGAACTCCAGCGCCTCAAGCCCGTCGCCCCGTCGATGGGCATGATGCTGGAGACCACCGCCGGTCGGCTGTGGTCCGAGCCCGGCGGCCCGCACCACGGTTCCCCCGACAAGGACCCGGCCGTGCGGCTGCGGGTGCTGGAGGACGCGGGCCGCTCCAACGTCCCCTTCACCACCGGCGTCCTGATCGGCATCGGGGAGACGTACGAGGAGCGTGCCGAGGCCTTCTTCGAGCTGCGCCGGATCCAGCGCAGCTACCAGGGCATCCAGGAGGTCATCGTCCAGAACTTCCGCGCCAAGCCGGACACCGCCATGCGCGGCATGCCCGACGCGGAGCTGGAGGAGCTGGCCGCCGCCATCGCCGTCGCCCGACACATCCTGGGCCCCGGCGCCCGCATCCAGGCCCCGCCGAACCTGGTGGACGCCGAGTACGCGCTGCTCATCGGCGCGGGCATCGACGACTGGGGCGGGGTGTCCCCCCTGACCCCCGACCACGTCAACCCCGAGCGGCCCTGGCCGCACATCGAGGAGCTGGCCGCCCGGACGGCCGCCGCCGGCTTCGAGCTCCGCGAACGCCTGACCATCTACCCGGAGTTCCTGCGCCGCGGCGAGCCCTGGCTGGACCCCCGGCTGCTGCCGCACGTCCGCGCCCTGGCCGATCCGGACACGGGCATGGCGAACGCGTCCGCGAAGGTCGAGGGGCGTCCCTGGCAGGAGCCCGACGAGGGCTTCGCCGCGTACGGGCGCACCGACCTGCACACCGCCATCGACACCGAGGGCCGCACCGGCGACCGCCGCGAGGACTTCGACCACGTCTACGGCGACTGGGACGCGCTGCGCGAGGCCGCCGCCCCCGGCATGGTGCCCGAGCGCATCGACACCGACGTACGGGCCGCGCTGGCGCGGGCCGCCGACGACCCGACCGCGCTGACCGACGCGCAGGCGCTGGCCCTGCTGCACGCGGACGGCCCGGCCCTGGACGCCCTGTGCCGGGTCGCGGACGACCTGCGCAAGTCGGTGGTGGGCGAGGAGGTCACGTACGTCGTCACCCGGAACATCAACTTCACCAACGTCTGTTACACCGGCTGCCGTTTCTGCGCCTTCGCGCAGCGCCGCACGGACGCCGACGCCTACACCCTGTCGCTGGACCAGGTCGCCGACCGCGCCGCCCAGGCGTGGGACGTGGGCGCGGTCGAGGTGTGCATGCAGGGCGGCATCCACCCCGACCTGCCCGGCACCGCCTACTTCGACATCGCGCGCGCGGTGAAGGAACGCGTCCCCGGCATGCACGTGCACGCCTTCTCCCCGATGGAGGTGGAGAACGGCGCCACCCGCACCGGCATGTCCGTACGGGACTGGCTGACGGCCGCCAAGGAGGCCGGGCTGGACTCCATCCCGGGTACGGCGGCGGAGATCCTGGACGACGAGGTCCGCTGGGTCCTCACCAAGGGCAAGCTGCCGACGGCCGACTGGATCGACGTCATCTCCACGGCGCACGAGCTGGGCATCCGCTCCTCCTCCACGATGATGTACGGCCACGTCGACCAGCCCCGGCACTGGCTCGGCCACTTCCGGACGCTGGTGCGGATCCAGCGGGCGGCCCTGTCCAAGGGGGTGGAGGGCTTCACCGAGTTCGTGACGCTGCCCTTCATCCACACCAACGCGCCCGTCTACCTGGCGGGCATCGCCCGGCCCGGCCCGACCGTCCGCGACAACCGTGCGGTCACGGCGATGGCCCGGCTGTTGCTCCACCCGCACATCACCAACATCCAGACGAGTTGGGTGAAGCTGGGCGCGGACGGCGCGGCCGAGATGCTCCGCTCCGGCGCCAACGACCTGGGCGGGACGCTGATGGAGGAGACCATCTCCCGCATGGCCGGATCCGGTTACGGCTCGTACAAGTCGGTCCGGGACCTGATCGCGGTCGCGGAGGCGGCGGGCCGGCCGGCGAGGGCCCGTACGACCCTCTACGGGGAGGTGCCGCAGGAGCGGCAGGACGCGGCCCGCGCCTCGGACGGCCACCTGCCGGAGCTGCTGCCGGTGCTGGACTGACGGCGCGCGGGAACGACCGGCCCGCGCGGATGGACGCGGGAAGGAGCCCGGCCGTGGGTGGCCGGCCGGGCTGGAGTCGATACCGAGGCCGTCCTTCAGGTAGCGGTCGAAGCTGCCGTACTTCGCCTTGACCTCGCGGCTGGAACCGTTCGCATTCCGGCCGTTCTGCGGTCACTTAAGGGCGAGGTGACGGACTACTTCCGGAATCGACCGAACCTGTCCACTACAGTCACGCCAAAGCCTGGGGGGAAACACAAATGGACACTGCCATGTCGAGAACTGGGGCATCGGCGCCTGCGGGGGCGGCGCCGGAACCCGCGACGATCGACGACGACGGCGCGAGCGGCGCACCGGCCGTACCGCGCGCGCGGGAGGCCTCCGACGCGTCGGCCCCGCCGGCGGGGGTCCCGCCGGTCGCCGCGGGCCCGGGCCCCGCCACGTCCGCCGCGGTGGCCACCGCCCTGTGGGGCCGCACCGAACAGCAGGACTTCCGCAGTCGGGTCCGCGGCACCCTCCTCGGTACCGCCATCGGCGACGCCCTCGGCGCACCCGTCGCCGGCCTCTCCCTCAACGGCATCCGCGAGACCCACGGCCTGGCCGGCCTGACCGAACCCGCCCCCGCCCACGGCCGCCGCGGCACCGTCACCGCCTCCACGCAGCTCACCCTGTTCACCGTCGACGGCCTGATCCGGGCCCACGTACGCCGTGACACCGGTGGCTGGCACCCGCCGACCGACGTCCACCGCGCGTACCTGCGCTGGGCAGCCACCCAGCACGACTGGGGCCCGGACGAACGCCGCGAGGACAACGGCTGGCTCGCCGGCGAGGAATGGCTCTACGCCCGCCGCGGCCCCGACCGCGCCTGCCTCACCGGCTTCGCCGACGACGTCCTCGGCACCCTGGAACAGCCGAAGAACCCCACCGCCCGCGACGCCGCCGCCACCGTCCGCTCGGCCCCCTTCGGCCTGCTCGTCGGCTGGGAACCCGCCCTCGTCCTGCAACTCGCCGTCGAGTGCGCCACCCAGAGCCACGGCCACCCCACCGCGTACCTCTCCGCCGGCGCCCTCGCCGTCATCGTCCACGGCCTGACCCGCGGCGAAACCCTCGACGCCGCCGTCCAGCGCGCCCTCGGCCTGCTCGGCACCCGCCCCGGCCACCAGCCGGTGACCGACGCCCTGCAACGGGCCGTCGCCGCCGTCACCCTCCAGCCCCCGAGCCCCAAGGCCGTCGAATCGCTCTCCCCGGGCGACGGCCGCGACGCCGAGGACGCCCTCGCCGTCGCCGTGTACTGCGCCCTCGTCGCCGAGGACGTCCCGCACGGGCTGCGCCTGGCCGTCAACCACGGCGGCGACTCCACCGCCACCGGCGCCCTGTGCGGAGCGCTGCTCGGTGCCCTCCACGGCGAAACGGCCCTGCCGCCCGCCTGGCTCACGGACCTGGAGGGCCGCGCCACGATCCTGGAACTCGCCGACGACTTCGCCCTCGAAATGACCCAGGGGCCCGCCCTCCACGGCCCCTCCGCCTCCGCCCCCGGCTGGCTGGCCCGCTACCCGCGCGCCTGAGGGGCCGCCCCCCGGCCCGCTACGCCGTCCGCGGGCGGATCCACAACGCCCGTGCGTACGCGCACGGTTCGCCGTCCGGGGTGGCCAACGCGGTGCCCACCTCGCACTTGCGGCCGTCCACGCCGAGCAGCCAGGCGTACGAGATCAGCCCCTCCCCCGCCACCGGCACCGGCCGCAGCAGCCGCGCCGTCAGCGAGGCCGTGACGGCGCCGCCGGGGCCGGCCGCGAGCAGCCGCCCGGCCGCGTTGCCCGGGCAGTCCAGCGCGCCCCACACCAGCTCGGCCGGCAACACCCCGTCCGCCGTCGCGAGTTCGGGTCCCGGCGTCCACGCCGCGGCCACCAGGTCCCGTCCGGGCACCCGCCCGCAGTGCAGCCGCAGCCCCGTCGCCGAGGTCCGGCCGAGTCCGCAGCCGAAGCAGTCGACCTGCTCGTCCGGCGGATCCGCCCGATAGGCGTCGGCGGCCTTCACGGCCTCCGCCCAGGAGGGCGCCGCGGGCAGCTCCCCGACCGGCGCCGCGACCGGCGCGGCGGCGGCGAGCAGCACCCCGTCCCCGTCGAGCAGGGACACCCCGTCGGGACCCGGCTCGGGCCGCACGGGCGTCCCCGTCGGAACGGGCCGCCGGAAGTCCACCCGTACCGCCTCCCCCTCGGCCGGGGCCGCCATCCGCGCGGCCAGCAGCCCCGCCACCCAGCCGCCGAAGGCCACCCCCGGGTAGCCGTGCAACGCCTCCGGCACCGTGATCGTCTCCGTGCCCCTCACGCCATCCACCTCTCCACGCCCGTCGTGTGACCCTGCCGGCCTCGCCCGCGAGGCCTTACCGTGTCCCTCCCACGTCTCGGAGGTGCACGCGCCCATGCGGATCGCCACGACCATCTTCCTCACCGACCTGACCATCTCCCCCACCCGCCTGGCCCGTTCGCTCGAAGAGCGCGGCTTCTCCGGCCTGTACCTCCCCGAGCACACCCACATCCCCGTCAGCCGCGCCACGCCCGCCCCGATGGGCGGCGACCTGCCCGAGCAGTACGGACGCACCCTCGACCCGTTCGTCGCCCTCGGCCAGGCCGCGGCCGTCACCGAGCGGCTGCACCTGGGCACCGGCATCACCCTCGTCGCCCAACACGATCCGATCGGCCTCGCCAAGCAGGTGGCCACCCTCGACCACCTCAGCGGCGGCCGCGTCACCCTGGGCATCGGCTACGGCTGGAACGTCGAGGAGGCCGCCGACCACGGGGTCGACTGGCCCACCCGCCGCGAACGCGTCCGCGACCACATGGCCCTGATGCGCGCCCTGTGGGCCCCGCGACCGACCGCCCACGAGGGCCCGTACGGCTCCGTCCAGGCGAGTGCCGCCCACCCCAAGCCGCTCCGGGCCCCGCGCGAACTCGCCGCCGGGCAGCCCCTGTACGGGCCGCGGACGCTGATCGGCGGGTCGGCGGGCCCGAAGCTGTTCTCGGCGATCGTCGACCATGCCGACGGCTGGCTCCCCATCGGCGGCCGCGGCCTGACCGAGTCCCTGCCGGTCCTGCGGCAGGCCTGGGAGGCGGCGGGCCGCGACCCCAAGACCCTCCAGGTGGTCCCGTACGCGGTCCAGCCGAACCCCGGCAAACTGGCCCACTACGCCGAGCTGGGCATCGAGGAGGTCGTCCTCCAACTCCCCTCGGCACGCGAGGCGGAGATCCTCCGGACCCTGGACGAGTTCGCCCAGTACCTGTGACACGCCGCCCCCGGCGAGGTGCCGACCGTCCCCCGAACGGCTGATAGTTTGGCGCGTTCCGCCGATCGACTCCGTTCAACTCGCCTCATCTGGGGGACTTACCCGTGCTCGACCACCTGCGCCTCTCCGTCGCCGCCACCACCGCCGCCGTGACCGTCCTGACCCTGACCGGCTGCGGCAGCGAGGACTCCCCGGCCGCCGACAAGCCCTCCGCCGGCGTTTCCTCGACCCCGGCGCCCGGCACCCCGGCGCCGGGCGGCGACGCCAAGGGCGGCAGCCTGGAGGGCGGCTGGATCGCCATGTCCAACCCGGGCAAGGGCGTCATCCTGACCGTCAAGGGCCAGATCGCGTTCGTCGTCGAGGCCGCCACCGGCCTGACCTGCGAGGGCACCACCAACGGCAAGACCATCGACCTGAAGTGCCCGGCCGGCGCACAGCGCTCGAAGGGCAAGGTCGACTCCGTGGACGCCACCACCCTGAAGGTCACCTGGGAGGGCGCGGCCGGCACCGACACCTTCCAGAAGAGCGAGCCGGGCAAGCTCCCGTCCCTCCCCGCCCTCCCGAAGTAGCCACGGGGGGCGTGGCGGGAACGGGCCCGCCGGCGGGTCGAGGCGTGCAGCGCCGCGCACATGACGGGCCGCTGGAACACGTCTTCTCGACGGAGGATCGCCGGGAACTGCGCGCCCACTTGGACGAACTCACCCGGACCGGCACCGTCCGCGCCGAGGACGTCCGCGTAGACGTCCTGTGCGGCCGCCCGGCCCGCACGACGCACCACCAGGTCAGCGGCCGGATCCCGGAACCCGAGGCATAGCGGCGCGCCCGTGCCCGATCACGCGAACGGCGGGGGGCCGGCCCTGTTCAGGGCCGGCCCCCCGCCGTTCGAAGTGGGGTGATCCCGCCGGACGTCAGCTGCCGCTGCGATGGAACCCACGACGCGGCGCCGGCACGGTGTTCAACCGACGCGCACCCGCATTACGGGGCAACGGATTGCGCTTCACGGGCGCGGCAGGAGCCGCCGCCAGGAGCGCGATGAGAGCAACGACCGCGAGGAGGATGAGCGCGGTAGCCATGGTCATCTCCTTCTCTTTCGCCGGGTACTGAATGCACGTCACTACCAAGTGTTACCGGATCGGGACACCTTAAACACGAGCGGTAGTCGAGGAGTGTCGCACCGGACGTCGCGTGACCATCAAATGCCGCACTGTGATCGGTTGTTGTGCAGGTCGGATCAGGGAGGCGGCACCGGACCGGGCGGCGACACACCGAAGGCCGGACGCCAAAAGCGCCCGCCGGGCAGAGCCTGACGGGCGCCGAGGAAGTAGTCGACGTCGCGCTCGAACCGGACCCCCGGCACGACACGCCGCACGTGCGCCCATATGCCGGGCGCCACACGGTACTCACCCGCGACCATCCACGGATCGTCACCCAGCACGAAGAGGTGCCGAATCGCCAGGAACTGCCCCCGCGCAAGGCAAACGGACTCGACCAGCTCCTCGTCCGCACCACCGAAGCCGGTCAGATCCCAGGCCAGGTTGTACCCGTCGGCGAATGGATAGTCGCTGCTCACCGCCTCAAGCTAGGCGCCCCCACAACCGCCCCGCACCTGCTTTTCGGAGGGTGGGGGGTGGGTGGGCGTTGCTGGGCGGGGGTGGTCCGCCGGGCGGGGGTGGGGGCGTGCGGGGTGCCCATGGTCCGGATCAGAGCTGGTTTGGGGGGTTCCCGCCGGTCTCATCGTCTCTTCGTGGCGGGCCGGTCCCTCAAGGGCGCTCCTCCTTCGTCGTCGCGTCGCTTCGCGATGGCCTTCGGCCACC
>NZ_JBEZKS010000054.1:0-59219 GCF_040651775.1 Streptomyces sp. NPDC048383
TTCCTGGCCCATGTTCAGGAACGCGGCGAGTACGAGACCGTGGAAGAAGCGGACCGTGTGGCCCGTGTCGTCCTTGCGCTGCTGCGCGCACTCCGGCCCGGGTCAGGCGGCACCGGCCCGGGTCAGGCGGCAGCAGGCTCGGTGTGCGCCCAGCAGCGCAAGGACGACACGGGCCACACGGTCCGCTTCTTCCACGGTCTCGTACTCGCCGCGTTCCTGAACATGGGCCAGGAACGCTTCCCAGCGCCTCGACATCACGTCACCTCCAGCGGGAGGGGTGAAGGGTCACAGGGGGGTGCGGAGGGCGGGGTGCCGGAGGGATTCGGCTCTCCCCCGCCCTCCTTGACCGGCTGATGCTGGAGGACTCAGCCGGAGATCTGCTTGCGTCCGTCGGTGACGCCGATGTTGATCTTGCGGGGCTTGGCGCGCTCGGCGATCGGGATCCGCAGGGTCAGCACACCCGCGTCGTAGTCGGCCTCGATGCGCTCGGTGTCCAGGGTGTCGGCCAGAACGACCTGCCGGGAGAAGACACCCAGGGGCCGCTCGGAGAGCTCCACCTTCACGGAGTCGGCCTTCGCCGCGGGCCGCCGCTCCGCCTTCACGGTCAGCATGTTCCGCTCGACGTCGATGTCGATCGCTTCGGCGCTCACCCCGGGGAGATCGAGGGCGATCACGTACTGGTCACCCTCGCGGTAGGCGTCCATCGGCATGACCGACGGCTTCGACCAGGTCCCCGACGTACCCGACAGCTGCTGGACGATCCGGTCCATCTCGCGGAACGGGTCAGTGCGCATCAACATCGCGAAACACCTCCAGTTGGTTCGGGCAGAAACTGCCAATGCGCTTCAACGTGCATCCGTTGTAACATGTCATCCAAGCGATGACAAGTAAAGAGTCATCTGGAGGATGACGAGACGACGGAGCATTCCATGACCGAGCCCACCCCGCCGACCACACCGGTTCCCTTCCCCGCCGCCGCGGCGGCACTGAAGGCCATCGACCAGTCCGTAAGGGACGCCCAGCAGCCCTCCGCGCGCACGCCCGCCGCAACGCCGCCCGCGGCCGGATCCGGCCCGGACCCGGCTCTGGCCGCGCTGTTGACGCTGCGCGAGGTCCGCAAACAGCTCGCCGGCTGGGAGAGCGGCCTGATCGAAACCGCCCGCGGCGAAGGGGCGAGCTGGGCCGAGCTTGCCGGACCCCTCGGAGTCGCCAGCCGGCAGGCCGCCGAACGCCGCTACCTGCGCCTGCGCCCCGGGACACCCGGTTCCACCGGCGAAGAACGCGTCCAGGCCACGCGTGACACCCGCGCCGCAGACCGAACCGTCACCGCCTGGGCCCGCGACAACGCAGCCGACCTCCGCCGCCTCGCCGGCCAGATCACCTCCCTCACCCACCTCCCCGCCAGCGCCCAGGACGCCCTCGGCGCCCTGAACCGCGCCCTCGCCGACCACGACGCAGCCCGCCTCCTCCAGCCCCTGGCCGACACCCGGCCCCACCTGCGCCCCGAGGACTCGGCCCTTGCCGATCGCATCGAAGCTCTGGCCCGGCATGCCGACCGGCTCCGCCAGGACAGCCGCGACCAGCGCACCGCCTGACCGCTGGGGGCGGGTCAACGGCAGCGACCGGGGCGGGGCCAGCCTTCATGGGCGCTCATGTCAGGCGGAAGTGACTACCGACGTTCGTGACTCCCCCGGCCCCTGACGGTCGCCCGGCCGAAGAGCGGCCACCCCTCACCCATCGGGGTCAAGGCTTGCGGTCCTGCTCGCCTGCTGCGAGATCGGCAGCCTCTCCGAACATCCCCTGCGCATCGTCCGGGTACATCCGGAGAGCGACCAGCTGCAGGACTGTGGCGCGGGGGGGGCCGGTCTCCGCTACCGCCGCGAGGGCGGCGGCATCATGCTGCACCGGCCCGGCATGCCGGGCCGGATTCAGGTGACCCGGCCCAACCCGCCGCGCCCTTCCTCCCAAGCCGTGCGGTCCGTCGGGAAGACGACGGGGAGGTCGGCAAGGGCCGGCCGAGCCGCGGGGCATTCGGCCGCGGCTGGACCGGCCCGGCACTGTGGGCCTGCATCCGGCTCATGTGCCCACCGCACACGGCGCCTTCTGTGATGAGAACGTGCTCGGTGACCTCTTCGCGGACGATCCGACCTGACCTGCGCTCGTGATGGGCTGGTGCCGTCGGGCGACATGGCCGCGGAGTGACGGCGCCGGCCCGACTGCATGCTCGACGCCTCCGGCCTGTCCGGGCCGGGGGCCCGGAGTCGGTGGGCCGCTCGCGGATCAGCCGCGGCGGGTCTTGCGCCAGCCGAAGGGGCCGGGCAGGTCCATTGAGGTCGTTCGGCGTCCGGTGCTGCTGTGGGTGCGGCGGGGGCCGTGCTTGCCGCCGCCGGTGGTGATCGACCACGACTTGCGGTTGATGTTGAGCCGGACACCGGGCAGGATCCTGAAACTCTTGCGAAATGTCAGCGGCATGTCGTCTCACTCCTCGGTGCGTCTACGGGCGGGCGGCCAACCCTGTCTGCATCCAGACCGGTTGACGTACCGGCCGTATATCCGACGCGCCTCGTTCCATGCGCCCGCCGTCCTGAGTCCGCCATGACTGACGGGGGCCGTCGCCCTGAAGGCCCGTGTCAACCGAGGGCAGCGTGCCGATCCTCGTCACCGGAGTGCGGGGCGAGGGGCAACGCGGTGGGGCAAGCGCCGGGCGTGGCCCGTGGCGACCCGGGTGGACGTGGCACCGCAGTGTGCCGGTGGGAGGGCTGCGAGGCCGGTACGGGTCAGGGCCCCTTCCGTCCACCCGGATTCCCTTCCCCGCCTTCGCGGTGCGTTGAGAGTGGTGATCGCCACCGGAGAGCGAGACGCGAACCCGGTCGGCGCCACCGGAGTACACGACGTCGCGGTCGTGGATCCAGAGTCCGACGCGACTCACCCGGTGCGGACGACCGACCACGACAGCCTGGGACTACAACGCGGGCCGCTGGAACGGCGTCTGGACCCAGATCGCCGCTTCTGGTCTGACGAACGTCACCAGCGTCACCGCCGGTACGACCGTACGTGTGTTTGCCGTCGGCGACGGCCGTGTCTACGGGCGTGACCTCAACACCCAAAACGGTTCCTGGACCAATTGGGGCGAGTTGCCCGGTGGCGCCGTGGGTGTCAAGGACATCGCCGCCGGCCTCGTGGGCAACAACGTCGAACTCCAGATCGTCGGCGTCAACGGCGGGCTGTGGCTCCAGTAACGACGCCGGCCGGTGGAACGACGCCTGGTTCGATGCCGGCGGTACCGGCCTCACCCGGGTGACCAGCACCGCCTCCGGGAAGAACGTCCACGTCCACACCGTCGGCGCCTCGGGCAAGGCCCAGGGATCCACCCTGGTCAGCGGCCCTGGCACGTTCACGGCGTGGAAGGAACTGCCGGGCGGCCTTACGGGTACGGTCGACGTCACGGCGACCAGCAGGTAAGCAAGAACACGGCGGTTCCGGCCCGCGAGAAGCCCGCCCCCGAACAAGCGGGGGCGGGCTCAGGTCGCCTCCGGTGAGGCGGGGGGCGGACCCGTGCGTGATCAACGAGTGCCGGCCCCGGGTCAACACCCCACATCAAACACCGACCCTCACCCATCGACAGACCGCACGCCCCCGTCGTGCCGGTGACGCCATAGCACCGCTGTCGCCCGCCCCACCCGCACCGCGCACCGCACCGCGCGCCGGCCATGGATGACCCTCACGACCCGGCGAGATGTACAACACGGGCGGGAGGGGGTCAGAAGAAGAAGCCGGCCCCACCCACCAGGGCCATGAGACAGCCGATCCCGATGACGGCCCTGCGACTCATGTCCTTCAGCGGGACACCCCCGGGAGCCATGCCCCAGGGCTCACCTTGGTAGGCGTTCTTGTATCGGGTTCCCACCGTGGCGAAGAACAACCCGAACACGATGAGCACCACACTGACTACGACCGGCATCCCACGCTCCTCTCCCGCCAACTTTCCGTGCCGTCGGTGCCGAGAAATCACACTTCTTGCGGGTGGCCACCGTCCCCCTCGACCACCAGGCGGTCGATCCCTGGCTCTTCAGCGCGTTCGGCGATGGTGACGTCGATCCGACCGTCACCGGTCGTATCGAACTGGTAGAGGTCGGCCTTCCCGTCACCGGTGGTATCGGTCATCCAAACATCTGGTTTCCCGTCACCATTGGTGTCAGCACTGAGGACGACATGATGCTCGTCGCCCTGAGTCTCGATCACTGCTCCGCCGGCATCTGTTGTGATGTCCATGGCGACCGGATGCCCCCGAGCGAAAAGACGAAACGAGCACGGGCCGCCCGCCCCGGCGGCGGGCGAGCCGCATAACTGAGCGGGTTCGGGCACCTGCGCCCCACACGGTCCCGTTCCTCCTACTGGTCGGGATCACCGAAGTGCACCACACGGCCCATTAGGCCGCGCGGCAAGCACTGACCGCGGGCGGCGTGCGGCGGGGCCGGTACCGCCCCCGCGGTACCGGCCCCGCCGCATGCTCGCGCTGCCCGCTCGGCTCACGCGGCGGCGGGCTCGGGCCGACGCAGTTCGGCCTGGCCGAAGAGGAGGGCGTACCCGTCGGGAAGCTTCTGGAGGATGCGTGCGAGGAGGTCGGGGCCCGCGAGGCGCGTCACGACGGCGAGGACGGCGCCGGTGTCCCAGCGGGCGACGGCCGGACTGACACCGGTTCGCGCGGCCAGGTCCTTGACGAAGCCCCAGCCGGTGAGGTGTTCGGTGTCGGGGATCTGTGCGGTCAGGGTGAGGGCCGCTTCGGTGGGCAGGCACTGGGCGAGGTCGATGCGTTCGTCGCCGGTGAGCCGGCGGCCGAGGGCGGCCAGGACGTGGTGGACGGCTTCCGCGGCGCGTTCCCGGGTGGGGTAGGCGCCTTCGTAGCGCACGCGTTCCAGCACCTGGTCGAACGTCATGGCGGGGGTGGCTCGGTTCGCTCGAGGCTGGTCGTACATGGCTGCGGTTGCCTTTCTGCGCGAAGGATCCGGGTTCCGGTCGGTGGAGACAGGTGGTCGGGTGGTCGGGTGGTCGGGTGGTCGGGTGAGTCTGGGGGTCAAGTGGTGGGCGGGTGGCCGAGGAGGAGCTCGTAACCCGGCGGCAGCTGGAGCAGGACTTCGCGGGTGAGAGCATCACCCGCGGCGGCGGCCGCGGTGGACAGGACCGCGCCGATGTCCCACAGGGCTGTCGTCTCGGTGGCTCCGTCGATCCAGGCCGCGGTCGCCCGGACGAACCGTTCCGGTGAGAGCGGCTCCGCGGCCTGCAGGGGGTTGAGGAGGATCAGGGCGTAGGTCTCGGGGAGGCGGGCGGCGAGCTCGGCCCGCACCGTGCCGACCAGATGCGCGCCCAGTAGGGCCAGCACGACGCGGGCAACGCGGTCGGCCTCTTCGAGGGTTTCGTACTCGCCGCGTTCCTGGACGTGGGCCAGGAACGCCTCCCTGCGCATCGACATCACGTCACCTCCGGAAAGGAATGAAGGGGTGAAGGGCGAATGGGGGACGGAGGGCGGGGTGCCGGAGGGGGAATCGGTTGTTCCCCGCCCTCCGCTGCCGGCTGGTGCTGGAGGGTCAGCCGGAGATCTGCTTGTGGCCCGCTGCGCCGCCGATGCTGATCTTGCGCGGCTTGGCCCGCTCGGCGATCGGGATGCGCAGGGTCAGGACACCCGCGTCGTAGTCGGCCCGAATGTGTTCGGTGTCCAGGGTGTCGGCCAGCATGACCTGGCGGGAGAAGACGCCCAGGGGACGCTCGGAGAGCTCCACCTTCACGGATTCGGCCTGCGTCGTGGGACGCCGTTCGGCCTTGACCCGCAGCATGTTCCGCTCGACGTCGATGTCGATCGCCTCGGTGCTCACACCGGGAAGGTCGAAGGCGATGACGTACTCGTCGCCCTCACGATAAGCGTCCATGGGCATGACGGACGGCTTCGACCACGTACCCGACGCGCCCGAGAGCTGCTGGGCGATCCGGTCCATCTCGCGGAACGGGTCAGTGCGCATCAACATCGCGAAACACCTCCAGTTGGTTCAGGCAGAAACTGCCAATGCGCTTCAACGTGCTTCCGTTGTAGCATGTCATCGAAGCGATGACAAGCGAGGGAGTCGCACGATGGATGACATCTCAGGAACGATGGACGAAGACCCGCCCGGCGGCCGTCCACCTGTCTCACCGCCGGCTGCGGCCATGGCCCTTCAGGACATTCGCAGCACGATCAGCGAAGCGACCAAAGCCCGCGATGACGGCGACGAAGACCCCGCCTCCCGGGAGGCTCTGGACTCGCTGCGACTCCTGCGGGAGATCCGCGAGGAACTCTCCGGCTGGGAGAGCGGCCTGATCGAGGCCGCGCGGGAAGACGGCGCCAGCTGGGCGGACCTCGCCGGCCCGCTCGGCGTCGCCAGCCGCCAGGCCGCCGAACGCCGCTACCTGCGCCTGCGGCCCGGAACCACCGACACCACCGACACCACCGGGGAGCAACGCGTCCAAGCCGTCCGCGACCGACGGGCCGCCGACCGCACCGTGGCCGCCTGGGCGCAGGAGAACATCGGTGCGCTGCGCCAACTCGCCGGACAGATCATCGGCCTCACCGACCTCCCCGCCGGCTCCGACGGGCGGATCAAGGACCTGACCCATGCCCTGGGAGAGCCCGGAGCCGCCCGCCTCATCGACACCCTGACCGCCACCGGCCTCGACCTGGGCACCGGCACGGGTACCGCGGAGCTCGCCGAACGCGTCGAGAACCTGCGCGAACAGACCCAACGCCTGCGCGACGACAGCGACGAGCAACGCAGAGCGTGACGTCCGCCCCGGACCTGCCGGGGCATCGGCCCCACGCAGCCCCTCGTCCGAGTCGCCGACTCCCCGTCGACCCCGATCAGCAGTGAGGAGCGACTACTCATGATCACCAACCGCGTGCCTGACATCGCCACGGACGGTTTTCCAGTGGAGGTGACCGACCACACGGTCACCGTCCGCGTCAGCGGCGAGATCGACCTCCTGACGGGCGGCGGCCTGCACCGGTCCCTGACCAAGGCACTACGCCACGCCACGGCGAACCGGCCGCTCGTCGTCGACTTCCACCGGGTCACTTTTTGCGACTCCGCCGGACTCAACGCCCTCATCACCGCACGCATCACCGCCGAGAAGAAGAAGGTCGCCATCCGGTTGACCGGCCTCAACCACCAGACCCGCCGTCTCCTGGAGGTGACCGGCGCCCTCCCCCTGTTCACCGTCACTTGAGGTCTGTCCCGCGAAGGGCTTCGGCCTCAGGGTGTCGGCCCAAATTCTCTGGTGGGTCGCCATCGCCGTCCTCGTCCTGTGGCTGGTCGGCTTCGTGGCTCGCCCCAAGGGCAGCAGTGGCCGCTGGCACCGCTGGTAGCCGCACGACACACCCCCGCAGCCCCGGACGCTGCATGCGGTGGCCTGGTCCCGGTCGGGAGGCCAGGCCACCGGCATGTCCGCGTGCCGAGCGATCGGCCGGGGTAGGCCTTTCTACGGACGCACATCAGACTGGGGAAACTCGGCTTCCGTGGGCTGGTCGCCCCAGCCATCCGCAAGCAGTCCGCCAGAGTCCGGATTGAACGCCTCCGAACGCACCACCACCACCACCGGCGCGGCGGCGGCGGCTCGACCACTGCTCTGCTCGACGTACGTTCTTCAACACCCACTCGCTGGGGTCAGCCGGTCGGCAGCCCCAAGCCGTAGTACGTGACGTGGTAACCGTCCACGTAGTCGGCCTCCCCGCCGACGATCAGATCGGTCGGCTCGGCCACCCCCACCGCCTTGGCCGTCGCCACCAGCATCTTCGCGAGTGCGTGGCCCTTCGGTTCGCCCGGGCCGCCCGCGTCCACGCACCACACGCGGGCGTCGTCGCCCCAGATCGAAGCCGCGTTCGGATGCTGAGCCACGGTGCCCCACCCGAATGCGGCCGCATCGATGCCGTCCGGGGCGAAGCACCGGATGGCCAGCCGGTCGCCGTCGCACGCCACGTCGAACAGGATGGGCGAACCGGCGCCGGTGCGCCCGTAGAACGGCATCCCGATGGTGATGCCGAGAGCATGGGCCTCGGCGGGCAGCACCCCCAGGAAGTCCCCCAGCGAACTGGTGACGGTCTCCCAGCTCCGGGCCCGCCAGCCGCCGGGGAATCCGAGGCCGGCGTTGGCAGGGTCACGATTGCTGCCGAAGAACCCGCTGATGGAGTGCTCCTCGCCGACACCCTGGCGCCAGAACCAGTTCTCCGCGGGGTCCGTGGGCTGAAGGACGAGTTCGGGTCCCGACTTTCCGGCGCGTAGTTCCAGGGTGTTCGGCCTGCCGCGCCAGCGCACGAAGGGGGCGCCCCAGAGCGGTCCGCTGTCGTAGAAGGGGCCCATCTCGCCGTGCGAACCCATGACGGAGGGCTTGCCCAGCGCCGCGACCAATTCCTGCCTGGCGGCGCCGAACGCGGCGGCCTGCGCCGCTGCGTCGCTCTCGACGGTCCCCAGCGGGACCGCGAGCTCCACGTACGACTCGCTGTCGACGTAGCGTTCCTCGTGGGCGCCGACCGGCCGCAGTCGGGCGTTGCCCGACGCCAGGCCCGTGACCAGGACGGGCTGGTCCGAGGCGCCGCTCCAGGCCCAGCCGAGCCTCTCCGCCAGTGCCTTCGTCCCGTCCGGGGTCCAGCCGCCGGCGTCCGCCGCGACGAGTTCCCGGGCGAGATCCGCAATCGATTGTTCTTCCGTACTTCCCCGTTGTGCGTTCACCCGCCCATCCTCCCGTACCCCGAACCGACCGTTTCCGGCGGCGCCGGGCTCCCGATGGGACCTGGCATCGCCTCCGTGGGCGAGGGGAAGTTCGCGGGGTGCGTCGATCGCCCACGTCCGGCACGGTGTATCGGGCATCAGGCCGCCCGGCGTACCGTACTGTCATACGGAGGGGGCAACCATGGCTGAGCAGGGCGGCAGTGCGTCGGGGAACCTCGACGATGCCTCGGGAGTCGGGGTCATTCGTGTCGTGGGGGACCTCGACCAGGACACCGCGTCCGTCCAGGGACTCGACGCCTCGCTGTGGCGGGCCGTCAGCCACCCCGACGCGCCGCCCGAGATCGTCGTGGACGTCAGCGGCCTGCGGTTCTGCGATTCCACGGGCCTGAACGTGCTGCTACGTGCCAGGGCGAACGCCGTGCTCCGGGGCCGTACGATCCGCCTCGCCGCACCCAACACCCAGCTCGTACGGCTCCTGCAACGGACCGGCGCCATCGTTCTGTTCTCGTTGGGCACCGCGTCCTGACACCGCACCCCTGCGGACGAACGCCGACCGGCCTCGCCCGGGCCGAGCGGTTCAGCCTGCCGCGCGAGAGCCGGCCGACTCGGCCACCGCGTGCTCGCGCCGGTACTCGGCGTTGATGCGCTGGGCCTCTTCGAGTTGGTCTTCGAGGATGACGATCCGGCAGGCCGCCTCGACCGGGGTCCCCTGGTCGACGAGCTCGCGGGCGCGAGCGGCGATGCGCAGCTGATAGCGGGAGTAGCGGCGGTGACCGCCGGGCGAGCGGAGCGGGGTGATCAGGCGGGCTTCGCCGATGGCGCGGAGGAAGCCTTGGGTGGTGCCGAGGAGTTCGGCGGCGCGGCCCATGGTGTAGGCGGGGTAGTCATCGTCGTCGAGACGGCCGTCGAGGATGGTGTCTGCGGTCATGGAACCTCTCTGGTTCAACGCGTGGAGGGGCCCGGGCGCACTCCGCGCCCGGGCCCCGAAGGAACTGTCACACCATCTACCGACCCTGATACTGCGTCGGCCTTTTGTTTCCACGCACCCGACCGGTACTGCGTCGGGGTCGCGGGGATCGCGGTTGCTTGACCGGAGACCACCTCACTCACGATGTCCTGCGGTACCCGGACTCGCGTGGCGTCCGGGCGATCCTGATGGCGCCCAATCCCTCCGTTCATCCCTCTGGATCGATCACTTACCCAACGGGAACTGCTGGTACTACGGGTGCTGCGTACTGCGTACTGCGGGTACTGCTTCACTCGATACCGCTGGTTGAGCAACTGCGGGTACTGCTCGCGGCCTGACCAAGCGCCACGCCTTCGGCAGCCAGCCCCGTCGCCCATCGTGCGTCTGCCCTGGCTTGGAACCCCACTGCCGAACTTCCCGATGCGCGCGCCGCAGCCGACGCCTTCACCGAGGTACTGCTCCCTGCACTGCTGGTACTGCTGCGGTGGCCCCTGATCACTGCGGGCCACCCGGTCCGGTCGTCAGTCCCGTCGCCATCCCGCAACCACTCCGGCTTCGACACTCCACCACCGCACCGCACTGCTGAACTGCACTTACCTGCACTGCGTACTGCTGCCCGGCAGTTCGTCTCTGCCGGGCCTTGCGGTCTCTCTGGCTACGAGAGAAACCATAACCACACCACCAGCCAATGTCTACTCCCGCCACGACAGATTTTCGCGTGCTAGGTGATGAGGAAAATGAGCCCGCTCATATCGACCTCGTTCGGCGGAGGGTCGGGCCGTGACGTTCGGAGCCCGGGGAGGCGCCGCACCGCATCGCGACGGCGCCCCCGTCGTGGGCGGCGGCGACGGCTACGACCACGACCAGCGTGCGCTTCATCTCGCGCGGGTGCTCCGGCCACGGTCCTGCGGGCACAGCCGGCGGTTCCACACCGACTTGCTCCATTCGGGTTCGATGTCGCGACTCGCTCCGGACCACCCCTGCCGCTTGCGCGCCGGGCCGGGCCGCCCCGTCACCTTGTACGTCGACCTTGGTGCGAAGGACGTGCCGTTTCATCTGGTGGGCTGTCGGGGAACGGGACGTCCATGGGTGACTACGACACTTCGATCAGCGTGGCAGTGCCCGCAGCCACGCTCTTCCGCTATCTCGCCGATGTCCAGAACCTTCCCGCGTACATGCCGCGGCTGACCTCCGCCAAGCCCCACGACGGTGACCGGGTCACTGTCACCGCCCACATCGACCCGCCCGGCCAACCGGAGCGAGACGTCACGAGCGAAGCGTGGATTCGCGTGCTGGAGGAAGGCAAGTCTCTGGAATGGGGCGCGCCGGGCCCGCACGACTACCGCGGCCGGCTGCACGTGGCGGCCGGGCACGACGTCGACCACTCGCGGCTTTCGGTGGAACTGCACACCGACCGCGTCGAAGGTGCCCAGGTCGATGACGGGCTCACCGAGGCGCTGCGGGGCATCAAGGAAGCTGTCGAGGCGGCGGAGGCCCAGCGGTAGTCGGTCTCCCTGCCGTCGGTTCTCCCGACAACGCGTCTGCGGAGCGCGAAGGCGACGGAGCAGTAGGAGGTCTCCGCAACCGTCCGCGAGGAGCAGGTCCGATACGACCGGGGCGGGGAACGCCCCCCACGCAGCAAGAAGCAAGGTTCCACTGGATCTCACTCGCAGAAACGAAGGTCACCGAAGTAGTCGATGGATTTCCCTGGGCTTTCGAGCCGATTGCCACGCGCCCCCCAGGCGATGGCTTGAAGATCCATGGTGGGCGGCACTGGATACCTAACAAAACGTTGAAGGTGCAGACCATGTGAACAAGTCCACACGCATGCACCCACGTCGGCCGGGCAGACGGACCCGTCAACCGATGTTTATGACGCACAGACAGGTCTTCCATGCCCCTGTGGCTCACCGCCCTCACCGCCCTCACCGGCTGGGTGCTCCTCGCCGGCGCCCTGGGTCTCCTGCTCGCCCGTCACATCCACCGCACCCCCCGAACCCCGCACCAAACCCAAACGGGACACCACGCCGCCACGCCCCGGGCATGCGTCCAATGCCGGCCACCTACACACGCGGCCGCCGGAATCGAAGCGGCGGCTTAGGAACCGGACGACCCTCGCATGCGCCGGTCAACCCCCGCGCCGGATCCGTATCCCGCCCATCCACAAGCCCGGGGAGCTCACGGCACACGGAGGTGTCAGGCCATGGCGGCGACGCCGACGCCGATTCCGACGGCGGGGCCGGATGGTTCAGCAGGCCGTGGTTCGCCGCTCGGGCTCCTTCTGATCGCGTTCGATCTCGGCGCGTTCCTGCGCGATCTCCCGGGTGAGGAAGAAGTTGAGGACGGTACGGATGGCGGCGATGGCCGCCAACTGGCCGATCTCGGTGAAGCTGGGCGCGACCGCCGTGCGCAGGACGTCCCCCGCCAGCTGGAATTCCAGTCCCAGGACAAGGAAGCGGCCGAGGCTGAGACGGATCTTGTTGAACTCTCCGATGAGGGACCGTCGGCGGAGGCCGGTCGTGGCGAACCGGGTGAAGGCCCAGACGGCGCCCGCGAAGATGATCAGTGCACCGGCCGCCTCGATGATGTGGGCCAGCGCTCCGATCAGCTCTTGCACTCCGGCTTCGGACACGAGTTCCCCTGACAGGTTCATGAGGCTGCTCATACCCCCGTCCGCGCCACTACGCGGGCCGGCCCGAGTGTCTCCCACCACAGGGCGGCGCGCATGAAAGTGCGCCGGTGAAGCATGCGCGGGGGATGGAATGTGTCATGTACGACCAGGGATCGGGCCGGTCGGAGCAGGTTGAGTGCGAGCTGCCGGACGACGCCTGCCAGTTGGCCCTCAAGCAACTGCGGGGCTTGGGCGACGGCGAGTTCGCCTGGGTACGGCTCGCGGACCCCTCGCAGAGCGACCTGGCCCAGTTGACCCAGGAGATGGGCCTGCACCCGTTGGCCGTCGAGGACGCGCTCCACGGAGAGCAACGTCCGAAGGCCGAGCGGTTCGGCGACATGCTGGCGGTAGCGCTGAAGACCCTCCGGTACGTCGACGAGGAGACCGCGGTGGAAACCGGCGACCTCATGATCTTCGTGGGGAGCCGCAGCGTTCTTACCGTCCGCCACGGACCGATCGACCCCTGCCCGGAGGCTGCCCGCAGGCTCGAGGCGGATCCGGACATGCTGCGCCTCGGCCCCTGGGCGGTTCTGCACGCGGTGCTGGACGTCGCCGTCGATGCGTACAGCGACGCGGCCCGGGGGGTCCGCTCCACGCTCAACCGGCTCGAGGACGCGGTGTTCTCCACCTCTCGCGTCGATCACACGCAGGGCATCTACTCCCTCAAGCGGGAGGTGCGCGAGTTCCGCGACGCCGTGCAGCCGCTGGTCCCGGTGGTCCAGGGCCTGCTGGGCGGTCCCGGCAAGGAGGGCCACGGGCCGGAGATCACCCCGTACCTCCGGGACGTGGCCGATCACCTGCACCGCACCGATATCGAGGTGCGCACCCTGGACGAACTGCTGGATTCGGTCCTCGGTGCGCAGCAGGCGCGGGTGGGCACCTGGCAGAACGACGACATGCGGCGGATCTCCGCCTGGGCGGCGATCTTCGCGGTCCCCACGATGGTCGCCGGCGTCTACGGCATGAACTTCGAACACATGCCCGAACTCGGCTGGACCTACGGTTACCCGCTCGCCGTCGGGCTCATGGCGATCGCGGCAGGCGCGCTCTACCGTGCCTTCCGCCGCAACGGCTGGCTGTGAGCAGTCGACTCCAAGCCCACGGCGCACGGCCCCCGCCCGCGTGACGCCCTGTCCCGGCACCTCGCCGGGGGCACAGCGCCGCCCCCGGTCCAGGGAGCCGCCCGGGCCCCAGGCCCCCCGATCCGAAGAACGCGACTACTCGGGCGACCTGACTGACATGAGTGACGCCGCTCGGGAAAGCCGCAGGGTATGACACGTACACCGAATCCGGACCCGGGCCGGAAAGACGAACGCGGCGAGATCGATCGCGAGAGCACGGTCGGGCCGGATCCGCAGGTGGAGGAGCGGGCACCCGACCAGCTCACCGAGCTGCCGAAGCGGTCGTGGAAGGCGGTCCTGCGCGGCACCGTGAAGGAGTTCAAGGACGACGAGCTCGCCGACCGGGCCGCGGCGCTCACCTACTACGGGGTCCTGGCCCTCTTCCCCGCACTCCTCGTGCTGGTCTCCCTGCTGGGCATCGCGGGCGAGTCCGCGACGAAACAGGTCCTGGACAACCTGCAGAAACTCACGCCCGGCTCGGCCCGGGACGTGGTCAGCGACGCGGTGCAGCAGCTCCAGGGCAACGCGGGCGTCGGATCGCTCCTGGCGATCGTCGGCCTGGTTGTCGCGGTCTGGTCGGCGTCCGGCTACATCGCGGCGTTCATCCGCACCTCGAACGCCGTCTACGACATGCCCGAAGGCCGCCCCGTGTGGAAGGTGCTCCCGCTGCGCCTGGCCCTCACCGTCACGCTGATGGTCCTGGCCTGCGCCAGCGCGCTCATCGTCGTGTTCTCCGGCTCCCTCGCCCGGCAGGTGGGAACCGCCCTGGGGATCGGGGACACCGCACTGACCGTGTGGTCGATCGCGAAGTGGCCGGTCCTGGTCCTGCTCGTCACGATCATGATCGCGATCCTGTACTGGGCTGCCCCGAACGCCAAGGGGCGCGGCTTCAAATGGGTCACTCCCGGGAGTTTCCTGGCCCTGCTGATCTGGATGATCGCCTCCGCCGGGTTCGCGTTCTACGTCGCGAACTTCGCTTCGTACAACAAGACGTACGGCACCCTCGCCGGCGTGATCATCTTCCTGGTGTGGTTGTGGATCACCAACCTGGCCATCCTCCTCGGGCTGGAGTTCGACGCCGAGATGGTGCGCCAGCGCGCGATCGCCGGCGGAATGCCCAAGGACGAGGAGCCTTATGTCGAACCCCGTGACACACGCAAGTGGAGCGATGATGACCGCCGCCGCATGGAATGAGGGGCCTGTGGAACGGGCACGGGCGACCAAGCGGCGCAGCCGGGAGATCCTGGCTGCCCTGCGCGGCGGTGATCATCGGCTGACACGCCGGATGGTCGCGTGGGACTCGGCCTGGGCCCGCCTGGTGCTCCCTCCGGTCGAAGAAGCCGCCGAGCACACGAAACTGTGGTGGGCGGCCGCCGCGATCATCGCGGCCGTCGGGGGCCGGCGCGGGCGTGGGGCCGCAGCCGCCGGCATCGCTTCCATGGCGGTGGCGGAGTTGCTGTCGAACGGGGTCGCGAAACAGCTCGTGGAGCGGAGCCGGCCGCCCAAGGAGTGGATTCCGCACGATGACGTCGAGGACCGGCCCGACAGTTCCTCCTTTCCCTCCGGGCACACCGCCGCCGCCGTGGCCTTCACCGCGGCCGTCGCGTCCTGCCGGCCGTGGGCCGGCGCGGCCTGCGCCGTCCCGGCCGTGCTGGTTGCCCTTGAGCGGGTGCACAGCGGCGCGCACTACCCCTCCGACGTCGCAGCCGGAGCCGGCGTCGGGCTTGCCGCAGCCGCCCTCGTCCGGGCGGTACCACGCTTCCTCGTACGCCACCTGCGATGACCACCCTTCGCAGGCGGGTGACCGGGTCCTTGAGGGGTAAGCGCGCCGTGAACAGCGTGCACATCAAGGGGGCCGCCCGCCGGCACGGCCTCCGACCGACCATACGAGCGGCGGCCGTCGCGCCGTAACGGACGAACCAGGCGAAGAAGGCGAAGAAGGTGAAGAGCAGATGAGCGCCGTTGAACGCCACCCGGACCATCGCACCCCCGACGACTCGGTGGGCGACCTCGTCTCACGGGCGTCGCGGCAGATTTCGGAGCTGGTCCGCGAGGAGATGCAGCTGGCGCGGGCGGAGATGACCCAGAAGGGCAAACGCTTCGGCGTGGGCGGCGGCCTGGTCGGCGGGGCCGGCCTCGTCGGCTTCCTGGCCGCGCAGGCCTTGGTCGTCGCCGTCATCGCGGCCCTGGCCCTGCTCCTCCCGGTATGGGCCTCGGCCCTGATCATCACCGCCTTGCTCGCGGCCGTCGCAGCCGCGGCCGCCGCGGCCGGGAAGAGGCAGATCTCCAAGGCCGGCGCCCCCGCACCGGAGCAGACCATCGACAGCGTCAAGGCCGACCTGGCCGAGATCAAGGAGGCAGCACACCGATGAGTACCCCCTCCCAGGGCAACAAGGACGCCACGCCCACTCCCAAGGAACTGCGCGAGCAGGTCGAGCCCACCCGCGAGGAGGCCGAGCACACCCCCGAGGAGGTCGGCCAGAACGTGGAGGCGCCGGCAACGGGGGCCGACGTCACGGCGCAGGCCAAGGAGAAGGCGGGCGAAATCCAGGGCCGGGCCGCCGAGAAGGCCACCGTGGTGAGCGACCGGATCCGCGACAGGACGTCGCAGGCCGCCCAACTACTCAAGGACAAGGCACCCGATCCGGTCCTGGACAAGGCGGCCCGAACAGCGACGCAGGTCCGCGAGGCCGCGGCCCGAGCCGGGCAGTTCGCTGCCGAGAAGACACCGGACCCGGTCCGCGAGAAGGCCGAGTCGGCCCTGACCGTGGCGAAGACCAACAGCACTCCGCTGATGGCCGCGGCTGCCGCGTTCGTCGTCCTCCTGCTCGTGCGCCGCAGCCGCAGGGGCCGTTGAGAGCGTCCCGGATCGGCCAAGACGACGAAGCCGGCCGACGAGCACTTCGGCGGGAAGACCTGATCGCCGCAGCTCTCCAGCAAGGCTGGATCCTCGCCGTCGTCAAGGTCGCCGTCGACCGGTCAGGTGCCGCCGTCACCCGGCGCCTGACCAGCACCTGGCCCGGCTGAACCGTCCAAGGGCGGCGCCTGCCTCGCCTTGAGGACGGGCGCCGCCCAGCCCCTGTGGAACACGATGGAGGAAGCCGTGGCCACTCACCACGGGCTGCATGCCCTCACCGCCGCCGCTCTCGCCGCCGCCGTGCTGCTCGCCCGCCGGCGAGCCACCCGCGCGGTACGTGACACCCACGGCGCGAGCGCCGCCAGAGCCCCCTGGCGCCGCACGACTCCCCGACCCGACAGCGCGGACACCGCCCACGCTCGCGTGGCCGAACTGCACATCTCGTTCCTGGACCCGACCCTGCGGGAAACCGACGCCCATCTTGAGCAGTACTGGAACAAGCTCACCTCGCTGTACGCGCACCGCGACGGCGAGCGCCGTCACGGGTAGGAGCCGGGCGTCGCCCCGCGGCCCGGTCAACTCGTACGGTCCGACATCTCATCGGCGACGGGCGCTCCGCGGGCTGACACCCGGGGCGGGTATCGCACGCCGCGCTGGGCACACGAGACCCCATGCACGGACAACACGCGCGCCCCACGAGCACGGTGTTCGGCCCGGCCCCCACGGCCCCGACACCGCCCCCGCCCCCGCCACGCGGGCAAGTCGGCGCCAAGCACTCCCGCCGAGTCGGTTTCACCAGCCGCCTGCGCCGCCGGCTCCTCGCGTACCGGGCGATCGACTTCCTCTCCACTCACATCCCGGAGCACTCCGGGCCGGGCGAGGAATGCCTGCTCCTCGTCCACGTCCGCCAAGTCGTCGGCCAAGTCCATTACCGGGCCTGCTCCGACTGCGCCCGGGGTGTCATCACCGCCCTCGTCATCGACGAGCGTTTCCGCAGCTCGGGGCTGGCCAACCGGGCGCTTTCGCACCTGCGCTCCCGCCACCCGGGCCTCTCCTGGTGCAGCACCCTGGACCTGCGGACCACTCGGGACCTCCTGCGCCGGATGAGCATTCCCACCGTCCCCGCGGCCCCCCACTGTTCCCACGCCTTCCCGGCCGCTGCCTGACCCTTGTCAGCCCCCGGCAGCGCGCAGCGCGTTCCGTCCGTCGACATCGAAACCTCAAGGAGTGAGAAGGTGAAGGGCTTCCGCAGCTTCATCCTGCGCGGCAACGTGGTCGACCTGGCCGTGGGCATCGTCATCGGGGCAGCGTTCACCGCCGTGGTGAACGGCTTCGTCGGCGCCTTCCTGACACCGCTGGTCGGCCTGGCCACCGGCGTCACCGGCGACATGAACCGCAAGACGTTCACCGTGGGCGCCACCCAGTTCCCCTACGGCGCCTTCATCAACGCGGCGATCAGCTTCGTGCTCCTGGCCGCCGCCCTGTACTTCCTCGTCGTGCTGCCCATCAACAAGCTGCACGAGCGCCTCGCCCCGCACCATGACGTCCAGGCCCCCAAGCGGGACTGCCCCGAATGCCTCACCCCCGTCCCGGCGCAGGCCCGGCGCTGCGCGTCCTGCACCGTCCCCCTGCCCGCCGTACCCGCCCAGGCCGGAGCGATCACCCAGCGTGCCGGATAACCGCCTCCACGAAGGGAGGCGGACCGGCTGGCGGTGTCACGTACGGCGGGCAGGAGGCGGACGGCGATGGCCATGGCGGGGTCGGGCAATCCCGATGAGGCGCGCTCAATCGTGCACCGCCTGTCCTTCGCCCTTCCGGGTTATCCGCAGCCTCCTCGTGGCTACTTCGGGAGCGTTCGGGGCACACGGGTGCGGGGTGACGCACGTCGCCCCGCACCAGCGGCGTGAGGAAGTGCCATGGACGGAATCGTGTTGCTCAAAGAGGACCACAAGACGGTGGAGAAGCTGTTCAAGGCGTTCGAGAAGGCCGGGGACACGGCACACGGCGAGAAGCGCAAGATCGTGGACCAGGTGATCGAGGAGCTCACCACCCACACCTGGATCGAGGAGAAGATCTTCTACCCGGCCGCCCGTGAGGCCGCGCCTGACACCAAGGACCACGTTCTCGAAAGCGTCGAGGAACACCACGTCGTCCTGTGGATGCTGTCCGAGCTCAAGGGACTCGACGCGGCCGACGAGCGGTTCGACGCCAAGATGTCCGTCCTCATGGAGAACGTCCGTCACCACGTCGAGGAAGAAGAGAAGGAGTGGTTCCCCGACGTCCGCAAGGCCATGGGCCGCAACCGCCTGACCGAACTCGGCGAGGAGATGGAGACGGCCAAGAAGACCGCCCCCACCGACCCCCTCGCCGTCCCCAGCGCGGACCAGTAGGCCCGGCCCAGGCCGACGAGCACCGGCGCTCCTCCCGCATCCGCGACGGAGCGACCGGGGCCGTGGTCGGTCGAGAGCGTGAGCTCTCGGCCAGATGGCCCGTACTGGGCTCCGGCCGGCCCGTACTGGGGCGAAAAGTGGGATACCAGACCAGATGCCGGGTAGCGGGACCGCATGGACACCACCGAAACCACCCCGTTGCGCGCCGTCGCGCTGGTCTGCACGCTTTCCCCTTCGCCGAAGCCGTCCAGCTCACAGTTGCTGGCCGAGCAGACGATGGCCGCCCTCGCCGAGCACGGCGTCACCGGCAAGGTCATCCGGATCGCCGACCATGACGTGAAGCCCGGCGTGGAGACCGACATGGGGGACGGTGATGCCTGGCCGGAGATCCGCGACACGATCCTGGGCTGCGACATCCTGCTCCTGTCGACCCCGATCTGGCTCGGACATCCTGCCAGCACCTGCCAGCTCGTCCTGGAACGCCTGAACGCGGAGATCTCGGAGAGCGACGACGAAGGCCGGATGCTGACCTACGGCAAGGCCGCCGCGGTGTGCGTCGTCGGCAATGAGGACGGTGCCCACCACGTCAGCGCCGAACTCTTCCAGGGCCTGAACGACTGCGGCTTCTCGATGGCGCCGAACGCCGTCACCTACTGGGTTGGCGAAGCCATGCAGGGGACCGACTACCAGGACCTCGACAAGACGCCGGAGAAGACCGCCGCGACCACCAAGACCCTCGCCGCGAACACCGCGCACCTCGCTCGCCGCCTGAAGGCCGCGGCCTACCCGCCGTCATCCTGACGGCAGCCGCACCGAACCGGCCAGGACCGACCTGACCTGACCTGACCCGACCCAACCCGACCCGACCCGACCCGACCCGACCCGACAAGGACGGTGCACCCCCCGATGACCTCCTCCCCCCACGCTCAGCGCCTCGCCGATCCGGTGCACCTGTACCCCAGGCCGCCGTTCCCCGACCAGAACCAGGACCATCCCGGCTCGACCGAGGCCATGGACCCGCGCCCCGACCACGGCGAGGACTCCTACCGCGGTCATGACCTACTGGCCGGCCGCAAGGCGCTCGTGACCGGTGGGGACTCGGGCATCGGCAGGGCCGTCTGCCTCGCCTTCGCCCGGGAAGGAGCCGACGTCGTCTTCACCCACCTGCCCGAGGAGGCGAAGGAGGCGGAGGAGACCGCACGGCTCGTCCGTGAGGCGGGCCGCACCGCGGTTTCGGTCGTCTGCGACATCCGCGACGAGGCCCAGTGCACCTCCCTGGTCGAGCGAACGGTGCGCGAGCTGGGCGGACTGGACCTGCTGGTCAACAACGCGGCCTACCAGATGTCGCAGCCGGACGGGATCGAGGCGATCACCACCGAGCAGTTCGACCGGGTCATGAAGACCAACCTCTACGGCATGTTCTGGCTCACCCGGGCGGCGCTGGCCCACCTTCCGAGCGGCGGTTCGGTCATCAACACGGCTTCCGTGCAGGGCTACCAGCCCAGTCCCCACCTGCTCGACTACGCCATGACGAAATCCGCGATCATCTCCTTCACCCACGGCTTGGCCCAGATGCTGGCCGAGCGCGGCATCCGGGTCAACGCCGTCGCACCCGGCCCGGTCTGGACCCCGTTGATCCCCGCGACCATGCCCGACGCAACGAAGTTCGGCCAGCAGTCGCCGCTCGGGCGGCCCGCGCAGCCTGTGGAGATGGCGCCCGCGTACGTCTTCCTCGCCTCGCCGGCGGCCAGCTTCATCACCGGTGAGATCGTCAACGCCACCGGCGGGAACCCCCTTCCCTGACCGGCGGTGTGGGGGCCGTCCGGATGCGCGCCGGGCCGGATGCGCACACGATGGCCTGGCCCCCTCCCCCATCAGAAAGGGCAGCTCATGCCTCGCGGATCGAGTCCCAAGCGTGAACGGCAGTACGAACACATCAAGGAGTCCGGCGAGGAGCGCGGCATGTCCGACTCCCGCGCGAAGGAGATGGCCTCCCGCACCGTGAACAAGGAACGCGCCCGTTCCGGGGAGAGCAAGACCACCGGCCGCAGCTCCACGCCGAGCAAGTCCGCCTCCCAGCGCGGCGGCCAGAAGTCGGCGGGGTCCTCGGAGCGGACCAAGGACGACCTCTACCAGGAGGCGAAGAAGCGCGGCATCGAAGGCCGTTCCACGATGACCAAGCAACAGCTCAAGAACGCCCTAGAACACTGAGCGGTCTCCCCGGGCCCGCACGCCCCAGCGGCCGACAGCGCCGCCCGTACCGTGGCGTGCGGGAAGGGACCATCGCGATCGACGTGGGCGACACGACGCACCCGAGCAGGTCTTCGACGGGCTCCTTCATCGACTCGACGAGCAGGCTGGGTGACGACGTCACGGGGCGGGACGCCAGAATCCGGTGTTCCGGTATCGCCACCAGTAGAGGACCGTCCGGTCGTCAGGCCAGGCGGCCAGCGGTACGCCCTTGGGCTCGAAGCGGTCGTGGGCGCTATCGATGGGCCGCCGGCTCGGGTCCAGCGGCTCGTCGTCCTCGGGACGCCTGACGGGCGGCGCGCAGCTCTACAGGGAACGTGCGGCTTCCACGCCGTCCACGAGGGTGAACAGGGATGCGACCTCGGTCATGTCGAAGAGCCGTTCCAGCCGGGAGGGAACCGGCCCGGCGAGGACCAGGCGGCCGCTCCGGCATGTCCTGAGCAGCACGTAGAGGACCGAGGAATCGGCGAACGTGACCGTCGAGACGTCCAGGACGAGGCGGCGTACCCCCGGGTCGTCGAGGGCCTCGTGGGCGGCCACGTCCAGCGGCCGCACCGTGTCGGCGTCGAACTCGCCGACGCAGACGATGACCCGAACACCGTATGCGTCCGGCAGCACCGCACCGACGTCGGTGTCCTCACCGGTCACTCCTCGACATACGACGAAATTGGTCCAAACCAATCACCACGCTGCCCGCCCTCACCCCCGGACACAACCATCCGCTCATCAAGATCACACCAACCCGACTCCGCCCTCGGTGCCGTGGTGCCGGGCGAGCCGGTCGCAGGCCCGGCAGTCGGTGTAGGGGAGGACGGCGTCGCCGGGGCCGGGGCGGAAAACGGTCTCCGCGCTTTCGTGGTTGGCCGGACGTTGGGCGAGGGAACCGCGCGGGCAGCGAATTCCATTGCCCGCCTGCACCGATAAGAAGAAAGTAAGTTCCGCACGCATGGTCTGGCAGGTGCCGGACAGAAGGCGTCTCGGAGGTAATAACTATGGTTCCCCTGCTTCTCGTTCTTCTGCTCGCCCTGATTCTCTTCGGTGCCGGATTCGCGGTGAAGATCCTCTGGTGGGTCGCCATCGCCGTCCTGGTGCTGTGGCTGGTCGGCTTCGTCGCCCGCCCCAAGGGAGGTAGCGGCCGCTGGTACCGCTGGTAGACGGGCTGAGCGGCGCGTCATTGTGGGTCCTTCCCTCGGGAGGGACCCACAGTTATGTCCGGATCTCGCCCGTCAAAGCCAGGATTTTCGGGGCATCCGAACCATGGCAGGGGTGGTTGCCGCGACGCGGTCGGGAACCGGCTACCTCCAACGGAGCGGCAGCCACCCCCGCTCCCCCGATCTGCAAGGATCGAATTCGGGGAGACTGGAGAACCTCTGCCGGGGCAGTCGAGTTTTCGCCGGTGCCGCGTTCCAGCGCCGCGACGCGCCGAGTCCGGCTTCGTCGCCACGCATCAGGATGTCCGTGCCGCCCCCTCGCCCGGATGGGTCGGATCACCGGCCGCGAGGCGAACCTGCCGCCAGGCCGTGGTCGCCAGGTAGGTCCCGTACCCGCCTCAGACCTCAGGGACCGGCCCCCATCGAACACCATCGGGGGCTGCAGCAGATCTGCTAAGGGGGTAGTCGCATACCAGCGTGGTGTCGTCACGCCAGAACGCCGGTTCGCAGTCCCGTTGGTGGTTCTCGCCCAGTCCCTGGACCAGGCACACAGAGAAGATCAGAGCAACCCACGGGATGTCGCACATCCCCGGGCTTCCCCGGGGCGGTTGCGGCCGAGCGCCGGCCGGACGGCCGCGCACCCGAGGGAGGAGGCCGGACGCGCCCTCGCCCCGGCAGACTCGGCGAGTCTGCCGGGGCGAGCCGGAGCACGGGGGTTCCCGTGCGGTCGTCGGGTGGTAGGTCATGCCCCCCGACGACCGCGCGACCGCGCTACCGCACGACGGCACGTCGGCACAGAACGTCGCGGTCAGGAGGAGCTCGGGTCAGCGGACCTCGGTGACCCGGTGCTCCTTGCGCGCGCCACAGTTGGAGTTGTACACCTGCACGTGCACGTTGCTGATGCCCCCGCCCCAGTCCACGCAGTGGCCCTTGCCGTACACGTAGGCCGGGCCCGCGTACGACGTGTACCGGCCGTAGTCCTCGCCTCGCGCCGAGGTCGCGTTGACTTCGATCCACAGGGCCATGTCCACGGCCGCACCCGGGTTGTTGCGGATGGTCGCGACACAGTTCTTGCCGGTCGAGGCGTTGTACGTCAGGTAGACGGTGCCCAGCGAGCCGATGGCAGCCGAGTTCACGGTCTTGTAGGCGCTCCCGCAGACCTTCTGCGGCGTGGTGTTGGGCGCGGCGCTGGCGGGCGCCGCCAGCGCGGTCGTGGCCCCGAGGGCCAGGGCGGCGAATGCGGTGGTGGTAACGACGGGACGGGTGAATTTCATGTTTCCCCCTGGTGGTGGTCATGGGAGTTGGTCGCTCCTGCATGCTGGGACATGCGGGACGGCGCAACGGTTGCGCATCGTTCGCAAAAGATGCGACCACGCCGCCGACCGCCGCACGTAAGGAGCCGCACCCGCTCGGCGAGCGGCTCCCGCGACGGTGGCGTGCAGCCGCTCGTCCGCGACCGCCCTCACCTACGACACCTGCCGGGCCGGCACGCTCTCACCCCCAGGAGTAGCACCCGGTTGCTCCTTGTCGGGGCGATGGCGATCGAACGCTGCCGTACCGGCCGAGAGCTCCGCCGTCCGGCATGGGGACGACGCATCCGCGTCCGGGCTGTCCGCCAGTCGTGTCAGCGTTGCGCCGACGTGCTCCAGGAGGCGTGCGTACGGGGCCAAGCCGGTGATGCCGGGAGCCGGCACATGGGGGGATGGGCTCGCCGGCCGTCGGAAGCAGGAGGAGGTCGCGGACCTCCGTGCACTTCTGCGCGGTGACCGTCGCGGCCGGGAACTTCCGAACCTCGCCCGGCTCGCGGATCCTGGCCGTCCGGACCCGTCAGGTCGCCGCCGGCTCCGGCCGGCACAGACGGCGTCGTAGCACCCCGGTGAACGGGGCCGTGGCTGCGGACCCCAGCGCGAGGCCGCCGCCGGTGAAGATGGCGGCGTTGATCCAGCTCGGCACCTGTTCGGTGGCGTCGGGGTCCCCCGGGTACTTCTCGCAGACGACCGACACCGGGAGCACCGACCGGGTGACGAGCCGGCTCTCGGGCGTCGACGGGTCCCGAAACATCCGGCTCACCTGGCTGTTGCAGACCGCCCAAGGATCGGGGGGGTTGAACCCGGTCATGTGCCCGGACACGAACGCGAGCCCCGCGCAGAACAGCGCGGCGACGGCGACCTGCGTGAACACCCAGGCGTGCAGGACAGGTGCGGCCGAGCGCAGCCGCACGGCCGTGGCGGCGTGGATGGCGAGCGATATCAGGGAGCCGAATCCTGCCAGCGCCAGCGTCAGCGCAATGATGATGATCACGAGCAACAGGGACGCGGGATCGCCCTGCTGCGGTTTCCGACCTGTCCGTCGGTCGACGCGCCCTGGGTTCTGTCTCGTCGGTCCGCGCCGGGCCGGGATGAGGACGTCGGCGAGGCGGAGTGCGGCCCGGTAGGCGATTGGCGAGCGTGTCGGTTCGTATGGCCGGGCCGCCCCATTGCTTGAGGGCGACGTACAGGTCAGGTGAGGGACTGGACGGCGTACAGCGTGCCGATGCCGGCGGCCAGGAGGCCGAGGAGGTAGCGCAGGAAGCGCTCGGGGAGGTGGGGTTGGAGGTGGGCTCCGAGGTAGCCGCCGGCGAGGCCGCCTATGCCGCAGGCAATGCCGAGGGGCCAGTTCGGGGCGATGGATCCCTCGGTGGTGAGGGAGAGCAGTGCGTAGGTGCCGGCGCCGACGACCGAGGTGACGAAGGTCGAGGCGAGGGCGGCGGGCGCGACCTGGGCGACGGGTAGTCCGCGGCCGGCGAGGACGGGGCCCAGCAGGGAGCCACCGCCGATGCCGTAGATCCCGCCGACGGTCCCGACCGCCAGCGAGAGGGCCGCGGTTGCCCGCTCCGACAGGGGCCGGGCCGCCCGGGCGGGTGGTGCCGGGCGCAGGGTGCGCCAGCACAGCCAGAGACCGAGCGGCAGCAGGAGCAGGGCGATGAAGGCCCGGAACACGGCGGGGCCGGGGACGGCGAACACCCGGATCAGCGCGCCGAGGATGACGCCGGGGACAGTGCCGACCAGCAGGAGACGGGTCAGCGGGCCGCCGAGCCGGCCGCCGCGGGCGTGCCGGATCAGCGCTCCGGGCCCGGCGACCACGTTGTAGAGCAGGTTGGTGGGCGTCACCGCCGGAGAGGGGACGCCGAGGAAGCTGACCTGGACGGGCAGCAGGAACACCGCGCCCGACACGCCCGCCGGGGCCGTCACCACGGAGATCACGAGCCCGGCGGCACATCCCAGCAGCGCGGACGACCAGTTCACCGTTTCCCCCTCCGGCAGATCATCGGGACAGCAACGCTATCGGGTGATCGGGACGGCGAGTTCGGCCAGGAGGGTGCGTACCCGGCGTCCGATCTCGTCGGGGGTCGGGTGAAAGGTGGCTGATGCAGGGGGTGGCGCGGGTGGCCGCCGCCCGTCGCTCTTCGGCGAACCGCGCCGTGGGGGCCGCCTTTGGGTGGCGGCGGTTCAGGCGGGCGATGTTGTTGCACCTGTCGTAGCGGCATGTGATGTGGTCGAGGTACTCCCGCTCGAAAGGCTCCGTCCGATGCACCCCTTCATCGCGCCTCCCCGTCAGGTCAAGATCGGTGATGCGGCCGCGTTCGCCGACACCACCCCACGTGCCATCCGCCACTACCACGAGATCGGCCTGCTGCCGGAGCCGGAGCGAGGCGGGGACGGCCGCCGCCGCTACGGCTACAACGACATGATCCGCCTGCTGTGGATCCGCAAGATGACAGCGGTCGGCATCAGCCTGGACGACATGCGGGCCGCCTTCGACGAAGCGGGGGACATCGAGGAGATCCTGAACAGGCTGGAGGAAACCTTGGCGGCGCGAGAGGCCGAAATCAAACGCCGGCGCGCGGCTGTCCAGCGGCTGCTGGCGGCGGGCAGCCCACTGGGACTGCTCTCCGAACTGGTCACGAACCGGCTCGGCCACCTGCCCCCGGGCGCACTGCGCCCCTCCGACCTGGAAGCCTTGCTGCTCACGGAACGGGTCTTCGGTCCGCTGGGCGCCGCCGTCCAAGCCGGCGTGTTCATCGTGCTGGCCACCCACCCCGATCTGAGGGCCGAGGACGACCGTCTCGACGCCGCCGAGGCCGCCCTCGACGACGGCGTCGATCCCGACGACCCACGCGTCGAAGAAGTCGCGGTACGGCGATGCGCCCATCACATGGCCTTGGAGCGGGCCGGCGAGGCAGCTGGGCTGGATGCGGAAGAGGAGCAGCTATTCGAGATCTACGACGCCGACCTGAAGGGGGAGGAGGACAAACGGATGAGCGTCTGCGAAGCGATCACCAAAATGCCCTACGACTTCTCCCCCGCCCGGATGCGCTGTGTGGAACTCACGGCACAACTCCTCGCGGACGCCCTCTCGGCGGACTGTTGACGGAGACGAGGGTGCGCCGGAGCAGCGGCGCCCGGGCGCTCATCCTCCGGCCTTCACGGGCACGGCGGGAATCCCCAGCAGCGCGGACGGCGGGGCCAGGGCCTCGGGCAGCACCCAGTAGTACACCGTCGTAGCAGTCCTCGGCCCGCGGCCAGTCCTCCTCGTCGACAGCACGTTCCTGCTCACCGAAGAGCGGACGGAACTCTTCGAGACCGGGCAGCGCGTCGACTCGGCGTGCCTCCACGGCATATCGACGCCGGTCACGGCCAGCCGGGCAATCTCCTGGTGCGGTTCTTCCGACGGCGCGTGCGCGGGCTTCCGCTGGGCTACCGGGCGGTGCGCCGGCGGCGGGCGCGCTCGAACTCGGCGACGTCCGACATCCAGGGACCGTGCTGTTCGAGTGCGGCGCAGCCGCCGCGGGCGAAGGCGCTCACCAGGTTCCGGTACCCGCCGATCCCGTCGACCAGGGTGTACTCGACCCGGTACTCCGGATCCGACGTGCCGTCGCCTTCGCGCAGCGTGGTGATCCGGGCGAGGGAGTCCGCGTAGAAGTGGAGCTGGATCCCTTCGCCCCTCTCCTCGTCCTCGATGGTGAACACCTCGTTGTCCGCGGCGGAGCGATCGCCGACGAACTCCCAGAACTCCGCGGCGGCACTGCGGGGCCCGTCCCGTCGCCACTTCTTCTCGACGCCCTTGTCGTCGGTGAACGACAGGGCCGTCTTTCTCGCGCTCCCGACGGAGTCGGCGTGGTGGTGGCCGGCCGCGCGCTCGTCGTCGTCCTCCATGGGTGTGTTCCTGGAACGGTCCGCGGCCTCCGAGCACATCAGGAAGCTCACGGTACGCACCGCGTCATCGGCGAGTTCGGGGTGTGCACGGCGCACGGCCGCTTGGACCGTCGTCTCCATGTGCGCCCAGTCGCGCTTGTCCGTGGCGCGTTTTCCCCGTCGCGGATCGCGACCGATCCGCAGGCCGGCGCACGCCCGCTCCGCAGTGGCGATCACCCTCATGACCTCGGGCAGCAGCGCCGGATCGACGGCAGCGGGCAGTCGCCTCGGAACCGTCGCGCCGTGCGCGTACTGGCCCGTATACCTCAGGATCGCGGCGTCGAGTGGACCGAGTACGGTTCCGCGCTCGGCACGCCGGCGGTCCGCGTGGTACTCCTGAGCGCGCTTCCCGTTCGACGTCTCGGTCGCCGCGCGCATCGCCGCGCACACCTGACCGCGCTCCAGGAGAGCGATGTCGGCCCCGTGGGCGACGAGCCGGCTCCTGTCCCAAGGGATGCGCTGGAAGAGCGCGTCGACGTCGGCGGGCGCGGCAAGGAGGATCGGGTCCAGGAGCGCGACGGCAGCGTTCTCGTCGAGCCGGCCCCGGGTTCCGGCGGCGTCGCACAGCGGGAGGACAGCACTCCACAGCAGTAGGTGTCTGGCCAAGTCCTCCCGGATCACCGCGAGATGGGCTTCGCTGATCGGGAACGTGAACGTGCGTGGCTCGTGGTTGGCGTCGGCCCCGGCGCCGAGCGTCAACTTCAGCTCGCCGTCCTCGCGGACCACGTTCGGGATCCAGCCGCTCCGCCGCGTGAAAACGATGTCCTTCACGGGCTCAGGCTCCCCCGACACGGCGACGGCCGGCATCACGGCGATGGCGCGGCCCCGTCCCGCAGCCTCTGCTCACGCAGTACACGCAGTACACGCTGCTCACGCAGTTCACACAGCTCATGCAGTACACGCTGCTCACGACCATCGTGCGCATTCGGCGTCGAGGCGTGCGTCGGTGCGCACCCAGACTTCGCCCTCGGCGGCCTCGGCCGGGGCGTCGACCCGTTCGACACCGAGGAACTCGAGCAACTTGAGCAGTACGGCCCGGTCGGCTCGGTCGTCGTCGACACCGCGCGAGTCGAAGAAGACGTAGTACTGGTCGCTCGGGTCCACGTAGCCCGAATCCGCCCAGATCCGGGCGATTTCTTCCATCGCCGCTGCTTCCGTCGTGATCGTGGCGGCGCGGGCGGCGCCGCGCACCTCCGGTGACGCGTCGAGGTCGGCGAGGTCGGAGAACCACTGGCCGAAGCGGTCGAGGCCGGCGTAGCCGTTCTCGAAGAACAGCATCGCGCTCGGAAGGTAGCGGTTGCCCCTGTCGACCTGGAGGTGTTCCGACCGGGGCGGGTCGGCGTCCTTGATCCGGGAGATCAGGCCTTGCCCGGGCATGAGGACCAGCCTCTGCCCCGACGGTTCGTCGCTGATGGTGTAGGCGTCGGCGTCTCGACCACGGAAGAACGCGGAGAAGGCTACGTAGGCTTCTTGAGGGTCGCCCACGGAGACCTGTTCGTCGTTGCCATCACCGACGGCGAAGACGAACTGTTTCGGTCCGGGTTTGTAGGGGCGAGCCATGTGCGTCCTTCGTTCACGTGCGATAGCTCCACCAGCGTAGTCGCACGAGAGCGGACGCCGGCCGGCCGTCATCGCCGACGAACGGGCGGCGGAACCGGCAGGTGGGCCGGCCCCCGCACCCCGCCGGCCTGCGCACCCCGCCGGCCGTCGCGGCCGTGGGGCCCGCCTCGTAGGGGTGGCAACACCGCGGGAGGAGGACCTGTCCCGCATGGAATCCCTGGTCAGAAAGGCTGCTCGCCGTACCTGTGGGGCTGATCCCCACTACCGTGACCAGGGGCCGGGAGGAATTGTCGTCCACCGCCGGAGGGGGACCTGCGAGCAGACCGCCAACCATCGGACGGACAGGTTCTACCGTCGCCAGGCGCATCGGATACGTGCTGACGCGCCGGACGCTCGGTCGAGCTGGGGGTACCGCTGCTGCTTCCGTCCCGGCCCGTGGCGGCGGAGCCCGAGCGGCTCGATGAATCCCCCCGTCGCGGGTCCCTTTCGTGTGTGCAAGGAGCAACCGTGCCCTCATCCACCTCCACCATCCCGGCCCTTTCGGCTCGGGAGTTGCGCTACCAGGTCGCCGGTCGGACCCTCCTCGACGGCCTCTCCCTCGATGTCGCTCACGGTACGAGTGTGGCCGTGACCGGGCCCAGTGGGTGCGGCAAGTCCACCCTGTTGAACTGTGTTGCCGGCATCACCCTTCCCACCGGCGGGAAGGTCGTCATAGCGGGACACGACGTCACCGCGGCCTCGTCCTCCCGGCGTGCCGCTCTGCGGGTGGCGCACGTCGGGATGGTCTACCAGTTCGGCGAGTTACTGCCCGAACTGACGGCGTTGGAGAACGTGGCCCTGCCCGCTCTCATGTCGTCAGCGCCGCCCCGGGAGGTGTATGCGCGTGCCGAGTCGCTGCTCGGCGAGCTCGGCCTCGCCGGCCTCAGGGGTTCGCCCACCGCCACGCTCTCCGGTGGCGAGCGGCAGCGGCTGGCCGTGGCCAGGGCGCTCATCGGCTCTCCGAGTCTGGTCCTGGCCGACGAGCCGACCGGGTCCTTGGACGGCAAGGCCGCCGATGCGGTCGCCGAGCTCCTCTTCGCCGTACCCGCGGAGCGGCCGTGCGCGCTGGTGGTCGTGACCCATTCCCCGTCGGTGGCCGAACGCGCGGACGTGGTACTGGAGTTGGCCGGCGGCAAGTTGGAAGGTGCCCGGTGAGGTCCACGGCTGGATCCGGCACGCGTCTGTTGTGGTCCCTGGGCTTCCGCATGGCCCGTACCCGCGGCGGATCGCCGCATCGGGCAGCGCTCCTCATGGCCGCGCTGCTCGCGCTGACGACGGTGTGGGCCGTGGTGGCCGCGCACACCGTTCACGACCGGCGGGACGCCCGCATGACCGCCCGCAACCCGGTGCCCGTGGCGGCCGCCGAAGCCCGGGCCCGCTGGTGGGAGCGGCCCGACGAGGTGGGTGAGCGTGCCGTCTCCGTGGTGTACGTCAGACCGCTCGGGTCCGCGATCGCGCCTCCGCCCGGCCTCCCGCGCTGGCCCCGGCCCGGGGAGGCCTACCTGTCGCCCGCCCTCGCCGAGGTGGCTCCCGGCCGGTACGGGCAGCTCGCGGGCAGGATCGCGCCCGCGGGTCTCGCGGACGGCGTCGAGTTGGTGGCGTACGTCAACCCGCCCCTGGACGGCTTCTTCGACGAGGTCGACGAACCCACGTCCTTCATCGGCGCGTTCGGTGCCCGTCAACACGGCTCGTTCTTCGTAGCCTCCCACCAGTTCGACCGGGGGATCGCCGAGCTCGACCTGATCGTGGCACTGGTCGCGGGCCTACCGGTGATGGCGCTCGTGTTGGTCGCCGCCCGCAGCCGCTCAGAAGTACGGGAGCGGCGGCTGCTGCTCCTCGACGCTCTCGGCGTCCCGGTACGGGGCAGGGCCGTGGTGGTGGCGGCGGAAGCGGCCCGGCCGCTCGGCTACGGGATCCTGGCCGCCTGCGTACTGGCGGCGACCGTGTCGGTGACGTCCCTGACGCTGCCGTTCACCGGCTACCGCGTGTGGGCCGAGGACCTTCGGGCGGCGCTCGGATGGCTTCCGGTGTGCGCGCCGGGGACGTTCCTCGTACTGCTCGCGCTGAGTGTGGCCGGCTGCCTCGTGCACCGTCGGCGTACGGGGTCGACGCCGGCCCGTTCGGGCCCGGCGACCGGTGGCCGGTGGCCGGGTGTGGTGTTCGTGGGCGCCGTCGCGGTGGCCGCGTGGGGGTCGGAGCACCGCGGGACGGTGGGGAAGGTCGGCTTCGCGGTCGGGGCCATGGCCGCGCTGATCGTCCTTCCCTACGCGACGGCTCGCCTGGCCCGGGTCATCGGTGCCCGGCTGGCCCGTAGTGGTGGCCGACGCGGGGACCCGGCGATGATCGTCGCAGGCCGATGGCTCGCCGCCCGGCCTCAGGCCCTGGCCCGACTCAGTGCCGCGCTCGTCGTCGGCCTCGGGATCGTGGTCATCGGACAGGTGATCACCACTCAGTTCGCCGGCCCCGCCGAGGCGGCCCGGGCCCGCTTCCACGCCGGGGACGGCATGCTGGTCCAGGTCAGGTCCCGCAACGTCCCCGCCACCGCCGAAGGGTTCGTCGCGGCCGTCGGCGCCGAGCGGGTGGTGCGCTACTCCCCCGAGCCCGGCCGTCAGGGACTGCGGGTCACCGGTACCTGCGACGCGCTGGCCGCGTTCGGAGCCATGATCCGGTGCCCCCTCGAACCCGTGAGCGTGGAGGGAGTGTTCACCGGCCTGTCCCCGCTGGGGCGGGAGGTGTTCGGTACGACGGAGATGCTGCCCGGCCCGCCGGTCACGGTGTGCGCGTGCGCCGCCCCCGCCGAAGGGGACAGAACACTGTTCGGATTCCTGGTCGTCAACCGTGACGGAACGTCAGGGGTGCAGGCGATCGAGCAGGCCGGCTACCGGCATCTGATCGGGCCGATGACCGCGCGGCCGGGGCAGTCCTGGTATCTGGGCTCGGCCGCCCAGGCGGCCCAGGTGCGATGGCTGCTGGACTTCGCGCTCCTCGGCATCGCCGCCCTGGCCGCGGCGGGCGCCCTCGGCGCCGCCGGAGTGTTCATCGAACAGTCCCAGGCCCTCGGCCCGTTGGCCGTCCACCAGACCGGGCAGGGCTTCTACCGGCGGATCGCCCTGTACAACCTCGCCCTGCCCCTGGGCGTCGTCGGAGCGGTCGGATCGGGCGTGGCAGCCCTGCTGGGCTCCTTGATGATCAACCTGGGCAAGGGCGGCTGGATGTCCACCGCCCTGCTCGGTACGGGTGTCGCCGTGGTCGCCGTATGCGGTGTGGTGGTGGCCTGGTCCTGCGGACGCACCGCCTCCGCACATGCCGCCGCCTGGGCACCACGAGCCGACTGAGCGTCCCGGGTGAACGGCCCGAACCCCCGCGCCGGTGCGCCGTCCTGAGGCGGCTGCCGGCGCGTGTGCGTCGGATCGTACGGGAAGCCTTCTCACCGACCGCAGCGCCGGCCGATCCCGCCCTCCCGTCGGGGCTGCGGGCACAGAGGTGTGCGGAGGCGTGGACCCTGTTCAGGGCGCTGCGTCGCCCGACTCCTCAGCGAGTCGATCCGTGGAGCTCCGTCCGCCAAGGCTCGCAGCCCTGGATGTCGTCCGGGCAGCCCTGCACGTCCGGTGGTGCGAGGGTGCTGAGGTTCCACACGATGACGCCGCTCGGTGGAGGATCGGTTTCGATCGAAGGGACCTCGGCCACGAAGGGCTGTCCTGCGGGTACGTTCAACCGTACGGCTTGACTGCCTCCGCAGCGGACTTCGAAAGTCCGTGTGGTCCCGCCGCGTGTGAGCGTCAGGTTGATGGTCGGCACGCTGTTGCTGTCGCAGACCATGTCGAAGCGGTAGGGCTTCTCACCAGGGGTATCGAGGGTTTGGTCAATCCCGGAAACGACGAACTTGGACGCCTCGGCAATGAGGGTGGTGTCGGCGTCATCGGCGTCCAACGCTCGTTGGACCCGTTGGAGCGCGTCATCGGGTTCCCACTCCCCGGTCCGGCTGCTGCCGTCCTGGGTGCAGGCTGCGGCGAGGGCGGCTGTGGCGAGCAGAACAGCAAGGACACGGGTTGGCCGCATGGCAGCATTCTAAGAGGACGGGGGGCGCGCGACGTTGCCGTGGGCCCGGCGGTCCCGGTCTGCGAGGACACCGTCACCAGCCGGTGCTTCCGTCTTCGGGCAACGGTGCGACGGGGCAACGGCGGGCGGGCTGTTGGGGAGTCCATGCCGCGCACCTCGGGTACAGCAGGAACGATCTCATTGACGTGATCAGGGGGCTTTCGTGACTGACCGTACGAAGCGGACGAGGGGCACGCGGTGGGGAGCGGCGGCCTGGGTGGTGGGCGTGCCGGCCGTGTTGGCGGGGCTTCCGCCGGCCGCGAGCAGCCGGCTGCCGGGGCGCCTCGCCACCCACTGGGACGGCGAGGCTCCCGACGGATCGATGCCCCTGTGGGCGGCTGCCGTGTTCCCCGCGCTGGTCTGGGCGGTTCTGGCGCTCTCCATGGCCCTGGTCGGCCGGCGTGGAGGTGCGCCCGCGGCGGCGGGGGTCGGGGTGTCCCTGCTGTCCGGGGGCGTGTCTCTGGCGGGCGCCCAGGCTTCGATCGTCCGCGCCAATCTGGACCGGGCCGATTGGCGGGATGCCGGTTCGGTGGGCACGGGGATGGCCGTCACGGCGGTGGTCGCCGTCGCCGCCGGCGTGTTGGGATGGTGGGCCGGACGGCGCGTGGCACTCCCGGTCCACGCCGAACAGGGCGTGAGCGGCGAAGTCATGGAGGTCCCGGAGGGTGCGCGCCGCGTCTGGCTCTCCCGTACCGCGAACCCCTGGCTGCAGCTGACAGCGGCTCTAACCGGCCTCGTGGCCGCGGCCGCCCTACTCGCGGGCGCGGGTGGCCTCATCGGCCTGCGGTGGGCGCTCATCGCCCCGTTCGCGATCGCCTCGGTTCTCGCGTTGTCGTGCGCCTCGGTACAGGCGCGGGTGACGGAGTCCGGGTTGGAGGTGGCCTTCGGTCCGCTTGGTCGGCCGGTGCGGCGCTGGGCGGCTCAGGACATCGTTTCGGCGCGTGCCGAGAAGCGGACCCCGGCGCAGGTCGGCGGTTGGGGCTACCGGATCAGCGGCCTGGGCACCACCGTGATGCTCCGGGCCGGCGAGTGCCTGGTCATCCGTCCGACCAAGGGCACGGAGTTCGCCGTGAGCGTCGATGACGCGGAGACCGGCGCCGCGCTGCTCAACGCCCTTTCGGCCCGCCACGCCGGTCGATAGATCAAGCCGCCGTTCCGGCGAACCCGTGCCCGTCTACAGGCGGTCGGGGGCCCTGGTAGAAGATCACTTCGGGGCTGGGGGCTGGGGGCTCGGGGGCTCAGGGCTCAGGGTCGGGGCTCGGGTCGCAGCGGGGATGGGGGCTCGGGGCCTGTCCCATGAGGTGACGGGTGCTGGGCGGGCTGTGTGACACTCCCTCTGAATGATCACTCGGGGGGAGTTCCGCGTTGAACGCGTTGTTGAAGAGGGTATGGATCGGGCTGGCCACGACCTTGATCGTGGGGATGGCCGCCGTACTCCTGCCGAACCAGGTCCAGATCAACGATGACGGGCGGGTCCACCTGGGCGCGCCCGTGCCCACGCCGTCCCCGTCCGTTGAGGCGCCCGTACCGGAGTCCACGTCACCGCCCCTGACCCGGGACGCCGTGGACGAGGTGATGCGAACCGCGATCAGCGCGGCGGGCCTCGACCCGGCGCAGGGTCGCCCGACCGTCGCGGCCGACGCCGCCGCGAACAGGACGGGCTGGATGGCCGCCCGCGAAATGGCCACCGTGCAGGCGGAGATGAACGCGATCTGCGCCGACCTGGAACGCCAGGGCTGGACGCTGAACCCGAACGGCGACCGCCCGAACCCCTCCGATTCCCGCAGCTACCGGCGCGGGGGTTGGTACCTGCTGGTGCACACGCGCGGGAAGGCCCAGGCGCCGTCCACCACCTCCGCCTTGACCGACTCGCAGACCTACCTGACCCTGACCGGGCTCCAGCTGGACCTCTCCACCATCCCCCTCCCCGCGGTCACCGTCCGCGTCGGATGACCTTCTCGGAGCGGGAGAACCGACCGCGACGGGGCTCGCCGCGCGAGAGGCTGTCCGCGGTGGGGTAACGGGCGCGCGCACAGGGGCCGGGGCGCGCGGGCTCGTCACCCCCCGCCGCGACGCGGCGGGTGTGCGCCCTGATCAAGGGCTGCGTTTCGCGGCGCCTCCCACAGCCCTTTCGTCCTGGTCCTGGTCCTGGTCCTGGTCAGGAGATCGCGTCGGGTGCGGCCCGGATCAGTGTCAGCGGGACCGAGGAGGGCGGCAAGGGGGACGAGGGTCTCGTGCGCGTTGTCGGGGAGCCGGCCGAGGTCCGGGCAGGCGTTCAGGGCGTCCACGACGCCCGCGCCCAAGTGGTCGGTGGAGGTGACGGCTGCGGCGGCCCGCGTCAGGTGGTCGGCCGCTTCGGGGAGGGAACGCGGTCTCGTGACGGTCTGCGGCCTGTTGGATCAGCCGGCGGAGGGAAGCGAAGGTGTCCGCCATCGCGTTCACCTGGGCGAACAGGGCGGAGGCGACCACGGCAGCCTGCTGCGGGGTGTAGACGGCCCGGTCGGCTTGCGTGGCGTCACGGAGGCCCTCGGCTGCTTCCGGTCCGGCGAGGGCGAGGGCGATCGTGGTCGTGGTCGCGGGCTCCGGGCTGTGGTCTCCCGTGAAGAGCCGGATGCCGTCGCAGGCGTCCCCGACGGCTCCCCGGTCGTCGGGCTCCTCGTATTCCTTCCAGAGCGTGCGTCACGGCTCGGTGCCGGTCACGGATCCATCTCCTCGTGCCGGCGGCGGCGTAGGTCTCGCGTGCGCGGCCTACGGCACTCACGACCGGCCGGCGCGGTCCCGCGCCGTGTCCAGTCGCTCACGGTCGATCGGTAGCATGCGGCACCATGATGCGCGCTTGGGTCCTGCCGATACTGCTCGTGCTCTGCGGCGCGGCCGTCGCGGCCGGTCAGGTCCTCCGGGGGAGCCTCGGCCCGGCCGCAGCGCTCCTGCCGGCATTCCTGGCGCTCGCCGCCGTGACCTCACCCCTGCTGTTCCCGAGGTCGATCGGTGCGCGGGAGGCACAACGCCGCAGCGCGGTCGACGGTCGACCGGTCGTCTTCTGGCGGCCGGGTTGCACGTTCTGCATACGCATGCGCATCCGGTTGGGCCGCAGCGCCCGCCAGTTGCACTGGGTCAACATCTGGCGCGACCCGGCAGGAGCCGCGGCGGTGAGGGCGGCCAACGACGGCGACGAGACCGTGCCGACCGTCTTCGTGGCGGGCCGACCCCACACCAACCCCGATCCCGCATGGGTGCGCGAACAACTCCCCCCGTCGGCGTGATCGGAGGACGCGTCCCACGGAGGACACCCGCGGACACAAGAGGATGGGGGCCACGGGGCATGCTCAGGGCCCTCCTCGACTTGGTCGCGGGTGTGTCAGCCGTTGCGCCGGCCGTCGGCGGCGGTGTGCGGCACGGCAAGGCCTCGGTCAGGCGGAGATGCCGCCGTCGATGACCAGGTCGGTGCCGACGACCGAAGCGGCGTCCGGCGAGGCCAGGTACAGCACGGCTGCCGCGACCTCCGCGGTGGAGGAGACCCGACCCAGAGGCACCTCACGCTTCATCCGGGCGGCCCGGTCGGCGTCGGTCTCCCCGGGCCGGAGCGACATGGTGGTGGCGGCCGGGCCGGGGCTGACCGCGTTGATGCGGATGCCGTCGGCGACGTGGTCCAGGGCGGCGGCCCGGGTCAGGGCGGTGACGGCCGCCTTGGTGGCGATGTAGCCGGCCACGCCCGGGATGCGGGTGTGCGTACCGAGGTTGGAGGAGATGTTGACGATCACGCCGCCGGTGGGCTGGTCGCGCATCCGGGCGACTTCGGCCTGGAGGCTCAGCAGGACACCGGTGACGTTGATGTCGAGCAGGGTGCGCCAATCCTCCTCGGGGAGATCGGCGATGGGTGCGCCGCCCCGGAAGACACCCGCGTTGTTGACGGCGACGTCCAGGCTGCCGAAGTGTTCGACGGTGCGTCGGACCAGGGCCCTGACCTCATCGGAGCGGGTCACGTCCGCGGTGACGGCGGCTGCCGTGCCGCCCTCCTTCTCGATCAGGGCGACCGTCTCGTCGAGCGGGGCGGCCGTACGTCCGGCCGCCACCACCGCGGCCCCCTCGGCGGCGAAAGCGAGGGCGATGGCCCGGCCGATGCCGGAGCCCGCGCCGGTGACGAGGACGGTCTTACCGGTGAAGCGTGCGTTCATGGTGATGACTCCCTTGGTTGGTACGCGGTTGCGCGGTTGCGCGGGTTACTTGGTGCGGGTGCTGAGGAGAGCGGCGGCGGCGAGCGTGGCTGCCGTCGCGGCGAGTGAGGTGGCGTCGGAGCCGAGGGTGAGCAGGGCGGCGAGTACGACGGTCGGGCCCAGTTCCATCGCGGTGTTCATGACGCCGCCCGCGAGCCCGGTCCGGTGCGGCTCCACCCCGTCGGTCGCCAGGACGGCGGCCCCGGCGAACGCGGCGGCCGCTCCGGCCGGCAGCAGGAGTAGGCCGGGGAGCAGCCCGTACGCGTACGGAGCGTGCGGGGTCAAGCCGGTGAGGGCGAGCAGCACGAGCCCCGTCGCGGCGATCGCGAGCCCGGAGGCGGTGACGGCCGGCGCCCCGTACCGGGCGATGAGCGGGCCCGCCGCGCGCCCGGAGACGAGCAGGGCCACCGCGAACGGGACGAAGGCGGCGGAGGTCTGCAACGCCGACCAGCCGCGGTCCTGCTGGAGTTGGAGGGAGAGCAGGACGAACGTCATGGCCGTCCCGGCGGCGGTCAGGCCGATGGCGGCGAGCGCGAGCCCCCGGCGGCGGTCCCGGAGGAAGCCGAGCGGGAGCAGCGGGTCCGGGGCGCGGCGCTCGGCGAGCAGGAACCCGATGAGGAGCGCGGCTCCGGTGAGGAGGGGGATCAGGACCGCGGCGGACCCCCAGGGGTGGGCGTCGGTGAGGACGAGGCCGTAGCCGGCCAGCGTGATGCCGGTGGTGGCGAGCAGCGCACCCGGCAGGTCGAGGGAACGGCCCGTGCCGGCCGGGGTCGCGGGCAGCAGCCTCGGGGCGAGAACGAGCGCGAAGGCGGCCACCGCCACCGGGAAGGCCAGGGTCAGGCGCCAGGGCGCGAGCGCCGAGATGACCCCGGAGAGCAGGTTCCCCGCGGTCGCGCCGAGGACCGACAGCCCGCCCCAGGTGGCCATCGCCTTTCCGTACGCGGCGGATCGGGGGAAGACCGCGCGCAGGACGGCCATGGCGGCGGGTGCGGTGAGCGCGGCGCCGGCCCCTTGCGCGAAGCGGGCGGTGAGCAGTGTCTGCGGTCCCGGGGCGAGCAGCGCGGCGAGGGACGCCGCGGCGAACACGAGCAGCCCGGCGCGGAGGGCGCGACGCCCGCCGAGACGGTCGGCGACGCGGCCGCCGAAGAGCAGCAGCCCGGAGAAGGTCAGTCCGTAGGCGGCGCTGAGGAGGATCAAGTCGTCCCGGTCGAGGCCGTATTGGCGACCGATCCGGGGCAGGGGCACGACGAGCGCGGTGAGCGTGAAGATCAACGACGTCTGCACGGTGCCGAGCAGCGCGAAGGCGGGGCCGGGCGCGGGGCCTCTGGCGGCGGCTTCGATCGTGGTGTCACGGCCCTGCGTGGTGGTCACTTCTCCCCCTATATTTGACTGAACGTTCCATAATTCGGTCATGACGAAGCACCCCTCCCCAGGGGTGACGTTCAGTCCAGCAGCCCCAACGCCTGCTCGGCGGCGTCCCGCACCCGACCCGGGTCGCTCGACGCCTTGCCGACCACGCGCAGGCCTTGCATCAGCACGAGGAGCATCCGCGCGAGCGCGCGCGGATCGCGGTCCTCGGGCAGCTCGCCCTGCGCGCGGGCCCGTACCAGCGCCGAGTGCAGCAGGGTCTCGACGTGGTCCCAGCTCGACTCGACCCGGCGGGCCGCCGCCGCGTCGTGCGCGCCGAGCTCGGCGGCCGCATTGGTGACGAAGCACCCCTTCAACCGCCGGTCGTCGGCGTTCGCCTCGGCGGCGAAGCGCCGCACCAGCGTACGTACGGCGGGCAGCGCGGGACCCGGCTGGGACAGTTCGCCCAGCAGGGTCGCGTCACGGTTCTCGTTGTACCGGTCCAACGCCTTGAGGTACAGCTCGTGCTTGTTGCCGAAGGTGGCGTAGATGCTGGCGCGCCCGATGCCGAGGTGCTCGACGAGGTCCGCCATCGAGGTCGCCTCGTAGCCGCGCCGCCAGAACAGCTCCAGGGCTGCTTGCAGCGCGGTTTCCGGGTCGAATTCCTTGGTTCTGGCCACGCTCGAACTCTAAACGATATTGAAACGATCGGTCAAATATTCGCGAGCGCCCACCGGGTCGGCGGGTCAGAGCACGGCGAGCCGGTCCACCAGGAGCTCCACCCTCTCCCCGGCGGCCTCCGGCGGCAGCCGTCCCGCCCTGGCCAGGGTCGCCAGGCCGTGCAGGGACGCCCAGAACACCTCGGTGAACAACCCCGGGTGGACGCCGTCCCCGGCGACCTCGCCGAAGGTCTCCAGCAGGGCGGCGAAGGCGTCCTTCAGCGGCTCCGGGGTGTCCTCCCGCGCGAAGGGCAGCCCACCGTCGAGCTGGAAGATGGCGTCGTAGAGCGCCGGGTTGCGCTCGGCGAAGTCGAGGTAGGCGCGGGCCAGGGCGGCGACCCGGTCGCGCGGGCCGGGTGCGGCGGAGGCCGCGCCCCGGACCGCCGCGGCCAGCTCGGCGGCGCCCTCCAGGGCGACGGCGCCGATGATCTCCCGTTTACCGCGGAAGTGGCTGTAGAGGACGGGCTGGCTGTACTCGATGCGCTCGGCGAGCCGACGGGTGGTGACCGCGTCCCAACCCTGCTGCTCGGCGAGTTCGCGCGCCGTCGCCACGATGAGGCGCTCGCGGTCCGCCCGTTCACGTGCCTTGCGTTCCTGTACCGACATGATTCGATCCTAGCACCGCTAGACAAGCAAGCGGCAGTAGGGCTAGCGTTGCATCAACACCTAGCGGCACTAGATTTCCGAAGGGGTCGTCATGCTCAACGCACTTGGGATCGTCACCACCGTGGTCGTCGGCGTCATGGTGGGGGTGGAGTTCTCCGTCGCGTTCGTCATCAACCGGATCCTCGGCGCCCTGCCCGAGGACAGCGGCCAACTCGGCCGGGCCCACGGGGGCCGGATGCTCGGCGCCGTGATGCCGGTCTGGTACATCGGCTCGCTCGTCCTCGCCGCGATCTGGGCCGTCGCCGGATGGGACCGCCCCGGCGCCGGCCTGGTCGTCACCGCCGGCGCGTTGCTGATCGTCAGCGTGGTCATGTCGATCCTGCTGCTGGTCCCGATCAACAACCGGACCAAGAAGTGGACCCCCGAGAACCGGCCCGCGGACTGGAAGGAGCAGATGAACCGTTGGGACCGCTGGCACTACGTCCGCGTCGCCGTCATCATCGTTGCCTTCACCCTATTGGTCACCGCCCTCGCCTGACCCGCGGGTCGGCGCGACGCGGGTTCTCTCCCATGTCGACAAGTCGGTTCCTCCGCGCGACTGAACCGCCTCGGGAGCCCGGGCGGTGGGGCGTGCGATCGAGCCAGGTGAAACGATCGTTTCATTGCGGAGCCGACCGTTTCCGTGATCTAGTTGCCTCCCGCAGGTCTCGGGCCCCACCGGACCACGTGTTCCCCTTCCATCCCGTCCGGAGGGTCCATGAACGACGGGTACGAACAGCTCGCCGAGACCGTGAGTGAAGTCGAAGTGCTTCGGCGGGAGTCGGGGCTCGACAGAGCGTCCGCCTTCAACCTGGCGGCCCTCTCGTTCCACACCTCCCTCGCGGAGGCGGACATCCGGCGACTGCTCGACGGCGAACCCGTCGCGTCGCCGGTGAGCGGGCCGGCCGAACTGGCCCGTCGCATCGCGTTCCTGAGGGAGACCCGGCTGACCGTGGACGGGGACACCGGCAACCGGCGTCAGTACACGACCGCCGAGATCGCCGCCGGCAGTGGGATGACACCCCAGTGGCACGGCAAGCTCCTGAACCGGAGCACGCCGAACATCTGGCACGGAGCGGGTCTGGCCCGGTTCTTCGACGTCCCCATGGAGTACTTCACCCACACTCCGCCCGAGGCGCTGAGGCGGGTGCTGGAGAGCAAGGTCATCCCGGAGCTCACGGCGCACCTCAGGAATCCTGCGCACGCGGTAAAGAATCGTTACGCCTTGCAGATCCAACTCCGTCTCGGCGACAAGGAACTGCCACCGAACCTGGAGACGGCGCTGATGGCCTTCGTTGACGCGATCACCCAGGAGAGCTCCGCCCCTTGAGGCCGGGGCGGGAACCCGGGCGGGCGGCCGACCCGGACCTTCGGTCCCAGCACCACAGCACCACAGCGCACAGCACCACAGCGGAAGGCGGGCGGCCGCGGCTCCACCGCCCTTCGGAAGGAACGCAGAGTGAGGGCATTCGGATGAGCGAGCGGCAGAGGGCGGACCTTCCCACAGGGGTGTTCGCGGCTCTCGGGAGGGCGATCCGCCCCAAGAGCCTGCTCGTCGCGCCGAAGCACCACCTCACGCGACGGTCGACGGAACGGAAGATCGCGAGGCTCTGCGACGAGATCCTCGCGGGTCTGGAACGGCCGATCCCCTCGGATCCGGACCAGTTGTTCGAGGTACTGAGGGCCGACGTCGAGCGGCGGTTCAACGCGGACCGCGACGAGCTGCCGTACCGTCCGGTCCTCCTGCGCTTCCGCGAGTTCCCCGAAGAGACGGCCAGCGGTCTCACCGCCACCTTCGACGACCGAGTCGTCATCATCATCGAGAGTAAGACCACTACGTTGCACCAGTTCGTCATTTTTGCCCACGAGATCTGGCACACCCTGATGGGTGGCTGCCTGTCACACGGAACCCACGGATCAGACGGAACACAGGGATCACACGGATCACAGGGATCACACCGGATCCACAGTGACGTGGCCACGGCTGCCGCCCGGTCGCTCGGCGGTGATCTGGCCGGTGACGACCTGATGGCCATGGCCGCGAGGAGCCACGTCAACACCGAGGAGGAGAGCGACGCGGAGAACTTCGGGCTCCAGCTCGGATCCCGACTGCGGGAGTACCTCCAGGGTGGCGGCGCCGTACCCATCACCGGTCTGGCCGGCCGGATCCAGTCGAGCCTGGGCAGAGGCTACTGAGCATGACCGGATCGGACTACTACATACCCGCCGCCGTCCTGGCGATCGCCCTGGTGGTGAAGTCGCCCTCGTTCTGGCACACCTGGCACTCGCCGATGTCGAAGTCGATCCTGGTGATCCTCGCGTGTTCGGCGGCCGGCTTCGTGTTCGGCGCTCCGCCCACGATCGAGCGGGTCAACCGGATCACCGGTGTCCCGAACATCTCGGCGCTCATCGTCTACTGCATCCTGTCCTGCCTGGCGTGCGGGTCGCTCGTGCTCCTCATCCACTGGCGCGGTGGGGCCGAGGAGACCGTCCGACGGCACACCAGGCTGTGGATCGCGGCGACCGGCGTGGTGATGGCGACGTTCTGCGTGCTCTTCTCGCTCAGCGACGTACCGATCGAGCAGCAGCGCGACTTCGACACCTTCTACGCCAACACCCCGTACGTCCGGGAGATGATCGTTCTCTACCTGACCTCGCACACCGCCACGAGTCTCGTCGTGGCGACGAAGTGCTGGCGATGGGCGCGGGAACTGCGCGAGCTCCAAGCGGCGTGGACCCACTGGGGTCTGGTCATCCTGGTGACCGCGTTCGGGCTCACCCTCTCGTTCGCCCTGCTCAAGTTCCTGGCCGTGGGTGCCCGCTGGGCCGGGACGGACGCCTGGGACGCGCTCAGCACCGACATCGCCCCTCCGCTGGCGGGACTGGGCGCGGCCATGACCACGGTCGGGTTCCTGCTGCCGGTCGTCGGGCCGCGGCTGGGGTCGATGTGGGTCTCCTGGCGGGCCTACCGGGCGATGGAGCCCCTGTGGCGTGCGCTCGAACCCTTCTCGGGGCCGGGGAAGCCCATGCGCATCCGTCGCACCGCGTCGCTGGAGATCCGGGCGATGGCCCGGTCCACCGAGATCGCCGACCGGCTGCTCAATCTGGCGCCCCACCTGGACACCGGTCGCCGCCAGGCCGCCGAGCGCTACGCCTCTTCGCACGGCTGCACGCCGGACGCCGCGATCATCTTCGCCGAGGCGGCGACGATCCACGCGGCCCTGGTCGCCGCGGAGGCGGCGGAGGCCGGGGCAGCGGTGACGGCCGGGGCGGGGGCGAACGCGGCGGTGGAGGTCGCCGCGGTGCGGACGTCGGGGCGGATTCCGGTGACCGCCGACGGGAACTCCGCGATTCCCACCCGCGTCTCCGGAACGAACGGTCTGGCCCGACTCAGCATCCAGTTCTCCAAGATCCACCGTTCCGGCTCCCCCGTCGGCGCCGACCGCTCGGAGAGCAACTGATCATGCCCATTCCCCTCGACGCGGCGCAGGGCAGCCCTCGGTGAACGCGGGAACGGCGTACCTGTGCTCGGCGGGCGGTCTGTTGATCGCGGCAGCCATCAAGGCGTGGGCGCTACGGAAGAACCCGCGCGACCCGCTGCTGAGGGCCGTCACCGCGACCCTCGTCGTCGGCGCGCTCCTGTTCGTCACCGCCGCTCCGCCCCACCTCGCGGCCATCAACGCGCTGTTCGGCGTACCGAACATCGCGGCGCCCATCGTCTACTCGATCCTGACCGCGTTCGACGCCGTCACGATCGTGTTGCTGATCCACTGGCGGGGGAACGACGAGGCGCGCGTCACCCGGCGGCAGACCCGGTTGTGCCTGACGACCTACGCCTTGGTCGTCCTGGCGATCTGGACCCTGTTCGCGTGGGGTGACGCGCCGGTCGAGCGGCTCCGTGACCTGGACACCTACTACTCCAGCACCCTCTGGATCCGCGAGATGGTCCTGCTCTACCTGGCGGCGCACAGCGTGGCGGCCGTCACCATGATGGTGCTCAGTTGGCGTTGGTCGCGGCAGGTCCCCGGCACCCTGAAGGGCGGGCTGCTGCTCATCACCGCGGGCGCGGCCTGCACCTTCGCCTACGACCTCTTGAAGTACACGGCGATCGTCGCCCGCTGGCTCGGCCACGACTGGGATTGGCTGAGCACCCAGGTCGCCTTCTCCATCGCCGGTTTCAGCGCCTTCCTGATCGCCGGCGGATTCGTCCTGCCGCCCCTCGGACAGGGCGCCGGTTACCGGTGGCGGGCTCTTCGCCGCTTTCGCCGGCTCCAGCCACTGTGGTCGGAGATCCGTCCGGAGATACCTCGTACGAGCCCGCCGCCCATGGCCTGGTGGCAGCCCGTGGAGCACCGGCTGATGCAGCGTGAGAGGGACATCTTCGACGCGGTGTTGCGGCTGACGCCCTGGTTCGACCGGGCGACCGGCGCGAAGGTCTACGCCCTCGCCATGGCCGAGGGCTCCGAGAGCGGGCGGGCCCGCAGCGAGGCCGATGCCTGCGTAATAGCCCGGGCGGTCATCGGGAAGGGGCGTTCGGCGCCCGCGGTCGCGCCGGAGCTTCGGTGGACGGTCAGTTCCATCGAGGACTCCGACGATCTCCTCGACATGTCGGACGCCATGCTGCGCTCCTCGCGGGTGGAGGTGACGCGGCAGTCGGCAGCACTCGCCGAGCCCCGTGCATGACACCGGAGAAGGGGCCGCGAGCCCGCACCACGTCCGCCGCTCAGAGATCCTCCACAGAGAGACAGCCATGACCACCACACCCCCGGAGCACGTCGAAGCCCTGATCATCGGTGGGGGGTACGCGGGCCTGCTGGCCGCATCCGTGGTCGCCCTGGCCGGCTACGACGTACTCGTGCTCGCGGGCCGCTCCGACAGCGGGCCGAAGGCGGCGGAGGCGACCGGGGCAACGGAGGCGACCGCGGCGGCGGCGACCGCGCCGGTGCGGGAGCCGCGGGCGGTGGGTGCCGCGGCGGCCGCCCAGCACGGCGAGGTGCTCCACATCGGTGGCATGTGGGACGTCAACGACCTGGCGTACGGCTCGGGCGCGATGCTGCGGCGCCGCGGCGCGCGGACGTTCCCCCTCCCCGCGGCGGGCGCCCACCTGTCCCGCACGCGGCCGCGGGCCTGGGGAACCCGCGAGGTGCTGACGTGCAGCCGTGACCTCCTGACCGAGGTGCTGCGCGAGGTCGTGGTCGCCAACCCCGCGCACGAGCGGAGCACCGCCGTACTCGATGACGCCCGGGCCGTCGGGCTGATCGGCGACGAGTCCGCGGTGCTGGGGGCGCGGGTCCTCTTCGACGACGGGACGGAGCGGGAGGTCACGGCGCAGCTGGTGGTCGACGCGAGCGGCGCCGACGCGCTCACCACGACCTGGCTGGGTGAGCTCGGGGTGGCCGCCGTACCGGTCACCACGCGCGGCACGGCCGGGTTCATGGCCAGCCGTAGGTACTGGGCACCGGAGGGGCAGGAGGACGTCGCCCTCACCTCCGTCGCGGACGGAGCGCGCAGCGCGGTGCTCGTCCCGATCGAGAACGGCCTGTGGACCGTCACGCAGACCGCCCCCGATCGAGAACGGATCACCGGCGGGGACGCGTTCGCCGCTGCCGCGCTGGCCCTGTCCGACCCCGGCGTGGGCCGGCTCATCGCCGGGGCGGAGCCCGCCGGCGAGGTCGTCGTCGCGCCGACGTCGACGCGCTGGCACCGGTACGAGCGCATCCGCGGACCCCGCGGCTTCGTCGTCATCGGCGACGCCCTGGCGACATTCAGCCCCCTGGACGCGCGGGGGCAGTTGGCCACCGAGGCCGCGGCCAGGTCGCTGCGCGTGGCGCTCGGACGCGGCATCAGCCATCCGACGGCATCCCGACGGGCCCAACAGGCGATCGCCGAGGAGGTCGCCCAGCTGTGGTCCGATCCGCAGACGGGGCCCATGGGCGGCAGCCAGCTCAAGCCCGTCACCCCGAGCCTCGCCGCGCGTCTCGCCCGCGTACGGACGGCGGCGGGTCGGCTACTGCGGCTGCGGGACCGATGAACCGGCGCGGTACCGGTGCGAGCCGGGCGCGGGCGGCGCGGGGCGAACGGGGCGAGGCGCGAACCGGACGGGACGCGGTCGAGCCGGGCGCGGCTCGGGCGGGACAGGACAGGGCTCGGGGGCGAGCCGGACAGGGCTCGGGCAGGGCAGGACAGGGCCCGGGGCGAGCCGGACAGGGCTCGGGCAGGGCAGGACAGGGCCCGGGGCGAGCCGGACAGGGCTCGGGCAGGGCAGGACAGGGCTCGGGTCGGGCAGGACTGGGCTCGGGGCGAGTGGCGCGTGGGCCGGGCTTCGAGGCCGTACCCGCGGGCCACCCAGGGACTTCACGTGACGACATCCGGAGGAAAGATTTCATGCACCTGTCCACACCTCTCGTGCTGCGCAACGGCAGCCGGATCGCGAACCGGATCGCCAAGGCGGCCATGGAGGAGAGTCTGGCCCGTCAGCCCGGACAACTGCCCGGGCCGGAGATCGAGGAGCTCTACCGCAGTTGGGCGCGCGGCGGGAGCGGGCTGATCATCACCGGAAACGTGATGGTGGACCGTCGGGCCCTCACCTCCCCGGGAACGATCGTGCTCGACGCCGGAAGCGACCTGGCCCCGTTCCGCCGCTGGGCGGCCGCCGCCGGTTCGGGGGGCTGTCAGGTCTGGATGCAGATCAACCATCCCGGTCGGCAGGTACGGGCGGACCTGCCCGGTGTCGCGTGGGCCCCGTCCGACATCGGTGTGAACCTCGGCAAGCACACGCGCGTCTTCGCCCGGCCGACGGCCATGACCGAAGCGGACGTCCAGGCGACGATCCAACGGTTCGCGACAACGGCGCGCCTCGCGGAGGAGGCCGGCTTCCACGGCGTCCAGATCCACGCGGCCCACGGCTACCTCCTCAGCCAGTTCCTCTCCCCCTTGGTCAACCGCCGCACCGACCGGTGGGGCGGCAGCCTGGAGAACAGGGCCAGGCTGCTGCTGAGCGTGGTGCGCGCCGTTCGCGCGGAGGTGTCGGACGGCTTCGCCGTGAGCATCAAGATCAACACTGCGGACTTCCAGCGCGGCGGCTTCGACGTCGACGAGGTGGAGCAGGTGCTCGCCTTCCTCAAGGACCTCGACGTGGACCTGGTGGAACTCTCGGGCGGCAGCGTGGAGAGCGCCGCGACCATGGGCCGCACGGCCGACGACAGGACGCTCGGCCGGGAGGCGTACTTCCTCGCCATCGCCGAGCGGCTCGTCGCGTCCGCGCCGATGCCGCTCATGCTGACGGGCGGCATCGGGCGTCGCGCGTCCGCGGAACGGGTCCTGGCGAGCGGGTTCGCCATGGTCGGGCTGGCCACCGCTCTCGCCCTGCGGCCCGACCTCCCCGCGCGCTGGGAGAAGGGCGAGGACATCGAGGTCGCCGCGCCGCGCCTCACGTGGCGTGACCGGGACATCGCCAGCGCCGGCGTGTTGGCCCTCGTACGGAGCCACATGAGCCGCGTCTCCCGGGGCCTCGCACCGCGCGCCCGCACCTCGGCCCGCCTCGCCTTCGTCCTCGACGCCCTGCGCAACCGGGGGTTGACCCGCGCGTACGGGCGGTGGTTGGCGCAGCACCCGGCGCCGGAGCCGGCCACGCCCCGGGAGCCGGCCGGCGACCCGGCGTCGGGCGGGGGCTCGGGCCCGGTTTCGGGCGGGGGCTCGGACGGGGGCGCTGTCGCGGTCCCGGCTCCGGTCGCGGGCCCGGAGGCAAGTGCCGTCACGGGCCCGGTCCCTGACGGGGACGCAGGTGCTGTCGCGGCTCCGGTCCGGCAGACGCCGCCGTGAACCGCGGCGTGGTTCAGGCCGGATCCGGGAGGTCGCCCTCCCGCACTTCCGGGGCCGGCACCCAACGGTAGACCGCCACGCCGTCGTCGTCGGGGCCCCGCAGGTAGCGCCCGATCTCGCGACTACCGCTGTGCGCAGCCAGGGCCACCTCGGTGGCTTGGATCCCCTCGATGCCCGCGAGCGGACCACCGACGAAGCGGGCACTGATCATCATCGGATTCTAGGGCTCACCATCAAAGCCCACTCGACTTCCGCCATACCGGCCAATGCCGGGGCAGAAAGCAGACCCGCATGGCCGGTAGGCCCCCCTCTCGCGCCCGAGTCCTGATCCTCGGAGGCGGGCTGAGCGGCACCCTGGCCGCCGCCGCGCTCGCCCGACACGGTGCCGGTGGCGGCACCGCTGCCGACATCGACATAGACATAGACATAGACATAGACATCGTTGAACGGCACGCCCTGCCGGACGGGCCGCGAACGCGCCGTGGACTGCCGCAGGCCCGTCACGCCCACCTGCTCTGGTCGGGCGGGGCCGAAGCCATCGAATCGCTCCTGCCCGGGACCACGCAGATGTGGTCGGACGCCGGCGCGCACCGGATACCCATCCCCAACGGCATGGTCTGCCTCTCCCCCGGCGGTTGGTACCGGCGGGCCTGGCCCGAAACCCAGTACCTCATCAGCGCCGGCCGCGACCTGGTCGACTGGGCCGTGCGCACCCGCGCCCTGGCGCTGCCGGGGGTCCGGCTGGTGCCCGAGGCGGAGCCGGTACGCCTCCTCGGCACCCGTTCCCGGGTCACCGGCGCGGTCATCCGACACCGGGACGGTACGGAGGAGGTCCGTGAGGCCGATCTGGTCATCGACGCCACCGGCCGCTCCTCGCGCGCTCCGAACTGGCTGGCCGAGCTGGGGATCCCGGCCGTTCGCGAGACCGTCGTCGACGCGGGGGTGACCTATGCGAGCCGCCGCTACGACGCGCCCGTCGACACCGCGGGTTGGCCTGTCATCAACATCCAGGCCGACGCCCGTCAGGCCGTGCCCGGGACGGGTGGCACCGTCCTTCCCATCGAGGGGGGCGAGTGGCTGGTCAGCCTCTCCGGCACCCGCGGCGGCCAACCCACCAGCGCGGATTCCGAGTTCCTGGAGTTCGCCCGGCACTTGCGGAGCCCCCTGATAGCGGAGTTCCTGGACCGGGCCGAGCCCCTCGGCCCGGTGACGGTCAACCGGAACACGTCCAACCGGCGGCGCCACTACGAGAAGTCCCGCGTCGAAGGCTTCGTCGCGCTCGGGGACTCCGCCACCGCGCTCAACCCGGTCTACGGACACGGGATGTCCGTGGTGGCCCAGGGCGCCCGGGCGCTGCGGGACCTGGCGTCGAAGAGCGACATCACGTCGAAGGGGTTCGCACGGCGCGCACAGCGTGCGATCGGCCGCCCGGCGGCCGCCGCCTGGCTCCTGGCCGCCGGCCAGGACGCCGCCTTCCCGCACTCGGTCGCGAAGGAACCCCACTTCGCCGACCGCCTCACCGCCCGGTACGTCAGCCGCCTCATCACCACCGCCTGCTCGGACTTCACCGTCGTCAAGGCCCTGACCGACGTCATGACCCTGCAGGCGGGCGGCGCGGTCCTGGCCCATCCCCGGGTCCTCCTGGCCGCCTTCCGCGGCCCCCGTCTCCCGCCCCTGGACGGCCCGGCCCTCACCCCGGCGGAGCAGGCGGTCCTCCTCGGACGCCCCACCCCGACGCACACGACCTGAACACCGCGGGAGGGTCGGGGCGGGGCGACTCGAACCGACTCGCCTCGCCTACTGCACGGCGCGGACTCGGGACGTCGGCGCCGTGGGACGGGTCACGACGCCGAGGGACGGGACGTACGGTCACGGGGGGTCAGGTGTTGAGCAGGCGCAGGGCCGCGGGTGCGTAGCGTTCTCCCGACACCTCGGTCGCCGGGAGGGCCTGCTCCAGTTCGTGCAGCTGGGCCGTGGTGAGGTGCAGGTCTGCCGCGCCGGCGTTCTCCTCCAGGTAGGTGATCCGCCGGGTGCCGGGGATCGGAACGATCTGCGGGCCTCGGGAGAGCAGCCAGGCGAGGGCCAGCTGGACCGGGGTGCAGCCGATGTGGCCGGCCAGGGACCGGACCCGCTCCACGAGCGCGAGGTTGCGGGTCAGGTTCTCTCCCTGGAAGCGGGGGTCGTTGCGGCGGTAGTCGTCCGGTTCCAGTTGGTCGAGGGAGGTGAGGGCCCCGGTGAGGAATCCCCGGCCGACCGGCGAGTAGGGCACGAGTCCGATGCCGAGCTCGGCGGCCGTGGGGGCGATGTCGCTCTCCACGTCCCGTTCCCACAGGGAGTACTCGGTTTGCAGGGCGGTGATGGGATGGGTGGCATGGGCACGGCGCAGGGTGTCGGCGTTGACCTCGGACAGGCCCAGGTGCCGGACCTTGCCGGCGGTGACGAGTTCCGCCATGGCGCCGACGGTCTCCTCGATCGGGGTGTCGGGGTCGCGGCGGTGCAGGTAGTAGAGGTCGATGCTCTCCACGCCCAGCCGGGCCAGGGACGCGTCACACGCCTGCCGGGCGTAGGCGGGGCTGGAGTCGATCACGGCCCCGCCGGCCGTGCCGCCGGGCCCGACGCCGCGGATGCCGAACTTGGTGGCCACCACCGCTTCGTCGCGGCGCCCCTTGAGGGCGCGGCCGAGGAGTTCTTCGTTGCGGCCGGCGGCGTAGGCGTCGGCGGTGTCGAAGAACGTCACTCCGGTGTCCAGGGCGCGGCGGATGGTGGCGATCGACTCCGTCTCGTCGCTGGTCCCGTAGTAGGCGGACATGCCCATGCAGCCGAGGCCGATCGCCGAGACCCGGAGTCCTGCGGTGCCGAGGGTGCGGTGGTCCATGAGGGGCTTCTCCTGTGTTCGAGTGGGGGTGTGTCTCGGGTGCGCGCGGCAGGGCGGGGGGTCAGCCGCTCGTGGGGGTGGGGGACGGTACGCGCTCGCGGCTGCGCGTGCCGCGGGCGGAGAGCAGCAGGGTGAGCAGGGCGCAGACGGTCAGCGCGGCGGCGACGGCGGTCACGGCGCGCGGTCCGGCGGCGGAGTCCACGAGCAGTCCGCCCGCGAGGGATCCCACGGCGATGGCGCCGTTGAAGGCGGCCACGTAGAGCGATGAGGCGGCGTCGGACTCTTCCTTCGCCAGTTGCAGCACCCAGGTCTGCAGGCCGACGGGCAGGGCCGCGAAGGCCAGGCCCCACAGGACGAGCAGGGTGATCGCCGCGGGCTGGGAGTCGCCGAAGGCCCACAGCAGGGTGAGCGAGACGGTCATCAGGACGAGGGCGCCCGTCAGGGTGCCGTGCACCGAGCGGCCGACCACGGCCCCCGCGAGGAAGTTGCCGGCGAACCCGGCGGCTCCGAAGACCAGGAGCAGGACGCCGACCATGCCTTCGCTGATCCCCGTGATCTGTTCCAGGTAGGGGGCGATGTAGGTGAAGGCGAGGAAGTGGCCGATCATCACCAGCGCGGTGACCGCGACGGCGACGCGCAGCCGTCCGTTGCGCAGGACGCGCGGCAGGGCGGCGAGGCTTCCGCTGCCCTGTGCGGGGAGGTTCGGCAACAGGAGCAGCACCGCGACGAGGACGACGAAGCCGATCGCGGCGACGGCGGCGAACGCGGTGTGCCAGCCGGACCGCTGACCGATCATGGTGCCAAGCGGGACGCCGAGCACCGAGGCCAGCGAGATCCCGCCGAGGACGAGTGCGGTGGCCCGAACGGCGTGCCGCTCGGGTACCAGTCGGACCGCGATGGCCGCGGCGATGGACCAGAAGACGCCGTGGGCGAGGGCCACCAGCACCCTGGCGGACAGCAGGGCGCCGTACGAGGAGGCGACGGTGGCCAGCAGGTTGCCCACGACGTACATGACGAGCAGCCCGGCCAGCAGCCATTTGCGGTCGACGCGCCCGCACAGGGTGGTCAGCGGCGCCGCGGTGATCGCGGCGACGGCGGCGAAACCGGTGACGAGGAAGCCGGCGGTGCCGACGGAGACGTCCACGCCCGCGCCGATCGACGGCAGCAGTCCGATGGGGAGCGTCTCGGTGGTGACGAAGGAGAACGTGCCCAGGGAGAGGGCGATCACGGCCAGCCAGGCACGCACCGGTGAGGTGCCGGGGCCGGGAGCGGCCGCGGCCTCGGGGCGTTGCCTGTCCGGGGTGAGGGTGGAGGAGCTTTGTGTCATGGCTACCGGTCTCCGTGGTCGAGGGTGGGGGCGGACGGGCCGCCCGTGGGAGCGGGGGTGGGGGTGTCGGTCCGGGCTCCGGGGCTCCAGCCGTGGGTGCAGGGATCGGCGTCGAGGACGTCGCGTCCCATCGACCAGTGGGCGACGGCGCATCCGGGCACCGCGCACAGCGCGTCGGGCACGGGGACGGAGCGGAACGCGGAAGCCGGGACGGTGACGAGTCCGTTCATCGGGCCACGCTCCCGACGAGCTGCGCGGAGTGCGACGGCCCAGCCGGGTGACGGGGCGGTGTGGCGTCCCAGCGGACCAGGGCCGTGCCGACTCCCATTCCGCCGCCGAAGCCGGCCAACAGCACCAGGTCGCCGTCCCGTAGCGCGCCGGAGCGGTTGGCGTGGTCGAGTGCGAGCGGTATGGAGGCGGCACCGGTGTTGCCGTGCAGGTCGACGGGCAGGTGGGCGTGGGCGTTGGGCAGCCCGAGGTGGGGGATGACCTCGCCGACCATCACGCCGTTGGCCTGGTGGGGTACGAAGTGTTTGACCTCGGCCGGGTCGACGCCATGGGCGGCGAGCACTCCCTGGACGGCGGCGGGCAGGCGCTCGTTGACGAAGTCGCGGACCTCCCTCCCCCGCATCCTGAAGAAGTGCTGCCCGTCGGCCAGGGTGCCCGCGGAGGCGGGGTGGCGGCTGCCGCCGGCCTGGACCCCGATCAGGTCGTGGAGGCTGCCGTCGGTGCTGGTGCCGGTCCCGACGATGCCGAACCCGGGGCGGGTCGGGCCGAGCACGACGGCTCCCGCGCCGTCCCCGAACAGCACCGCGGTCTTGCGGTCGCTGTGGTCCAGGATCCGCGAGTAGACGTCCGCGCCGATGACCAGCGCGTATTTGGCGTCGGTGTCCTCGCTGATGCCCGCCAGCAGTTGCGCACCGGTTTGCAGGGCGAAGACGAAGCCGGCGCAGACGGCGTTGATGTCGAAGGCGGCGGCCCGGGTCGCGCCGATCTGGTTCTGCACGAGGCAGGCGGTGGCCGGCTGCGGGTAGTCGGGGGTGGAGGTCGCGACGATCACCCAGGCGACGTCGCGCGCGTGGATCCCGGCGTCGTGCATCGCGGCGCGCGCGGCGGCGGTGGCCAGGTCGGAGGTCGCCTCGTGGGGCGCGGCGCGATGCCGTTCCCGTATGCCGGTCTTGCGCACGATCCACTCGGCGGTCACTCCGGCCAGTTCCGCGACGACGGAGTTGGGCACGATCTCGTTCGGGAGGTACGAGCCGGATCCGATGATGCCGACGGCGGTCGTGGCGGGTGAGTACACGGTCATCGCTGGTGCTCCAGAGGAGTGGGGGAAGGCCGGGCATCGAGCAGGGCGCGCAGGGCGGGGTCGTCGCCGACGACGACCGGGTGCCCGACGCAGGCGAGCATCTCCAGGTCGGACGGGTGGTCGCCGTACGCGTAGCAGTCGCGCGGGTCGATGTGCGGACGGTCGGCGAGGAAGCGGCGTACGGCGACCGCCTTGTGCGGGCCGATCATCGGGGTCTCGATGAGGCCCGTGTAGGTACCGGCGGTCCCCGGGCCGGCCGGGTCCGTCTCGACGAGGGGACGGCTGCACAGCAGGTGCCCGGCGCCGACGGCCCGGGCCACGGGGTCCAGGCAGGCGGGGAACGACCCCGAGACGAGGACGAGTTCGGCGCCCGCCTCGCGGTGGGCGCGCAGTGCGTCCCGGGTCCCTTCGATGAAGAGGCCGTCCGCGGCACGCTCGGCGAACCAGCGCTCGCCCCAGGCGGCGATGGTGGCCTCGGACTCGCCGGCGTACGCGGCGTAGTAGGCGCGGTTGATCAGCTCGCGCGGGGTGCCGGCCGCTGCGGCCTGCTGGAAACCGGCGAGGAGCCGGTCGTGCTCGGCGGTCCCCGCGGGCCCGTGCCGGCCGGTCAGGTGGTAGTGGAGGAAGTCGAACATGCTCTTGCGGTGGATGAGTGTCTCGTCCACGTCGGCGAAGACGAGGTAGGGACGAGCGGTCATGGTGGGTCCCTCCTTCGGATACGGGTGTGTGCTCGGTTCGGGATGTGGTTCCGGGGCCGGGACCGGGGCAGGGCGGGGTGGGCAGGAGCCGTGGCCCGGTGGGGGCTCGGTCGTGGCCTGACGCTGGGTCGTGGCCCCGTGCTCGGTCGTGGCCCGATGGTGTGCGGGCGCGCGGCCCGGTCGCGGCGTTGCCGGCCTATCGCGTGTGGAAGACGTCGCGCGCCGCGTTGAGGCCGTTCACCGCCGCCGGGACTCCGGCGTACACCGCCATCTGCAGGATGGTCTCGACGGCGTCCTGCCGGGTGCCGCCGGCGTCGAGGACTTCGTGCACGTGCGCCATGAGTTGCTGTCGTCGCGTGCCGATGGCCGTGCAGGCGGCGACGGACACGATCGCGCGGGTGAGCGGATCGAGGCCGCCGGGCGGGGTCGCGGGATCCGGGTTGCCGAAGGCGTTCTCGCCGAAGAAGTCGGCGAGGGCCGGGTCGACGGCGCGCACGGCGGCCAGGGCCTGCTCGCCGTGGTTGCCCTGCCCGTCGTGGCCGCCCTGCCCGCCCTGCCCGCCGTGGGTCCGCGCGCCCGGCGCGCGTGCGGACCGGCCGGTGACGGCGGCGGCGTTCGCGGCCTCGGCCGCGAAGACGGTCCTGACGACGTTCAGCGCTCCCAGCGTCGCGGGAAATCCGGCGTGGTCACTCAGGTGCAGGACCGTTTCGACGATGTCCCGCCGGCCGCAACCGACGTTGCGCGCGCCACGGACGTGGAACTCCAGTTGCGGAGCGGCGTTGCCCAGTGCGGTCAGCGCGGCGACGGTGACGAGTTGGCGGGTCGGCAGTTCCAGGCCCGGCCGGGAACATACGTCGCCGAACGCGAAGCCGACGATCAGCTCGCCGAAGCCGGGGGCGATGTCCTGGAAGCCGTCGAGGATGCCGGGGCGCTCGGTGGCTTCGATCCGGCGCAGTGTCCGTAGCCCGCGCTCCATCCGGTCGTGGTGGTCGGCGGAGGAGGAGTGTGCGCTCATGGCGGAAGTCCTTCCTGGTTCGGGACGGGTGGGGCCGGGCATCGCGCCCGGCCCCGGGACCGGCGTGGGCGACGTCAGACGGTGGAGGAGCCGCTGAGCCGGCTGAGTCGGGCGAAGTCGGGGTGGGACCCGACCGCGCCGCCCTCGGACCAGCGGTCGCGCGGCACTTCCCGGATGTAGACCGTGATCCGGTCGCGGGGTGCTCCCGTGACCCGGTGGACGGTCTCCGTGAGCTCCTCCATCAGCTCGCGGCACTTCTCCTCGTCCTCACTGGGCCAGGTCGTCACGGAGATGATCGGCATGGTGGTTCCTCTCGTCAGCCGGTGGTCGTGAATTCCTCGAAGCTGGGTCCCTGCAGCTTCAGCTGGGCGTGGATGTCCCCGCCCAGGCCGAAGCGGCCGATCGCGCCGCCGTAGTTCTGCTGGTAGCTCATCCAGAGCACGATGACGTTGACGACGCGATTGCCGCCGGTGCCGGGCGCCGGGAAGGGATCGGGCAAGGACGCCCGGTAGCGGCCCTTGCCGTCCTGGTCGGTGACGAAGGCGTTGGGTACGCCGAGCGGTCCGGGCCGGGTCGGCCCCGCGGGGTCCAGGTCGCGTGCCCGTAGGGACATCACCGTGTACAGGCTGTTGGGGAGCATCCCGGCGAACTCGAAGCGGAACTCGGCGGACTTCGCGTCGTCGGCCAGTCGCACCTCCAGCTCACCGCGCGCCCGCCCCCAGGTGCCGAGGGTCACCGGTTCCGTCACCTTCGGCCCGTCCTGGGCCCGCAGGTCCGGCACGTCGACCTGGTGGAAGGGGTAGCTCGGGCGTACCACCTCGGACGCGTGGGGGAACTGCTCCGGGGCGAAGACCATCGGGTAGTTGCTGCAGGGCAGCGGCAACGGCAGCGTGTGCAGCACGATCGCGTTGTCGGCCGGGCTGAACTGGCCGGGATGATCCGGCAGGTCACGGACGACGCGGTACGGCTCGTTGCCACCGAACGGCGGCAGCGGGCTCTTGGCGGACACGATGGCGCATCCCCAGCCGTTCGACACTCCGCCCGTTCCGTCGTCACGGTTGATGCGGCCGATCACGACGAAGTCGCCGTTCCCGTCCATCACTTCACTGGGCGGGTAGGTCGGCCCCTGAGTGGTGAGACTCAGCTGGTAGGTGCGCGACGGTCCCATCCGCTTCTCCTCTCCTTCGCATGATTTCCTTCGTGCGTCCTGCCGGTGACGGGCAGGACGTGGGGCGTGTTACGACACGCGGGCCCAGATCGTCGTGTAGAGACCGCGCTCGCCGCCGGCGATGAAACGGTCACCGGCCTGCCGGACGATCTCCTGGTAGCGCGGGGAGGTGAACACGGCCGTGTACTCGGCCGGGTCGCAGCTGAATCCGGAGACGAACATGACACCGGGCTCGGTGCTCAGCACGGAGTGGTACGCCTCGAAGACCTCGACCTCGTCGGCGGTGCGCACCACGTCGTAGATCGTCTCCTCGCGCCAGGCGCGGTACGAGGTGTGGACCCGCGGCGGCACCTCGATGTGCCGCATCTGTACGTAGGGGGTCTGCGGCAGCGGGGTGTCGGCCTGCTTGGGCGCGTCGACGAAGCCCAGCACCTGACGTCGGAAGTCACCCTCGGCCATCGGGGCCAGTGCGTCCCACAGTCGCGCCCAGTCGGAGCGCAGATCGGGGAACTGCTCCCAGCCGGCGACGGGGGCCAGCTCCAGGAGGGCGGGTCCCTCCAGGCTCCGGAACAGGGCACGGCCCTCGAACGCGGATGCGGCGTGGTGGGCCTTCCAGGCGGTGGCGGCGGCATCGACCTGATCGGGCTTGACGGACAGTTCCACGGCGGTGATGAGTGATGCGGACATGGCTGCTCCTCAATGGAGTGGAGTGGAGTGGTGGGGCGGGGCGGGGTTCGGCGGAGTGCGGCCGGTACGGCCGGGGGCCGGGGTGGGGTGGGTCAGACCCCGGAGAGGGCGGCGGCCGGGGTCCGGAGCGTGTGCTCGACGGCCTGGCGGGCGCGGCGGTCCTCCTTGGCCTCGATCACGTCGGAATCGAAGGCGGTGAAGGCCAGATGGGTGAGGGAGGAGCGACGGCCGGCCTGGTGGATGCCGACCTCGGAGTGGAAGGAGAGGCGGGACGGATCCTGCGTGCGGGACTCGGTGATCCGGTACTCGATGGTCGAACACAGCGGGAAGAGGAAGTTCTCGAAGGTGGTGTTCATGTGCTCGATGACGAAGTAGTACTTGCGCTGCGGCCACTGAGCCGCGAAGAAGCGCTCCGTCACGGCCAGGAACATCTGCCGCGATGCCTCGACGGCGATCATGCCCTGCACGTGCTGGCCGGTCTGGTGGTCGAGCAACAGCTCGTTGTCGTTGTGCAGCCGTAGTCCCGCTCCGAATAACGCGTCGTTCACCTGGTGCAGGTCCGCGATCAGCGCGTTGGCCACCTGGTGCTTGTGCACCTCACCGGCGCCGCTGAGGGCGGCGGGCTGGAGGCGGATCTGTACGCGGTCCAGGCCGCGGTGGCGCAGTTCCTCGACGATGAGCAACACATCGGACTCGGAGACGCCCTGCGCACTCTCGACGAGGACCGGGTCGCCTTCCGTCGCGTATGCGCCGCGGCGCAGGTCGTCGATGAACTGGGAGACGGTGAATACGTTTTCCTGTGCGGCGAAACCGATAAACCGGTCCCCGACCAGGACGATGCTCTGGATCGGATGATTGATGACTAACTCCTCGGTAGTGGAACCGCGTGGCACTGCGTGGCACGACAGGTTTTCCGGGCGATGAGCAGACGGAAGAGGGGAATTCGCGGGTGATCGCGCACCGTCGCGACGCCTGGCGGTTCCCGGCCCCGGGGGCCTTGGCGGAGGCGCCGGCCGGGCTGACGTCATCGACACTAGGGGAACGCTGGAGAGGGCGCAACCATCTAGTTGGTTGGCACCAACCATCTAGTTGGTTGCGACCAACCATCTAGTTGGTTGCGACCAACCATCTAGTTGGTTGCGACCAACCATCTAGTTGGTTTTCGTGCTAGGCTCGACGCATGGCCAATGATCCGACTCGCGACACGCCGACCCGCCTCCTGGACGCAGCCCGCCAGGAGTTCGCCACGTACGGCATCGCGGGCGCCCGTGTGGACCGCATCGCCGAGCAGGCTGCGGCGAACAAACAGCGTCTGTACTCCTACTTCGGTAGCAAGGAACAGCTCTTCTCCAAGGTCCTGGCCTGCGCCTATCAGGATTTGAGCGAGCGGGTTCCGGTGCCGACGACGCGGGAGGGTCTTGAGCGATACGTGGGCCAGGTCTTCGACTACCACCGGCGCGACCCGAGCCTGGTGCGGCTGCTCGCGTGGGAGGGTCTGCACTACGGAGACGCGGAGATTCCAGGCGAGGAAGAGCGTCACGCGTACTACCTCAGCAAGAACGAGGCCCTCTGCAAGGCGCTGTCCCTCACCTCACCCCAAGAGGTCGGCCACCTGCTGATGACCCTGATCGGGATCGCTTCCTGGCCCTTCGTGGTGGAGCAGCAGCGCCGGCTGATGGCCGGCCTGGTCGCCGGGTCCGAAGAGGGTTGGAACGAATTGCGCGCCAGCCTGACCTCGTACGGCAGCGCGGTCATCCATGCCCGGGTAGCCAAAATCGATCACGAAACCGGAATCGAATCCGGTGTGATGTCCGACGCGGATTCCTTCGGACGCGGAGAACATCCATAACGCCCGATGGGGTACTCGAACGCGATGACCGTCCCGTGCCCTCGACGGTGCGGTCGGAGGTGGGAAGCCTTCGCGTCCATGTGGGGTATGAGTCATCACTTTCGGTGAGATTCGGGCGGCTCCGGGGTGAGCCGTCCCACAGGACCCACGTCACATACGAGCCCGGATAGTAGGCCGCGAAGGTCCGCGGCCGTACCCCGCCCCGGCCCGCGCCCGCCCTCCTGCCCGCCGACCGGTCGACGGGCTGTCGGTCTCCGGCTGCGAGGACGGGTAGTAGGAAGGCTCGTTGCCAGGCCGGTGGGGCGTCGGTAGAACTGGATGAGTCGCCGGGCGGCACGGGTGCTTCACCCGCCGCTGACGAACCCCTCTCCACCGCGTGAAGGGATCACGCATGCCCTCGGCATGCCGCGACCGTCCTCGTCCCCTGTGGAAGGTTCCCCGTGTCGAACACCGTCAT
>NZ_JBEZKS010000055.1:0-58993 GCF_040651775.1 Streptomyces sp. NPDC048383
GCCCCTGCCCGCCCCCTCGCCCCACCCCGGCGCGCGGCGCCCCGCGCGCGCGGCCCCCCCCCGGGCGGCCCCCCCCCCCCCCCCCCCCCCCCCGCGGCCGGCCGGACCCGGCACCGACGGGCGGTCCCCTGGCGCCGGCTCCCTTACGCGGCCGCGCCCGGCCCCGTACACGCGATGCCCGCCAAGTAGGCCGTATGGGGGAACTTGTGGGGAGAACGCCGGGGAAACCCCCGGCGGGATCGTTCATCCAGGGCAGCGGAATGTCCGCGACCCTGGAAGGACGGAACGTCACTTATGAAGATGACCGCGCGCGGAAGCCTTGCGGCACTCATGACCTGCATGGCCGCGGCCGGTGCGGCCTCACCGGCCGTCGCCCAGTCGGTTCCGGTGGGTGTCCCGTTGGACGCCGTGGAGACCACGCTGGGCGTGGCCACCCCGCGCGTGGCCACCTCGGTGCCGGTCCCGGTCGTCGGCGCCCCCGAGGCGCCCCGCCACCACACCGGCGACCTGCTCCCGACCCCACTGATCCCGGTGGTGCCCATCGGCACCGACCTCGGCGGCACGAACGTCACCTCGCCGGTGCCGAACCTGGCGGGCACTCCCGAGACGGACGGCGAGGGGTCCCTGAAGTCCCCGGCTACGACCCTGTTGGCCCGGAGCCCCGGTGCGATCGTCGGCGCCCCGCTGTCGATGCCCGACGGCGGCAACTACGGGATCCCGAACCTGACGACGCCCAAGTTGGGCCTGACGACCCCGGAGTTGATCGGCGCCCCGACCGCGCTTCTCGGACTGCGCTGAGACCGCTTGGCCGCAGCGCGTTCGAAAGGCGGCCCGGTCTGGGAACGTGTAGGGCATGGGATTCCATGTCGACTCCGAGACCGGGCGGCTTCGCCGCGTCATCCTCCACCGGCCCGACCTGGAGCTGAAGCGGCTCACACCGAGCAACAAGGACGCACTGCTCTTCGACGACGTGTTGTGGGTGCGCAGGGCCCGTCAGGAACACGACGGCTTCGCCGACGTCCTGCGTGACCGGGGCGTCGCCGTGCACCTGTTCGGCGACCTGCTGCGGGAGTCCCTCGGGATCACCGAGGCGCGACACCTCGTACTGGACCGGGTCTTCGACGAGAAGGAGTACGGGCCGCTCGCCACCGACCACCTGCGAGCGGCGTTCGACGGGCTCTCCCCGGGCGACCTGGCCGAGGCGCTCGTCGGCGGCATGACCAAGCGGGAGTTCCTGGAGCGGCACCCCGAACCGGTGTCGGTGCGCTTCCACGCGCTGGACCTCGACGACTTCCTGCTGGGGCCGTTGCCCAACCACCTCTTCACCCGGGACACCTCCGCCTGGATCTACGACGGGGTGTCGATCAACGCGATGCGCTGGCCGGCCCGGCAGCGCGAGACCGTCCACTTCGAGGCGATCTACCGGCACCACCCGCTGTTCACCGGCTCCGGCGCCTTCCACTACTGGTCGCAGGGGCAGTCCGACTACCCGTCGACGATCGAGGGCGGGGACGTCCTGGTCATCGGCAACGGCGCCGTGCTGATCGGGATGAGCGAGCGCACCACCCCGCAGGCGGTGGAGATGCTCGCGCGCGGACTGTTCGCCGCCGGGTCGGCGACCGTCATCGTCGCGCTCGACATGCCCAAGCGGCGGGCCTTCATGCACCTCGACACGGTGATGACGATGGTCGACGCGGACACCTTCACCCAGTACGCGGGCCTCGGCATGCTCCGCTCCTACACGATCCGGCCGGGGGAGGGGAGCCGTGAACTCCAGGTCAGCGACCACGCTCCGGAGCACATGCACAAGGCGATCGCGGACGCCCTCGGGCTCGGCAAGATCCGCGTCCTGACGGCCACGCAGGACGTGCACTCGGCGGAGCGCGAGCAGTGGGACGACGGCTGCAACGTGCTGGCCGTCGAGCCGGGGGTGGTCGTCGCGTACGAGCGGAACGTGACCACCAACACCCACCTGCGTCGGGAGGGCATCGAGGTGATCGAGATCCCCGGCAGCGAACTGGGCCGCGGCCGCGGCGGGCCGCGCTGCATGAGCTGCCCGGTCGAGCGGGACGCGATCTGAACTCCACCGGCCGGCGGGCGGACTGCCCCAGGGGTATGTATATCAATACAGGGCGTCGTATAGACTTCCATCATTCCCTGTCAGCGTCACACTGGAGAGTCCCCATGGCCACCGACCTCTTCGGCCGCAGTTTCCTCAAGGAGCTCGATTTCACCGCCGCCGAGTTCCGCGGTCTGGTCGAGCTGGCGGCCGAGCTCAAGGCGGCGAAGAAGGCCGGGATCGAGGAGCGGCGCCTGGTGGGCAGGAACATCGCGCTGATCTTCGAGAAGACCTCCACGCGCACCCGCTGCGCCTTCGAGGTGGCCGCCGCCGACCAGGGCGCCGGCACCGTCTACCTTGACCCCTCCGGCTCCCAGATGGGGCACAAGGAGTCCGTCCGCGACACCGCCCGCGTCCTCGGCCGGATGTTCGACGGGATCGAGTACCGGGGCGACAGCCAGGCCGCCGTCGAGGAGCTCGCCGCCCACGCCGGCGTACCCGTCTTCAACGGACTGACGAACGACTGGCACCCCACCCAGATGCTCGCCGACGTGCTCACCATGACCGAGCACGGCACCAAGCCCCTGGAGCGGACCGCCTTCGCCTACCTCGGCGACGCCCGCTTCAACATGGGCAACTCCTACCTGGTGACCGGCGCGCTGCTGGGCATGGACGTACGGATCGTCGCGCCGAAGGAGTACTGGCCCGCCGAGGCCGTCGTGACCCGGGCCCGGGAGCTGGCCGCGGCCTCCGGGGCGCGGATCACCCTCACCGAGGACGTCGCCGAGGGCGTGGCGCAGGCCGACTTCGTGGCCACCGACGTGTGGGTGTCGATGGGCGAGCCCAAGGAGGTCTGGGCCGAGCGGATCGAGGCGCTGGCCCCGTACGCGGTCACCACGGACGTGCTGCGGGCCACGGGCAATCCGGACGTGAGGTTCCTGCACTGCCTGCCCGCCTACCACGACCTCGGAACCGAGGTCGCGCGGGACGTGCACGAGCGGTACGGCCTGGACTCGCTGGAGGTCACGGACGAGGTGTTCGAATCGGCGCACTCCGTTGTCTTCGACCAGGCCGAGAACCGGCTCCACACGATCAAGGCCGTACTGGTGGCCACGCTGGCCAAGCCGCGCGCATAGTCATGCGCGGGGGCGCGGAACGCATGCGTCCGCGCCCGCCGCGGCGCGCGCCGCGAGGGTGAACCAGACGGCCTTGCCGTGTGCGGTGCGGCGGTGACCGCAGGCGGAACTCAGGGTCCGGATCAGCAGCAGACCCCGCCCGTGCTCCTGCCAGGGGTCCGGGTGCGTGTCGTCCGGCCGGGCGGTCAGGTCGCCCGGCGGGAACGGGTCCCCGTCGTGGACCTCGACCCGGCAGCCGTTCGCCAGCAACTCCACGACCAGCTCGATCCCCGCGCCCGCGACGGTGTGTTCCACGGCGTTGGCGACCAGCTCGGCCGTCAGCAGCTCCGCGGTGTCGCTGTCGGCGGCCGGCTCGGCCTCCGTGAGCGCGGTCCGCACCAGCGCCCGGGCGAGGGGCACGGCGGCGGCCGTGTGCGGGAGGGCGATCCGCCAGGCGGCGGGCTCGGGCACGACAGGCCTCCGTTCCGTGGGTGTGCGATGACGCGCGGGGCGGATCGTCCCGGCGCGGGAGGGACCGCCCGGTCGCGGGAAAGGGAACTCCCGGTTTCAACCATACGAACCGTCGGCGCGGCCCCGTAGGGCACCCCGTCCGAACGGCACGCAACCACGGTCACCGATCGCTCGGGACCTTCGTCGTTCCCCCCGGACCGTGCCCCGCATCCGCGTGTGCCCCGGCCCCGCGCCCGCATGTGCTCCGCCCCGTAACCCACCTGTCGCGTTTTCGTGACGGCAGTCAATACTCGGTGATACCGTCGGTTTCGTGAGCCCCTTCACCGGTTCCACACCAGCGACCGAACGGTGGCGCCACCTGCGGGTGACCCGGCAGGACGGCGTGGCCACCGTCACCCTCGACCGCCCCGAGAAGCTGAACGCGCTCACCTTCGGCGCCTACGCCGACCTGCGCGACCTGCTCGCCGAAGTGTCCCGCGAACGCTCCGTGCGCGCCCTGGTCCTGGCGGGCGAGGGGCGCGGCTTCTGCTCCGGCGGAGACGTGGACGAGATCATCGGCGCCACCCTCGCCATGGACACCGCCGAACTCCTCGACTTCAACCGGATGACCGGCCAGGTCGTCCGCGCGATCCGCGAATGCCCCTTCCCGGTGATCGCCGCCGTGCACGGGGTGGCCGCCGGGGCCGGCGCCGTCCTCGCCCTCGCCGCCGACTTCCGGATCGCCGACCCCACCGCCCGCTTCGCGTTCCTCTTCACCCGCGTCGGCCTCTCCGGCGGCGACATGGGCGCCGCCTACCTGCTGCCCCGGGTCGTCGGCCTCGGCCACGCCACCCGGCTCCTCATGCTCGGAGAGCCCGTACGCGCCGCCGAGGCGGAGCGCATCGGACTGCTCAGCGAACTCGTCGACGAGGGCAAGGCGGACGCCCGGGCCGCCGAACTGGCCGCCCGCCTCGCCGCCGGACCCGCCCTCGCCCACGCCCAGACCAAGGCCCTGCTGACCGCGGAACTCGACATGCCGCTGGCCGCGTCGGTCGAGCTGGACGCCAACACCCAGGCCCTCCTCATGCACGGCCAGGACTACGCGGAGTTCCACGCCGCCTTCACCGGGAAGCGTCCGCCGCAGTGGAAGGGCAGGTAGCCGGATGACCGCGAGCGCCCTTCGGGTGGCCGTCGTCGGCGGGGGGCCCGGCGGCCTCTACACCGCCGCACTCCTGGCCCGGCAGGGCCACCTCGTCGAGGTCTGGGAGCGCCGGGCCCCCGACGACACCTTCGGCTTCGGCGTCGTCCTCTCCGACGAGACCCTCGGCGGCATCGAACGCGCCGACACCGTCGTCCACGCCGCGCTCGGCGCCGAGTTCGTCCGCTGGGACGACGTGGACGTCGTCCACCGCGGCCGACTGCTCACCTCCGGCGGCCACGGCTTCGCCGCCCTCGGCAGGCGCCGACTGCTGGAGATCCTGCACGAGCGCTGCGCCGGCCTCGGGGTCCGGCTCCGCTTCCGCACCGAAGCCCCCGACGCCTTCGCCCTCGCCGCCGGCCACGACCTGGTCGTCGCCGCCGACGGGGTGCACAGCGCCACCCGTACGGCCGGCGCCGCGCACTTCCGACCCACCGTCACCGAAGGCCGCTGCCGCTACATCTGGCTCGCCGCCGACTTCGCCTTCGAAGCGTTCCGCTTCGAGATCGCCGAGACCGAGCACGGCGTCATGCAGCTGCACGCCTACCCGTACGCCGCCGACGCCTCCACCGTGATCGTCGAGATGCGCGAGGAGGTGTGGCGGGCGGCCGGGTTCGACCTCCGCGACGCGGACGAGTCGGCGGCCCGCTGCGCCAAGATCTTCGCCGACGCCCTGCGCGGCCGGCCCTTGCGCGGCAACCGCTCGGCCTGGACCCGCTTCCCGACCGTGACGTGCGGGCAGTGGTCGCACGGGAACGTCGCCCTGGTCGGCGACGCCGCGCACACCGCGCACTTCTCCATCGGCTCCGGCACGAAACTCGCCGTCGAGGACGCCCTCGCGCTCACCGAGGCCCTGGAAGCGGCGCGGGCCGCCGGGCACGGGGTACCGCAGGCCCTCGCGGCGTACGAGCGGGACCGGCGCCCGGCGGTGGCCAGCACCCAGCGGGCGGCCGCCGCCAGCATGCGCTGGTTCGAGGGGATCGACTCGTACGTCGGCCAACCGGCCCGGCAGTTCGCCTTCAACCTGCTCACCCGCAGCCGCCGCGTCACCCACGACAACCTCCGGCTGCGCGACCCCCGCTTCACCCGCGCGGTCGAACGGGACTTCGGCTGCCCGCAACAGGAGGCGCCCGATCAGCGGGACCCGGGGGACGCGGGGGACCCGGGCGACGCCGGCGGTACGGGAACGCCGCCGATGTTCACCCCGTTCACCCTGCGCGGGCTGACCCTGCGCAACCGCGTCGTCGTCTCGCCCATGGACATGTACTCCGCGCGGGAAGGGGTGCCCGGGGACTTCCACCTCGTGCACCTGGGCGCGCGGGCCCTGGGCGGGGCCGGACTCGTCATGACCGAGATGGTCTGCGTGAGCCCCGAGGGCCGCATCACGCCCGCCTGCGCCGGCCTGTGGACGGCCGACCAGGCCACCGCCTGGAAGCGGATCGTGGACTTCGTGCACACCTCCGCCCCCGGCGCTGCCCTCGGCGTCCAACTCGGCCACTCCGGCCGCAAGGGCTCCACGCGCGTCATGTGGGAGGGCATGGACGAACCCCTCCCGCAGGACAACTGGCCGCTCGTCGCGGCCTCCGCCCTGCCGTACAAGCCGGGCCTGTCCGCCGTCCCGCGCGCCCTGGCCGCCGACGACCTCGGCGCGATCCGCTCCGACTTCGCGGCGGCCGCCGTACGCGCCGCGGACTGCGGCTTCGACCTGCTGGAACTGCACTGCGCGCACGGCTACCTGCTGTCCGGCTTCCTGTCCCCGCTCACCAACCACCGCGACGACGTCTACGGCGGCCCCCTGGAGAACCGGCTGCGGTTCCCGTTGGAGGTCTTCGACGCGGTCCGCGAGGTCTGGCCGCAGGACCGCCCGATGACCGTGCGGCTCTCCGCGACCGACTGGGCCCCCGGCGGCACCACGCCCGAGGAGGCCGAACGGATCGCCGCCGCGTTCGCCGCCCACGGAGCCGACGCCGTCGACGTGTCCACGGGCCAGGTCGTGGCCGACGAACAACCCGAGTACGGGCGCTCCTACCAGACCCCGCACGCCGACCGGATCCGCAACGCCCTGGGCATCCCCGTCATCGCGGTCGGCGCCATCTCCTCCTGGGACGACGTCAACTCCCTGCTCCTCGCCGGCCGCGCCGACCTGTGCGCGGTCGGCCGCCCCCACCTCTACGACCCGAACTGGACCCTGCACGCCGCCGCCGACCAGGACTGGGCGGGCCCGGCCGCCCCCTGGCCGGAGCCGTACCGCGCGGGCAGCCGGAAACCGCCGACGGGCCGGGTCTAGTGCTGTGGCCGGAAGGGTTTGCCGGGTCGCGGTGTTCGGTGCGGTGCATCGCGAGGCGGCGGGCCGCGGTTCGTACTGGACGTACTTCCGTGGTCCGACAACGCGGCGAGGTGCCGTGCCGGGCGCCGCGACCCGGTGGACCTTTCCGGTCCCAGCACTAGGCCGCCGCGGACACCGCTTCCAGGTGGAGCCGGTCGTCGATCGGGACGTAGCCGAGGCGCTGGTAGACGCCGTTGCTGGTCGGGTTGGCCAGGTCGGTGAAGAGCAGCACCTCGGTCGCGCCGGCCGCGCGCGCCCCCTCGGTCGCGGCGTGCGTCACCCCGGCCGCGTATCCCCGGCCGCGTTCCCCGGGCGGCGTGTAGACGGGGCCGATCCGGGAGGCGGAGCCGATCGGGCGGGAGAAGCCGGCCACGGACACCGGGGTGCCCGCGTGCTCCCACAGCAGGAACCCGCCGTACGAGATCCGGTCGCGCAGGGCCGTCGGGGAGGCCGTGCCGGGGCTGTCGACCTCCCGGTTGAACTCCGTGACCCACTCCAGCAGCAGCGGCAGGTCCGCCTCCCGCGCGGGGCGGGCCCGCCCCGGCGGCAACGGGTGCGGGGCGGCCAGGGTGCCCAGCCGGTACAGCCGGGTCTCGTCCACGACCCGGACCGGCGTCCCCCACACCCCGGCCAGGGTCCGCGCGTCCGCGCTGCGGGCGTCGAAACCGGCGACGTCCGCGAGCAGCGGCTCCGCGGTGAGGGCGGCGCCCAGCGCCGGTAAGGCCTCCGGGGGCAGCGCGCCGAGCAGCAGGGGAAACGGTGGCGTGCGCAGCAGCCCACCGGCGACGACCCCGTCGGAGCCGGTCCACCAACCGAAGACGGGGTCGCCGGGGCCGTGGGCGTGCGGGCCGCGCCGCTCCAGGGCGTCGGCGACGGTCAGCAGGATGGTGTTGACGACGGGCTGCGCGGCCACGGCCGGGCGCGCGACGGCCAGGAAGGCCGCCAGATCATTGCTGAAGGTCCAGGTCATGACCCATCGTGCCCGGCCCGCGGGGCCCGCGCACCGGAGTTTCCGCCCGACCCCGGCCGGCGTTCGGGCCGTCCCGAGCGCCCTACTCCCGTACGAACAGCGCGCCCGTCTCCCGCAGCCGGGCGTGGAGCTCGGCGAAGACCGCCGCCGCCCGGTCGCCCGGCCAGTCGGCGGGCAGCAGCTCGCGCGGTAGCCCGGGGTCCGCGTACGGCAGCCGCCGCCAGGTGTCCAGAGCCGGCAGGTACGTCCGGTACGCCTCCTCGGGCGTCGGCTCGGAGCCCGACTGCAGGGCCCGCAGGGCCGGTTCGTGCAGGTCGAGGAACTCCTCGTGCTGCTTGGCCAGAGCCGCCAGGTCCCACCAGCGGGCCACCGCCTCGGCCGTCGGGGCGAAACCGAGGTGACCGCCCCGGAACAGCTCCACGTACGCCGTCAGGTGCAGCCGCTCCAGCGTGCGGCCGGTCTCCCCGGCCAGGTGCGCGGGGGCGATCCACACGCCGGGGGCCACGGCCCCGAAGCCAAGCCGGGCCAGCCGCGAGCGCAGCAGGTGCCGCTTGTGCCGCTCCTGCTCGGGCACGGAGAAGACGGCGACCAGCCACTCCTCCGAGACGGGCACGGCGCCGTAGATCCGCCGGTCGCCGTCCTCCAACAGTTGGCGGGCCTCCTCGGACAGCACGTAGCCGGGGGCGCCGTCCGCCGCCCGCGCGGGCTCCAGGAAGCCGCGCCGTTTCAGGCGGGACACCGAGGAACGGACGGAGGGCGCGTCGACCCCGGCCGCGCCCAGCAGGCGGACCAGGGCGGACACCGGTACGGGACCCTCGAAGGACCGTCCGTAGGCGCCGTAGAAGGTGACGATCAAAGAACGCGGAGTGTGCTGCTCGGCCACGGGTTCACTCTAGATCGCGCAGCCGGAACCGTTGGAGTTTGCCGGTCGCGGTCCGCGGCAGCGCCGGCAGGAAGACGAAGGAGCGCGGGCACTTGTGCGGGACCAGCTCGCCCCGCACGAAGGTCCGCAGCGCCTCCTCGCCGAGCACCGCCCCCTCGCGCAGCACCGTGTACGCCACCACCACCTGCCCGCGCCGCTCGTCGGGCCGGCCGACCACGGCCACCTCCACCACGTCCGGGTGGCGCAGCACGGCCTCCTCGACCTCCGGGCCGGCGATGTTGTACCCCGAGGAGATGATCATGTCGTCGGCGCGGGCGACGTACCGGAAGTAGCCCTCCGGGTCGCGGACGTAGGTGTCGCCGGTCAGGTTCCAGCCGTCCCGTACGTACTCGCCCTGCCGGGGGTCGGCCAGATAGCGGCAGCCCACCGGCCCGCGCACCGCCAGCAGCCCCGGCTCGTTGTCCGCCACCGGCCGCCCCGAGGGGTCCACCACCCGGGCCTGCCACCCCGGCACCACCCGGCCGGTCGTCCCGGGCCGGATGTCCTCGTCCGCCGCCGAGATGAAGATGTGCAGCAGCTCGGTCGCCCCGATCCCGTTGATGATCCGCAGGCCGGTGCGCTCGTACCAGGCCCGCCAGGTCGCCTCGGGCAGGTTCTCGCCCGCCGACACGCAGCGGCGCAGCGCGGACAGGTCGTAGGCGCCGGCGTCGTACGGGCCGAGCGTGTCCAGCATCGACCGGTAGGCGGTGGGCGCCGTGAACAGCACGGTCACCCCGTGCTCGGCGAGCGCGGGCAGCAGCACCCGGGGCGCGGCCTGCTCCAGCAGCAGCGCGCAGGCACCGGCCCGCAGCGGGAACACCACCAGCCCGCCCAGCCCGAAGGTGAACCCCAGCGGGGGGCTGCCCGCGAACACGTCGTCGGGGCGGGGTCGCAGCACACCGGCCGAGAAGGTGTCGGCGACGGCGAGCAGGTCCCGGTGGAAGTGCATGCAGCCCTTGGGGCGGCCGGTGGTCCCCGAGGTGAACGCGATCAGCGCCACGTCGTCGGCCGAGGTCTCCACCGCCTCGTACGGCGCCGGATGCGCCTCGGCCAGCCGCAGCAGGTCGTCCGCGGCGTCACCGCCGTACGCGGTGATCCGCAGGCCCGGAACCTCGGCCTTCGCCAGGTCGTCGAGGGCGCTCACATGACACACGGCGTGCCGCACCCGGGCCATGGCGCACACCGTGGCCAGCTCCTGCGCCCGCTGCTGGGCCAGTACGGTCACGGCCACCGCGCCCGCCTTCATGACCGCCAACCAGCACGCGGCGAGCCAGGGCCCGGTGGGGCCGCGGAGCAGCACCCGGTTGCCGGGGACCACTCCCAGGTCGACGGTGAGGACGTGGGCCAGCCGGTCCACGCGCTCGCGCAGTTCCCCGTACGACCACACCTCGCCCGCACCGCTGCGGAACGCCGGCCGGTCCGGGCCGAACCGGGCGATCGTGGCGTCGAGCAGCTCGGCCCCGCAGTTCAACCGGTCGGGGTAGGCCAGTTCGGGCAGTTCGAACAGCAACTGCGGCCAGGCGTGCGCCGGCGGCAGGTGGTCCCGGGCAAAAGTGTCGGCGTGGGCGGAAGGCATGAGCTCCAAGGCGGGTTCGCCCCCTTGCAACGTCCGGATTGAGGTGGAGCCGGCCGTGCGGTCGCGTCACGAGCGTATCGTGACAGTGACGACAGTCAACAGGACGCGATAGAACTGGGGCATTCGGATGACCGGATTCGCGCTCGGGCCGGAAGAAGAGGAAGGGTGCGCCCGGCTGCGCACCCTGGCGGGGGAGCGGCTCAGGCCGCTCGCCGAGAAGGGCGAACCCGGCCGGGTGAACCGGCCGCTGCTCGCGGCCCTCGGTGAACTGGGCCTGCTGGAAAAGGTGTTCACCTCAGGGGCGTTGGAGCTGTGCCTGCTGCGGGAGTCCCTGGCCTACGGTTGCACCGAGGCGGAGACCGCGCTGGCCCTCCAGGGCCTCGGCGCCCACCCGGTGCTCGCCGCCGGCAGCGCGGCGCAGCGGGAACGCTGGCTGCCGGGCGTACGGGAGGGCAAGGCGGTGGCGGCCTTCGCGCTCAGCGAGCCGGGCGCCGGCTCGGACGCGGCGGCCCTGGCCCTGGCGGCCGAACCGGACGGGCCGGGTTGGCGGCTGACCGGCACCAAGTGCTGGATCTCCAACGCCCCCGAAGCGGACTTCTACACCGTGTTCGCCCGGACGGGTGAGGCGCCGGGCGCCAAGGGCATCACCGCCTTCCTGGTCCCGGGGGACCGGGGGGGCCTCACCGGCGAGGCCCTCGACATGCTGTCGCCGCACCCGATCGGCTCCCTCGCCTTCGACGCCGTCGCCGTCGGACCCGAGGACGTGCTCGGGGAACCCGGGCAGGGCTTCCGCGTCGCGATGGGCACGCTGAACCTGTTCCGGCCGAGCGTCGGCGCGTTCGCCGTGGGCATGGCCCGGGCGGCCCTGGACGCCACCCTCGCGCACACCGCCGGACGTGCCGCGTTCGGCGGGGTCCTGGCCGACCTCCAGGCCGTCGCCCACCGGGTCGCCGAGATGGCCACCCGCACCGAGGCCGCCCGGCTGCTGGTCTACGCCGCCGCCGGAGCCCACGACCGGGGCGCGCCCGACGTCCCGCGCCGGGCGGCGATGGCCAAACTGCTCGCCACCGAGACCGCCCAGTACGTCGTCGACCACGCCGTCCAACTGCACGGGGCGGTCGCCCTGCGCCGCGGCCACCTCCTGGAGCACCTCTACCGGGAGGTGCGGGCCCCCAGGATCTACGAGGGCGCCAGCGAGGTGCAGCGCACGATCATCGCGAAGGAGCTCTACCGGGAGGTGGCGGCCCGATGAGCCTCGAACGCGTCAACCCGCCGGAGCTGTCCCCGGCGACCGGCTTCTCGCACGCGGTCGTCGCCACCGGCGGCCGGCTCGTGTTCCTGGCGGGCCAGACCGCCCTCGACGGCGCCGGCAAGGTGGTCGGGCAGACCCTGCCCGAGCAGTTCGAGCGGGCCCTGACCAACCTGCTGGCCGCCCTCGCCGCCGCGGGCGGCACCCCGGCCGACCTGGCCCGGGTCACCGTGTACGCGGCGGACGTGGCCGCCTACCGGGAGCACGCGAGTGAACTGGGGCGCGTGTGGCGGGCGTTGGCGGGTCGGGAGTATCCGGCGATGGCCGTGGTCGGCATCGTACGACTGTGGGACACCGAGGCCCTGGTCGAACTCGACGGCATCGCCGTGCTGCCCTGATCGGGGCCCGGCGCGCTGTCCCTCGGCGCGCCGTCCCTCGGCGCGCTATCCCTCCAGGAGGGCGCCCATCCACTCCTCGATGCCCGCGACCGTGCGCGGCAGGGCCCCGGACATCAGGCGGGCGCCGTCCGAGGTGATGACCAGGTCGTCCTCGATGCGCACGCCGATGCCGCGGAGCTCTACGGGGAGGGTCTCGTCGTCGGGCTGGAGGTAGAGGCCGGGTTCCACGGTGAGGACCTGGCCCTCCTCCAGGACCCCGTCCAGGTAGGCGTCGGCCCGCGCCCGCGCGCAGTCGTGGACGTCGAGCCCGAGCATGTGGCCGCTGCTGCACAGGGTGTACCGCCGGTGCAGGTCGCCCCGCGCGTCCTTCAGGACGCCCCACTCGGCCAGCCCCTCGGCGATGACCCGCATCCCGGCCCGGTGGAAGTCGCGGAAGCTCGCGCCCGGGCGCAGCGCCGCCATGCCGGCGTCCTGGGCGGCCAACACCAGTTCGTACACCTGCCGTTGGACAGGTGAGAAGCGTCCCGACAGGGGGAGCGTGCGGGTGATGTCGGCGGTGTACAGGGTGTCCGTCTCGACGCCCGCGTCGAGCAGCAGCAGGTCGTCGCCGTTAAGTCGGCCGTCGTTGCGGATCCAGTGCAGTACGCAGGCGTGGGCGCCGGAGGCGGCGATCGTGTCGTAGCCGGTGCCGTTGCCCTCGGCCCGGGCGCGCAGGTTGAAGACGCCCTCGATCCAGCGCTCGCCGCGCGGGTGGGCGAGGGCGCGCGGCAGGGCCCGTACGACGTCCTCGAACCCGGCGGTGGTGTGGTCCACGGCCCGTTGGAGCTGGTCGACCTCCCACGCGTCCTTGACCAGCCGCAGTTCCGACAGGGCGCCGGCCAGCTCGTGGTCGGTGGCGGCGTCGCGGGCGGGCGGGGAGCCGAGGGCGTCCAGGTGCGCGCAGCGGATGCCGGTCAGCCGTTCGGCCTCCGCCAGGTCGGGGCGGCGGCCGACCCAGAACTCGCCGTGGCGGCGGTCGCGGTAGAACTCCTCGTTGCCGCCGGTCCGGGGCGAGCGCGGTCGGAGGTACAACACCGCCTCGTGGCCGCTCGGCCCGGCGGGCTCCAAAACCAGGACGTGTCCCACCTGGTCCTCGCCGGTGAGGCCGGTGAGCCAGGCGTACGCGCTGTGCGGCCGGAAGCGGTGGTCGCAGTCGTTGGAGCGGACCTTCAGCTCGCCCGCCGGTACGACGAGCCGCTCGCCGGGGAAGAGCGCCGAGAGGCGGGCCCGGCGAGCGGGGGTCACGTCGTGGGCGGCGACGCGGGCCGTGGCGGGCAGCGGGGAGGCCGCCCAGTCCGCCGCCATGAAGCGGGACAACTCGGCTGATACCGGCAGGTCGTGACTGCCGATGTGGAGGCCGGAGGGGTGGTCGGTCATGGAGGCTCCCTCAAGAAGTACCGAACTGGTGGGCGCACAGGTCTTGTCAGTGCAATTTCACATTACTATGTTACAGCTCACACCTCGGCACGTTAATCCCCGTCAAACGCCGTGTGACGCAAGGCAGTTCCACCACTTCCCCCACCTCCCTGCCCACAGGAGTTACCGGTGTCCCAGCACAGAGCTGTGCGTACGTCCCTCCTCTCCGCCGCCGTGGCGGTCACCCTCCTCGCCACCGCCGGCCAGGCCGTGACCCAGGCGTCCGAGCGGGGCACCCCCGCCGCCGTGAGCGGCGCCTCCGCGCCCGGCACCTTCGGCCCGGGGGCCGCGGCCGCCACGCCGAACCCCTTCGACGAGGTCGAGCGCCTCGCCAACGCCAAGGAGCCCGTCGAGGCACCCGCCCTGGCCCCCGGCGGCAAGGCCGCAGTCGGCGGTCAGGTGCCCGGCGCCGCACCGGCCGCTTCGGCGCCGGTGTCCGCCGCCGCCACCGAACGCTCCGAGAAGAGCCGCAAGGCCTCCGCCGAGGCCGCGCCCGTGGCGCGGAGCGTCGCGGCCGGCGTCCCCTGCACCCTCGACGGGATCACGAACCTCACCCCGGAGCAGTTCGCCGACTTCCTCGGCGACCAGGCCGTCCTCGCCGACGGCTGTCTGCGGGGCCTCATATGGACCTGGGACGCCCGCCTGACGTCCGTCATGTCCGACGCCCACGTGCAGGCGGTCTCCCGCCGGATCTCGACCCTCTCCGCGGCCCACGACGGCCGCAACTCCTCCCACCTGGAGGAGATGTTCACCTATCTGCACGCCGTCGCCTACCACGACCACGCGCGTTCCGAGATCGACGTCACCGACGCCCCGACGGTCAACGCCATGCGGCAGGCCATCGCCGACTTCGGCGCCGCCGCCCGCACCTTCGACGTCACCCGGACCAACGCCAACACCCTGCGCGAGGCCCTCTACGCGGCCAGCGCCCCCGGCCTGCGCCACCACCAACTCGGCCTGATCAAGAAGGTCCTGGCGACGATGGACCCGGCCCATCCGGCCACCCACCTCGACACCGCCTGGGCGGGCGCCGCGCTGGCCGCGCTCTCCGTCAACTACCTGGGTGTCTACCCGGGCAACCAGGACGCCGCCTTCCACGCGGCCGCGGCCGGCGACCCCTCGTACCGCGCCGCGTTCAAGACCTTCGCGACCCACACCCACCTCAAGGGCACCGCGAACGCCTGGGTGGTGCGCGACGCGCTCAGCGAGTACGCCCGCTTCGGCGAGATCGCCGGCCTGCGCGCCGGCATAGCCGCCGACCTCGGCGCGATGCTGGACCAGGTCAAGCGGGACTTCGGCAACGGCAGCGAGCAGTGGGCCAAGCTCGTCTCCTGGCTCAACTACTACGACGCCTGCAAGCCGTACGGCGTGTGCAAGGAGGACATCGAGAAGCAGATCTTCCCGTACACCTACACCTACGACAACGGCGCCATCAAGGTCCGCACCGGCCTCGACCGGGTCACCGTCGACCAGCTGTACTACGCGAGCAAGCAGGTCAAGGCCCAGTACCACCGCGTCCTCGGCACCGACCAGCCGCTCGCCGGTGACCCCAACTCCACTCTGAACATCGTGCTGTACGGGTCGCGCGCCGACTACGAGAACTACCACCCGATCCTGACGGGCTACGACACCAACAACGGCGGCATCTACATCGAGAACGGCGCCACCTTCTACACCTACCAGCGCCGCGTCCCGCAGGACTCCTCCCTCACCCTGGAAGAGCTCTTCCGCCACGAGTACACGCACTACCTCAACGGCCGCTACGCCGTACCCGGGTTCTTCGGCGAAGGCCCCTGGTACGAGGGCGACCGTACGACCGCCATGGACGAGGGCACCGCCGAGTTCTTCGACGGGGCCACCCGCGACAACGGCATCGCCGTCCGCAAGTCCCTCGTCAAGAGCATCATCGCCGACACGGCGAACGGCGGCCCGCGCATGACCGTCGAGCAGCTGCTGAACGCCACCTACGACGGCGACGGCTTCCGCTTCTACAGCTACGCCGGGACCTTCTTCGAGTTCCTCTGGACCGAGAAGCCCACGCTGCTGCGCGAGATGTACACCCACCTGCGCGCCAACGACGTGGCGGCGTACGACTCCTGGCGCCACCGGACGGGTGCGGACACCTACCTCCAGCGCGACTACACCCGCTTCCTGGACGCCCAGATCGCCAAGGTCGACCAACTGCACGTGCCGAACACCACCTTCACGCCGAACGACCGGCTGCGCGACTCCGCGCTCGCGTCGGTGAAGTCGACGTTCGCGACCGCCACCTACAACACCCCGGACTGCGTGGAGAACGGCGACCCCGGCAAGCGCCGCTTCACGTGCACGGGTCGGATCAGCGCGAACCTGAAGAACTGGCGCAGCGACGACCAGAACTTCAAGGACATGTCCGAGACGGTCGACTACTTCATCCTCGACCGGGCCGGGGCGGCCTCCACCAACCTGGCCGACATGAACTGCTCCTTCGGCCCGGTGGAGATCTGGACCAACAGGACGGCGGGGACCTCCCCCTACAGCTGTGAGGGCCCGCTCCGCAGCTGATCCGCCCCGGGCCGGCCCCTCATCCGAAGGGGGGGGGAGGGGCCGGCCCGTGGATCCTAGGCACCCTCTAAAGAATGTGACATATTACTGCCGTGTCCCAGACCCACTCCCCGGACGTCGTCATCATCGGCGCCGGCGTCGTCGGAGCCGCGTGCGCCTACTACGCCGCGCGCTCCGGGCTCTCCGTGGCGGTCGTCGACCGCGGTTCCGTCGCGGGCGGCACGACCGGCGCCGGGGAGGGCAACCTGCTGGTCTCCGACAAGGAGGCCGGCCCCGAACTCGACCTGGCCCTGCTCTCCACCACCCTGTGGCGCGAACTGGCCGCCGTCCTCCCGCCGGAGACGGAGTACGAGGCCAAGGGCGGCCTGGTCGTCGCCCCCGACGACACCACCCTGAAGGCCCTGCGCCACTTCGCCGACGGCCAGCGCGCCTCGGGGGTCGTCCCCACCGAGATCGGCCCGGACGCCCTGCACGACCTGGAACCCCACCTGGCTCGGGGTCTCGCCGGCGGCTTCCACTACCCGCAGGACGCCCAGGTCCAGCCGGCCCGGGCCGCCGCCCACCTCCTGGCCGCCTCGGGAGCCACCCTCCACCTGGGCGAGGAGGTCACCGACATCCTCCTCACGAACGGCGCCGTCCGCGGGATCCGCACCACCCGCCGCACCCTGCACACCCCGGCGGTGGTCAACGCCGCCGGCACCTGGGGCGGCCAGGTGGCCGCCCTCGCCGGAACCACCCTCCCGGTCCTGCCCCGCCGCGGCTTCGTCCTCGTCACCGAACCCCTGCCCCGCGTGGTCCGGCACAAGGTCTACGCCGCCGACTACATCGCCGACGTCGCCAGCGGATCCGCCGCCCTGCAGTCCTCGGCCGTCGTGGAGGGCACCCCGGCCGGCCCCGTCCTCATCGGCGCGACCCGCGAACGCGTCGGCTTCGACCGGAGCCCGTCCACCGAAGCCCTGCGCCGACTGGCCCGCCAGGCCGCGGCCCTCTTCCCGGTCCTGACCGACGTCCGCGTCCTGCGCAGCTACCACGGCTTCCGCCCCTACCTCCCCGACCACCTCCCCGCGATCGGCCCGGACCCCCGCGTCCCCGGCCTGCTCCACGCCTGCGGCCACGAGGGCGCCGGCATCGGCCTGGCCCCCGCCACCGCCGCCCTCATCACCGCCACCCTCACGAACACCCCCCCACCCCTGAACCCCCACCCCTTCCGCCCGAACCGCTTCCCATGACCCCCAACCAAGCAAGTGAGGGGCGCTGCGACCCGGCCGGGGGCCGGGACGGGGTGGGGGGTCGCCCGAAGCCACAACGTGATGTGTTGGCGCTGGAACCCCCTCAGCAACGCAGCCCCCCACAGGGCGCCATAAATCATGCCCGCCCCGGGCGACCCCCCACCCCGTCCCGGCCCCCGGCCCCGCAGCCCACCCACACGCCGCGCCCCCGCCCTCCCGCCCCCGCCGCGCCAAGCCCACCCGAGGAGCCCCCCTGATGCGCACCCCCCGCTCACTGGTGGGCGGCAGCCCCACGGCGACGTACGTCCTGCGCTTCGACGGCCGCGAGCTCACCGCACAGGCCGGCCAGAGCGTCGCGGCCGTCCTCTGGTCCGCCGGCATCCTCGCCTGGCGCACCACCCGGGAAGCCGGCGCCCCCCGGGGCGCGTTCTGCGGCATCGGCAGTTGCTACGACTGCCTCATCACCATCAACGGCCGCCCGAACCAACGCGCCTGCCTCGTCCCCGCCCGCCCGGGCGACAACATCACCACCCAGGAAGGAACCGGCCGTGCCGACCTCGCGGTCTGAACACCCCGACCGGGCCCTGCCCCAGCCCCCCACCGGCCCGGCCCCCGCCGACCTCGCCGTCGTCGGCGCCGGCCCCGCCGGCCTGGCCGCCGCCGTGACGGCCGCCGACTTCGGCCTGCGCGTCACCGTCCTCGACGCCGCCGAACGCCCCGGCGGCCAGTTCTACCGCCATCCCGCCCCCGGCCTCGGAGCCGCCCGTCCCCAGGCCCTGCACCACGGCTGGCGCGCCTTCGCCGGGCGCGAAGCGGCCCTGCGCGCCCACGAGTCGGCCGGCCGCGTCGCGTACCTCTCCTTCCACCACGTCTGGACGGTGGTCCCGGACGCCGGGGCCTGGACCCTGCACGCGGTGGCCGGCCCGGGGGAGGAGCCGGCGGTCGTCCACGCCCGGGCCGTGCTCCTGGCCACCGGCGCCCACGAGCGCCAACTGCCCTTCCCCGGCTGGACCCTGCCCGGGGTCATCGGCGCCGGCGGGGCCCAGGCCATGCTCAAGGGCGGGCTCGTCCTGCCCGGCCGGCGCATCGTCGTCGCCGGGAGCGGGCCCCTGCTGCTGGCGGTGGCCGGCTCCCTCGCCGCGGCCGGAGCCACCGTGCCCGCGGTCATCGAGGCCGGCGCGTACACCGCGTACGCCGTCCACACCGGCGCCCTGCTGCGCAACACCGGCAAACTCGCCGAAGGCGCCACGTACGGCGGCGCCCTGCTGCGCCACCGTGTCCGGTTGCGCACCCGACACGCCGTGACCGAGGCGCACGGGAGCGACCGGGTCGAGGCCGTCACCGTCGCACGCCTGGACCGCGACTGGCGCCCGCTGCCCGGCACCTCGCACCGAATCCCCTGTGACGCCGTCGCCGTCGGCCACGGGCTGGTGCCCCAACTGGAACTGGCGACCGGCCTCGGCTGCGCCACCCTCCGCTCCCCGGACGGCACCGTCGCCCTCGACCTGGACGAGGAACAGCGCACGTCCGTCCCCGGGATCTGGTCCGCCGGCGAGACCGGCGGCATCGGCGGCGCCGAACTCGCCCTGACCGAGGGGGAGATCGCCGCCCACGCGATCGCCGGCCGGCCCGCTCCGGCCGTACTCGCCCGCCGCCGCGCCCGACTGCGGGCCTTCGCCGGGGCGATGGCGGCCGCCCATCGACCCGGTCCGGGCTGGACCGACTGGCTGGACGACGGAACCGACGTGTGCCGCTGCGAGGAGGTCCCGGCGGGCCGGATCCGCGAGGCGGTCGGCGAGCTCGGCGCGCGGGACGCCCGTACGGTCAAGCTCCTCACCCGGGCCGGCATGGGCTGGTGCCAGGGCCGGATGTGCGGTCCGGCCGTGGCCGCCCTGGCGGGCGAGGAGCCGGCTCCCGACCGCCGACCGCTGTCCTGCCCGGTGCCGCTCGGCCAACTGGCCGCGCTACCGGCGCGTGAGCCCACCGGGGCCGTGGCCAACGGCTCCTCGGGCGAGCCGACTTCCGGAGCGCGGCCCACGGCCGACGGTCCCTGAGGCCACCCCCGGACCCGGCCCCGCCGGCCCCTTGTGGCCACGTCACACCCACTAGTAAAATGTCACACACCACACTAGGGAGTCACCTCATGAACTTCGCGCCCACCCCCGCGCCCCGCACCGACACCCGCACCCGCCCCTGGCACGGAATCATGGTGGCCACCACCCTGCCCCTGCGCGAGGACCTCGGCGTCGACTACGACGCCTACGCCGAACACGTCCAGTGGCTGATCGCCAACGGCTGCGACGGCGTGGTCCCCAACGGTTCCCTCGGGGAGTACCAGACCCTCACCGACGAGGAGCGCGCCCGCGTCGTACGCACCGCCGTCGAGGCCGCCGGCGACGGCAGCCGCGTCATGCCCGGCGTCGCCGCCTACGGCAGTGCCGAGGCCCGGCGCTGGGCCGACCAGGCCGCCGAGGCCGGCGCGGGCTCCGTCCTGCTCCTGCCCCCCAACGCCTACCGCGCCGACGAGGCCGCCGTACGCGCCCACTACGCCGAGGTGGCGCGCGCCGGCCTGCCCGTCGTCGCGTACAACAACCCCATCGACACCAAGGTGGACCTCGTCCCGGCCCTCCTCGCCCGACTGCACGCGGACGGCTCCGTCGTCGCCGTCAAGGAGTTCAGCGGGGACGTACGGCGCGCCTACGAGATCGCCGAACTCGCCCCGGGCCTCGACCTGCTCATCGGCGCCGACGACGTACTCCTCGAACTCGCCCTCGCCGGGGCCGTCGGCTGGATCGCCGGATACCCCAACGCCCTGCCGGCCACCTGCTCCACGCTCTACCGGGCCGCCGTCGCCGGCGACCTCACCACCGCGCTCCCCCTCTACAAGTCCCTGCACTCCCTGCTGCGTTGGGACTCCAAAACCGAGTTCGTCCAGGCCATCAAGCTCTCCATGGACCTGGCCGGCCGCCCCGGCGGTGCCACCCGCCCGCCCCGCCTCCCGCTCACCGGCGAGATCGAGGCCGCCGTCCGCGCCGCCACCGAGAAGGCGCTCGCGGAAGGCCTCTCCTAGCACCCGCGCCCGCTTCGCACCCGCCCCACCTCAGCCACCGCCCTGCCCGCCCGCCCGGACGGGCGGGCCCAGCCCCCAGGGGAACCCATGCGCACGCGCCACGTCTACCACGCGGTGGACTCGCACACCGAGGGGATGCCGACCCGGGTCATCACCGGGGGGGTCGGGGTGATCCCCGGCGCCACCATGGCCGAGAAACGGCTCCACTTCATGGCGCACACGGATCAGGTCCGCACCCTGCTGATGTACGAGCCGCGCGGCCACGCGGCGATGAGCGGCGCGATCCTGCAACCGCCGACCCGGCCCGACGCCGACTTCGGCGTCCTCTACATCGAGGTGTCGGGCCTGCTGCCCATGTGCGGCCACGGCACCATCGGGGTGGCCACCGTCCTGGTCGAGACCGGCATGGTCCCGGTCGTCGAACCGGTCACCACCGTCCGGCTCGACACCCCGGCCGGCCTGGTCCGCGTGGACGTCCGCGTCGAGGACGGCGCGGCCGGCGCCGTCACCCTCACCAACGTGCCCTCCTTCAGCGTCGGCCTCGACCTGAAGGCCGAGGTCCCCGGCTTCGGCACGGTCACCTACGACCTCGCCTACGGCGGCAACTTCTACGCCTTCGTCGAACTCGACTCCCTCGGGCTGCCCTTCGACCGGGCCCGCAAGGACGACCTGCTCGCCGCGGGCCTCGCCGTCATGGACGCCGTCAACGCCTCGCCCGAGCGGCCCGTCCACCCCGAGGACCCGGCGATCGCCGGCCTCAAGCACGTCTACCTCGCCGCCCCCGGCTCCGACGCCCGCCGCTCCCGCCACGCCATGGCCATCCACCCCGGCTGGTTCGACCGCTCGCCCTGCGGCACCGGAACCAGCGCGCGCATGGCCCAACTGCACGCCCGCGGCTTGCTGCCGCTCGACACCGACTTCGTCAACGAGTCCTTCATCGGCACCGAGTTCACCGGCCGACTGACCGCGCGGACCAGCGTCGCCGGCGTCCCCGCCGTCATCCCCACCATCACCGGCCGGGCCTGGATCACCGGCACCGCCCAGTACTTCCTGGACCCGTCCGACCCCTTCCCCGGAGGGTTCCTGCTGTGAGATCCGTACGGACCACCGACTACCACGCCGCCGGCGAACCCTTCCGGATCGTCGACACCTCGGACCCCGGTAGCGCCCCCGTGCCCGGCGACACCGTCGCCGAGCGCTGCGCCACCGCCATCGGACCCGGCGGCTCCGGGACCGCGCCGCGCCCCGGCCCGCTGGACGAGGTACGCCGGCTGCTCGTGCGCGAGCCGCGCGGACACGCCGGCATGTACGGGGGGTTCGTCGTGCCCCCGGACGACGACGGCGCCCATTTCGGGGTGCTGTTCTGGCACAAGGACGGCTACTCCACCGCCTGCGGCCACGGCACGATGGCCCTCGGAGCCTGGGCCGTGGACACCGGCCGGGTCCCGGCCCCGGCCGACGGCTACGTCGAGGTCCGCGTCGACGTGCCCTCCGGCCGGGTCCGCGCCACCGTCCACCGCGCCGACGGCCGCACCACCGGCATCACCTTCCGCAACGTCCCCGCCCGGGTGGGCGCCCGCAAGGTTCCCGTCGCCACCACCCTCGGCATCGCCGAGGCGGACATCGCCCACGCCGGGGCCTGCTACGCCTCGGTCCGCGCCCGGGACCTCGGGCTGGAGGTCACCCGCGCCGCCCTGCCCGCGCTCACCCGGGTCGGGCGGGAGATCCGGGCGGCCCTGGCCACGCACCCCGCCACCTGGCACCCCGACGGGCCCCTGCTGTCCGGGGTGTACGGGGTGATCCTGCACGAGGAGCTGCCCGACACCCCGTTCGGCCCGCACCAGCGCAACGTCACCGTCTTCGCCGACGGGCAGATCGACCGCTCGCCCTGCGGCTCCGGCACCTCGGCCCGGCTCGCGCTGCTCGCGGAGGACGGCCGGCTCGGCCCCGGGCAGGACCTGCTGCACGAGTCGATCGTCGGCTCCGTGTTCACCGGGCGCGTCCTGGACGGCGGCGTCACCGAGGTCACCGGCACGGCGTACCGCACCGGCGAGCACACCTTCACCATCGACCCGTACGACGCCCTCGGCGCGGGATTCACCCTGTGAGCGGGGGCTTCGAGCCCGGCGCGCCCGGGGACGCCGGCCGGCCCGAGCCGGCGCGACCGGGGCCGGAGCCGGTCGGGTCCGCCCCGCCCGCCCTCCTGCGGCTCGGGGCCGAGGAGATGGCCCGGCTCATCACCCCCGCCCGGGCGGCCGACGCCCTGGCCGCGGTGCTGCTCGGGGGCCTCGACCCGGAAACCTGCCCCGGGCGCACCGCCGTCGCCGTACCCGGCGGGGAGCTGCTCCTGATGCCGGCCGCGTCCGGGGCGTACGCGGGGGTGAAGATCGCCGGAGTCGCGCCGGGCAATCCCGCCCGGGGTCTGCCCCGCATCACCGGCAGCTACCTGCTGCTGGACGGGCCCACCCTGCGCCCGCTCGCCCTCCTCGACGGCGCGGCCCTCACCACCCTGCGCACCCCGGCCGTCTCCGCGCTGGCCCTGCGGCACCTCGCCCCGTCGGGGCGGCCGCTGCGGCTGGTCCTCTTCGGCTCGGGACCGCAGGCGTACGGCCACCTCGAAGCGGTGCTCGGGGTGCGGGAGTTGTCCGATCTGGTGGTCGTCGCCCGGGACCCGGCGCGGGCCGCGCGCCTGGTGGCGCACGCCGACGCCCTCGGCGTGCCGGCCCGTACCGGTCTGCCCGGGGACGTGGCGGGCGCGGACCTGGTGCTGTGCTGCACCACGGCCCGCGAACCCCTCTTCGACGGACGGCTGGTGTCGCCGGACGCGGTGGTCGTCGCCGTCGGCTCGCACGAGCCGGACGCCCGCGAGACCGACACCGCGCTCGTACGGCGGGCGGCCGTGTACGTGGAGTCGCGTGCGGCGGCCCTGCGCGAGGCGGGAGATCTGCTGGTGCCGGAGGCGGAGGGGGCGATCGGACCCGGTCATATCAGCGGCACCCTCGCTGACCTGGTCAGGGGACGGATCGCGGTCGGGGGGAGGGCGGGTTGTCCACAGCTCTTCAAGAGCGTGGGCATGGCCTGGGAGGATCTTGCCGTGGCGGTCGCGTTGTTCGAGGCCGCCGGCGGAGCGAGCGGCGAAACGTGACATTGTACGCTGTGCCTCTGCCCGTCGGTGGTGGTGATGGTGTCGGGGGTTTCGGAGGACATGCAATGGGTGACCTGAAGCAGCACAGTCTCATCAAGGCCCAGGAAAGGCTCCGGGACCAGGTCGGCCACGCGCTCCGAGCGGCCCTGATAGCGGGTGAGCTGCGCCCCGGCAGCGTCTACTCGGCCCCCGGCCTCGCCGCCGAACTCGGCGTCTCCGCCACCCCCGTCCGCGAGGCGATGCTGGACCTGGCCCGCGAGGGCCTGGTCGAGCCGGTCCGCAACAAGGGCTTCCGGATCACCGAGGTCAGCGAACGCGATCTGGACCAGTACACCGAACTGCGCACGATGATCGAGGTCCCGACCATCGGCCGGATCACGAAGATCGCCACGGCCGATCAGTTGCAGGCCCTGCGGCCCGTCGCCGAGGAGATCGTCACCAACGCGCGGGAGCACAACCTCATCGGCTACCTGGAGGCCGACCGGCGCTTCCACCTCGGCCTGCTGGCCCTCGCCGGCAACGACCGGCTGGTGGAAACCGTCGGCGACCTGCGCAAGCGCTCCCGACTGTACGGCCTGACCGGCCTCGACGAGGCGGGCAAACTGGTCTCCTCCGCCGAGGAGCACATCGAACTGCTCGACCTGATGCTCACGGGCGACGCCGAAGCGGCCATGGAGTGCATGCAACGCCACCTCGGTCACGTCCGCTCCCTCTGGGCCCAGGGCCGCGACGAACCGGTCGGCCGCACCCCGGGCGGCCTCGGCTCCGGCCTCCCGGGCTCGGCCTGACGACCCGCGGTCCCGCCCCGCCCGGGCGGGGCGGGGGCCGTCGCGCGTCACGGATGCTCCGCACCCGCCGACGGGTCCCCGGCGCAGGCAACGCCCTCCGCACCGAGGCGGCCGCGCACGGCCTCGCCGCCTCCCGGGACGCCCGTACCGTCCCGCGTGTCCCGGCGCCCGAACGCATCGCGGCCCGGCCGGCCGTCGCCCCGGGCGACCCCGGACCGCGCCAATCTGCTCGGGATCAGCCTGGGCGCGCTGATCACCGAGGTCGAGCGCGCCTGCTTCGACAGTGAGGGCCGGTCGGTGGAAACCGCCGACCTGGTCGTCCCGGACTCCCGTTACGAGATCGCGTACGCCTTCCCGTGGAATGACGGCCGGGGCCGGCTCTCGCATTCCGCGCCGACCCGCGGCGCGGCCCTCCGTACGGCGTTGGTAATTTTTGCGCTGTGATTTTGGCGGAAATGGCCGGAGTGCGACGCGAGCGGGGATAGCGTGCCGGTCGAGAACCCCACGACCCCTCGTCCACGGCGGAGGAGACACCATGACCGAGAACGCCGCCCGGCCTGCCTGGCAGAAGTCGACCTATTGCGGAGACGGGGAAGCCTGCGTCTACGTCGCGGCCGCCCCGGGGAGGCTCGTACGGGTAGCGGACCGGGCCGACCCGGCGCACCTCGTGATGGCCACCACCCACGCCGCCTGGGCCGATTTCCTGCACTCGGTGAAGACCACCGACTGAGGACGCCCCGGACCGGACCGGACTTGGACGGGAGCGGGACCGGGACGGCAGCGGGACCGGGACGGCAGCGGACGGAGAACGGCTCGGGAGCGGGCCCAGGACGGACCGCGGGCCGCCCCGCCGCGGTTCCCGCCGCGCCGGAATTCCCCACCCTGGGGGGATTTTGTCCGATTAGCGCGTATCTTCGGCGCATGCCCACGCCCTACGGATCCCGCGGCGGCATGGCGTTCGGCGCCGCCGAACTGCACGTGCTCAGGCGCCTCCTCGCCCACGCCCTCCAGCCCTCCTCGGCCCCCCTGACGGCCGCCGAGGTACAGGACTGCCTGCGCCTCGCGGCGTCGGTGGACGACGCGGTCGCGGAGGCGGGCCGGCTCAGAGCCTTCCTGCTGGCCGATCTGGCCCGCTACCGGGACGCCCTCCCCGGCAGCCTCCCCGGCTACCTGGAGCTGCTCCAGGACGCCCTGGCCGCCGGGTACGAGCCGGTCCCCGACGACCTCGCGGCCCTGCGCGCGCTGCGTGGCAACCCCGTCGCGGCCGCGGTCCTCGCCCGGGCCCGGACCGTCGCGGAGCGCTCCGTACGCCGCCGCCTGTCGGCCGCCGCGCCCGCACCCCGCACCCGCCTGCTGGCCCTGGCCGGCGGCCGCGACGGGGCCCGCCCCGCCGGCGCCCCCGCGTCCGGGCAGCCGCAGCCGAAGCCGACCCCGGACCGCAAGCCCGAGGAGCCGCACCCCGGGCAGCCGGCCCGGCCCGTCCCGACGCCCGGCGAGGTCTTCCCGCCGCGCCGCAAGCCCACCCCGCCCCCGGCGGCCGGACGCGCCGTCGGCTGACGCCGTGACCGGTGCGGGGTCGTCGCCCGCCGCCCCGCGACGCGCCCCGCCGGACACCGCCACCCGGCACACCTCCGCGGCCACGGCACTGGCTACGCTGGGGGCATGGACTACGTATCCGCGCTCGTGCCCCCCGTCGTGATGGCCGCGTTCTTCATCGCTCTCGTCGTGACGATCGTGAAGAGCCAGGGCGGTGCCAACAAGAACAAGGAAGACGCCGCCGTCGACGCCGTGATCGCCCGCGCCGAGGCCGCCCAGCAGCCGCAGAAGTAGCACCGCGCCCAACGGCGCGACCGGCGGCGCGAGCGGCCGCGGCGGGCGCCCCGATCGCGGTTGCCGAACCGGTTGGTCGCGCGTTGCCCGACGAATGGTCGGGCAATTCGGTCGATTCCGCACTATCGTGCTGGTGTGCCTCGCCCCTTGGGAGAACTCGAAGACGCCGTCATGACGCGGGTGTGGCAGTGGAACCGCCCGGTCACCGTTCGCGAAGTACTGGAAGACCTCCAGCAGGAACGGTCCATCGCGTACACCACGGTCATGACGGTTATGGACAATCTCCATCAGAAGGGCTGGGTCCGCCGGGAAGCCGAAGGCCGCGCCTATCGATATACGGCGGTCTCCACCCGCGCCGCCTACTCGGCCGCACTGATGAACGAAGCCTGGTCGACCAGTGACAGCCCGGCCGCCGCGCTCGTCGCCTTCTTCGGCATGATGTCCCAGGAACAGCGCGAAGCCCTCCGCGACGCCATGCGCGTGGTTCAGCACGACGATCCCGGCACTCCCGCCGATCCCGAGCCCGCACCCGCGGAACCCGAGCCCGCACCCGCCGATCCCGAAGGGGAGTCCGGCGCGCACGAACCCGAGCCGGGGCGATAGCGTCCGGGTATGGGAGAGCTTTCCACCGCAGACGCGAAAACAGTGACCATCCGCCGCGCGCGCACCCGTGATGTTCCGGCGTTGCGCCACCTGCTCGACCAGTACGTGCAGCAGCGGATCCTCCTCGACAAAGCCCCCGTGGTCCTTTACGAGGACATCCAGGAGTTCTGGGTCGCGGAACGCGACGACGACGGCCAGGTCGTGGGGTGCGGGGCTCTCCACGTCATGTGGGAAGACCTCGCGGAAGTACGCACACTCGCCGTCGACCGCGAGTTGAAGGGCGTCGGCGTAGGACATCAGGTGCTCGCCAAGTTGTTGGAGACGGCCCGTCGGCTCGGGGTGAGCCGGGTATTCTGCCTGACCTTCGAAGTGGACTTCTTCACGAAGCACGGCTTCGTCGAGATCGGCGAGACCCCGGTCGAGACCGATGTCTACATGGAGCTCCTGCGTTCCTATGACGAGGGTGTCGCCGAGTTCCTCGGTCTCGAACGAGTGAAGCCGAACACCTTGGGCAACAGTCGGATGCTTCTCCACCTGTGAACGATCACAGCGGCTTTTTCAGGGCCCTGCCGCCCTGTGGCCTATGTCCGAATCGCGCACGTTTCCCGCCTTGTTGAGCTCCTGAACCTCTCACCGGGGGTTTGTGTTTTCCTGGCAAAAGCGGTTTCCTTTCCGCGTACTGCATTTTCGATGAAAGGAAATCCGGTGGCACAGAAGGTTCAGGTCCTTCTTGTCGACGACCTCGACGGTGGCGAGGCGGACGAGACCGTGACGTTCGCTCTGGATGGCAAGACCTACGAGATCGACCTCACCACCGCCAACGCTGAAAAGCTCCGCGGGCTGCTCGACCCGTACGCCAAGAGCGGCCGCCGCACCGGCGGACGCGCGTCCGCCGGCCGTACGAAGGGCCGCGCCGCGGCTTCGTCCGGCAGCCCGGACACCGCCGAGATCCGCGCGTGGGCGAAGGCCCAGGGTCTCAGCGTGAACGATCGGGGCCGCGTTCCGGCCGAGATCCGAGAGGCCTACGAAGCCAGGGGCTGAGGCGTACGCCGCCACAGGCGGGCGCGGTGGCATTCCGTCGCCGCCGCGGCCACCAGTCGTACGAGACCGGGACCGGAGCTCCGTCCGGAACCGGTGCCCCGCCCGGGAGCGGGCAGGGACGGCAGCGATGCCTCGCACCCCAGCTCGGGGGGCCGCAGCCACACGGCGGCCCCCCGAGGGCTTTGCGGCCGGCCCGGCGGCACGGGAGCGGTCATCCTGCCCCCGACGCCCACGGCGACGAGGTCGAGGGGCACCCCGCCCCACTCCAGCCAGTCGAGCAGCCCCTCCAGCTCCTCGGCGGAGCCCGGAGCGACCAGGAAGCGCATCCTGCGCCCCACCAACGCCACCGGACCGGTGGGGACGGGCCTGCGCAGCACCTCGGCCCCGGCATCCGCCGGCAGCTCCAGCACGTCGAACCGGACCCCGGTCACGAGTTGTGCGGGAGACCCGCCGGCGAGCTTCCAGCCGAGGACGCCCTCGTACCAGTGGGACCACGGGGCGCGCACGTCCCGCTCGCGCGGGACACGGGGCGGCGGCACCACGACGGAGCCGACGGAGCCGACGGAACCGGCGGGACCGGTCGGGCCGACGGGGCCGGCGGAACTGACGGAGCTCGCGGAGCTGACGGCCATGCCGGAGCAACTGCGCGGAACGCTCCGGGGTTACGCAGTGCGGCGGAAACAATGCGGAACGTAAACATCCGCAGAGTGGAGTCCCACATTCGGGACACAAGCGTGTTCGCCCGTAGCGGAGGGAACGGTGCCCACCGGCATGGAGTGTCCGTCCTTACGGGTAAGACATTCCTAGTGGATCGGGGCGACACGCTGATTTGGGCGGCTTCCGTTCGCCATCGGCGTACACGTGTGACGGGTATCTGCCTGGCCTGCGGGAACATCGTCTCGCAGGATCGGGTTGGAGCAGTAGTCGGCTCTTACGGCCGGTTTTCCTCACCGATGTGGGGGTGAGCCGTGGACGGATGTCGGCAGTTGGAATGAGCTGTCCCGCCTCACGGGACTAGCATGCGGAAGGACAGGGCGGGGACCGACCCCGAACTGCCCGACCGCTCTGAGGAGCGATAAACGATGTTCGAGAGGTTCACCGACCGCGCGCGGCGGGTTGTCGTCCTGGCTCAGGAAGAAGCCCGGATGCTCAACCACAACTACATCGGCACCGAGCACATCCTCCTGGGCTTGATCCACGAGGGTGAGGGTGTCGCCGCTAAGGCCCTGGAGAGCCTCGGGATTTCGCTCGAGGCTGTTCGCCAGCAGGTTGAGGAGATCATCGGTCAGGGGCAGCAGGCCCCGTCCGGCCACATCCCCTTCACCCCGCGGGCGAAGAAGGTCCTGGAGCTTTCGCTCCGCGAGGCCCTCCAGCTCGGCCACAACTACATCGGCACCGAGCACATCCTGCTCGGCCTGATCCGCGAGGGCGAGGGCGTCGCCGCCCAGGTCCTCGTGAAGCTGGGAGCCGATCTCAACAGGGTCCGGCAGCAGGTCATCCAGCTGCTTTCCGGCTACACCGGAGGCGGCAAGGAGTCGGCCACGGCAGGCGGCCCGGCCGAGGGCACCCCCTCGACCTCGCTCGTCCTCGACCAGTTCGGCCGCAACCTCACGCAGGCCGCTCGCGAATCCAAGCTCGACCCGGTCATCGGGCGCGAGAAGGAGATCGAGCGGGTCATGCAGGTGCTGTCCCGCCGGACGAAGAACAACCCGGTCCTCATCGGCGAGCCCGGTGTCGGCAAGACCGCCGTCGTCGAGGGCCTGGCCCAGGCGATCGTCAAGGGCGAGGTGCCCGAGACCCTCAAGGACAAGCACCTCTACACCCTGGACCTGGGTGCGCTGGTGGCGGGCTCCCGCTACCGCGGTGACTTCGAGGAGCGCCTGAAGAAGGTCCTCAAGGAGATCCGCACCCGCGGCGACATCATCCTGTTCATCGACGAGCTCCACACCCTCGTGGGTGCGGGCGCCGCCGAGGGCGCGATCGACGCCGCGAGCATCCTGAAGCCCATGCTGGCCCGTGGTGAGCTCCAGACCATCGGCGCCACCACGCTCGACGAGTACCGCAAGCACCTCGAGAAGGACGCGGCCCTCGAGCGCCGCTTCCAGCCGATCCAGGTGGCGGAGCCTTCCCTCCCCCACACGATCGAGATCCTCAAGGGCCTGCGCGACCGTTACGAGGCCCACCACCGCGTCTCCATCACGGACGAGGCCCTCGTCCAGGCGGCGACGCTGGCGGACCGGTACATCTCGGACCGCTTCCTGCCGGACAAGGCGATCGACCTGATCGACGAGGCCGGCTCCCGGATGCGCATCCGTCGGATGACCGCGCCGCCGGACCTCCGCGAGTTCGACGAGAAGATCGCGGGCGTGCGCCGCGACAAGGAGTCGGCCATCGACTCCCAGGACTTCGAGAAGGCGGCTTCGCTCCGTGATTCGGAGAAGCAGCTGCTCGCCGCGAAGGCCAAGCGCGAGAAGGAATGGAAGGCCGGCGACATGGACGTCGTCGCCGAGGTCGACGGTGAGCTCATCGCCGAAGTCCTCGCGACCGCGACCGGCATTCCCGTCTTCAAGCTCACGGAGGAGGAGTCCTCCCGCCTCCTGCGCATGGAGGACGAGCTCCACCGTCGCGTCATCGGCCAGAAGGACGCCATCAAGGCGCTCTCCCAGGCCATCCGCCGTACCCGTGCGGGTCTGAAGGACCCGAAGCGTCCCGGTGGCTCGTTCATCTTCGCCGGCCCGTCCGGTGTCGGTAAGACCGAGCTCTCCAAGACGCTCGCCGAATTCCTCTTCGGCGACGAGGACGCGCTGATCTCCCTCGACATGTCGGAGTTCAGCGAGAAGCACACGGTTTCGCGTCTCTTCGGTTCGCCCCCCGGCTACGTGGGCTACGAAGAGGGCGGCCAGCTGACCGAGAAGGTCCGCCGGAAGCCGTTCTCCGTCGTCCTCTTCGACGAGGTCGAGAAGGCGCACCCGGATATCTTCAATTCCCTTCTCCAGATCCTGGAGGACGGTCGTCTGACCGACTCCCAGGGCCGGGTCGTGGACTTCAAGAACACGGTCATCATCATGACGACCAACCTGGGTACGCGGGACATCTCGAAGGGCTTCAACCTGGGCTTCGCCGCCCAGGGCGACGTCAAGACCGGTTACGACCGGATGAAGGCGAAGGTCAACGAAGAGCTCAAGCAGCACTTCCGGCCCGAGTTCCTCAACCGCGTCGACGACACGGTCGTCTTCCACCAGCTCACGCAGGAAGACATCATCCAGATCGTCGACCTGATGATCGCCAAGGTGGACGAGCGCCTCAAGGACCGCGACATGGGCATCGAGCTCAGCGGTGAGGCGAAGATGCTCCTGGCCAAGCGCGGCTACGACCCGGTCATGGGTGCGCGCCCGCTGCGCCGGACCATTCAGCGCGAGATCGAGGACCTGCTGTCGGAGAAGATCCTCTTCGGCGAGCTGCGTCCCGGTCACATCGTGGTCGTCGGCGTGGAGGGTGAGGGCGAGGCAGCCAAGTTCACCTTCCGCGGCGAGGAGAAGTCGGCGCTGCCCGACCTCCCCCCGATCGAGGCGACGGGCTCGGGCCCGGACCTCACCAAGGGTGTGTAGGCGCTAGCCGCTGGTTGGCAGGAAAAGGGGCGGCCCCGGGACTTCACAGTCCCGGGGCCGCCCCTTTTCCGCTGCGCCTGCGGTGCCCGGCCCCCGGTCCGGCCCGGGCCCCGGGTTCCGGACCGGGTCTCTGGGGCGCCCCGGGGGCCGGGCCCCGCGTCCCCGGGCGGGCCGGGGGCCCGGGACGGCCGGTGCGGGGGGCGAGCTCCAGGGGGCCGGTGCTGGGGACGGGTGGGAGCGGCGCCTTCGGGCGGGAGTACGGGGCTTCCAGGCTTCGGGAGGGCGTACGGGGGTCCGCCCAACCCCCGCGTCCCGGGGACGGGGGTGTGGGCGCCTTCGGGGCAGGAGTACGGGGCCTCCAGGCCTGGGGGAGGTGTACGGGGCCCGTCCGCCCCTTGGCCCCGGGGGACGACGGGTGACGGCCGGGGCGGGGCCTCCGGAGCCTGCCCGGTCCGGGCTCCGCGCCCCGGCGCTGCCCCCACCTGTGCGCCGGCCTCCAGCCCAGCTCCCGCCCTCCAGCTCCCGGCCTCAGGCCCCAGGCCCCCGGCCTCCAGGCTCCCAGCCCCAGGCCCCGGCCCCAGGCCCCCGGCCTCCAGGCACCCGGCCCCCAGCACCCGGCCTCCAGCACCCAGCACCCAGCCCGCCGCCCCCCGGGCTTCGGGCGGGGTGGGAGGGGAACGCGGTTCGTGCCCCGCCCCGTACCGTCTCGCGCTGCCCCCGGTCCCCGCCTCGGGGAATGCGGGGGCCGGGGGTGGGCAGAGGGGGTGGATGGGGCGTGGGGGAAAGGGTGTTGGTTGGGGTGACCCGGGTCTCAGTGGGGGGTGGGGGCCGGTGACAAGCCGCACAGAACAAATCGGACCTACTAGGACCTCTCGTAGATTTTGACGTCCCTTTTGTCCACCTCCAGGCCCAGCCTGGAAGGCGTCAACAGGAAGCTTGTCCTCCGGTTCGCTACGAGTCCGGGTAGTAACGGGGACGTTTGGGGAAGTCCGGGGACCCGGGTTACCAAGGTTGAGCAAGCCCGGCACCGACGGCTTCACGCCGCAGCGCCGGGTCCTTTCTTGCCCGATCCACTTCCTTGTCCCCGGCCCCGGAGGTCTCCGCATGTCCGCGAACCGCGTCAGCACCCGTCGTACCCGTATCGCCGTCGTCGCCACCGGACTCGGTGCGGTGTTGGCTCTCGGGGCCGGAGCGAACGCGGCCTTCGCCGACACCGCGCCGGCCGCCGCCGGTACCGCCGAACTGGTCGCCGTCCAGGCCCAGGCGCAGGCCAAGGCCGCCACCAAGGCCGCCGGTGGCAAGAACTCCACCTGGAAGAAGCCGGTCAAGCGCTACACGCTCTCCGCGACCTACGGCAAGGGCGGCAGCATGTGGTCGCACAAGCACTCCGGCCAGGACTTCGCCGTTCCCGTCGGCACCCCGGTGTCCGCCGCCGCCGCCGGCACCGTCGTCAAGGCCGGCCCGAACGGTGGCGGCGACGGCCCCGCCTACGGCAACGCCATCGTGATCAAGCACGCGAACAACAAGTACTCGCAGTACGCGCACCTGTCGAAGATCCAGGTCAGGATCGGCCAGAAGGTCGGCGCCGACCAGCGGATCGCGCTGTCCGGCAACACCGGCAACTCCAGCGGCCCGCACCTGCACTTCGAGATCCGCACCACCCCGAACTACGGCTCGGCCATCAACCCGGTGGCCTTCCTGCGCAACGCCGGCGTCAGCCTCTAGGGATCCGCCGAGCGATCCCCAGGGATCGCCGACGCCGCGCCCGCCCCTGGGGCCGTACGGCTCCGGGGGGCGCATGCCGGCAGGGGATCAGATCAGCCACGAATGCGTCGGCTTGGTCTTCTTGTCGAGCTTGTTGTTCTTCAGCCCCGTGATCTGCTCCTGGCCCAGGGCCTGGCCGAAGACCCGGATGTGGTCGAGCGGCCCGTCCCACGCCGCGCTCCAGATCCCGTGGTGGCGCGCCCGGCCCAGCTGGAGCGGCCCGGGGCCCGCCCAGATGCCCGAGACCTGCGCCTGGCCGACCATCCTGTCGTCCACCCAGAGCGCGATCGTCTTCTTCTCCGCGTCGTACGTGCCCGTCAGCAGGGCCCAGTTCCGGACCGTCTCGACGTTGTCCGCCACGACCTGCTGCGCCGTCGCCGCCTGGCCCTTGTCGCCGGTCTGCACGCGGAACACCCAGGCCTTCTTGCCGTTGACGACCTCGAAGCCCAGCTCGAACGAGTACGAGACCCCGTCGCCCTGGCTCACCGCCATCCGGGAGCCGGTCTCGGCCACGTTGTAGGCGCGGGTCGAGACGGTGAAGCTCTTCGTGACGTCCACGGCCGCCTCGGCGCCCTGGGCGTACGAGTCGTCCGTGCCCTTGAACCTGACCTCGGTCCGCTTGGAGAGTTCCCCCAGCGAGGCGCCGGGGCCCAGGGCGATGCCCATCCGACCGTTGCGGTCGCGCAGCAGGTTCGGCTCGCCCGCCACGGTGGGGGAGTCGTCCTCCGGCGCCTTCGACTCGGGGGGCTCCGAGGACTGCTCCGAAGGGCTGGGCGAGCCCGAGCCGGAGGCCGCCGTCGTCGGCGTGCCGGAGGGCTCCCCGGAATCCTTGAGCAGGAAGAACGCCGTGCCCGCGGCGACCAGCACCACGGCCAGCGATCCGATCCCGACGGTCAACAGCCGCCGCTTGCGCCGCTGCGCCTCGCTGCGGTCGGCCATCGCCTGCCAGTCCGGCTGCGGCGCGGACGGGGCGAAGGACTCCGGCGCGGGTGCCGACCCCGGTCCCGACCCCGGTCCGAACGGTTCCGCAGGCGCGAACGGTTCCGCGGGCGCGAACGGTTCCGCGGGCGCGAACGGTTCCGCCGGCGGGAACACCCCCAGGGGCCGCCCCGGCCGCGGTTGCCCCGGCGGGGGCTCCTGCTGGTACGGATTCGGCTGCGCGGGCCCCGGTGCGCCGGCTCCCGGCTGCCCCGCGCCCGGCCGGCCGCCGTACCCGTCGGGTATCCCCTGCGGGAATCCGTAGCCACCGCCGCTCCCGGCGGCGGGGTCGGGCTGGGGGCTGTGCGGGCGATCCGTACCGTCAGTCATGGCACGGATGCTAAAACATCGCGGCGACCGAACGAACGGCCGACGGTTCCGATACGGTCGCGATCCGCCCGCCCCCGCCCGGGCCCCGGCCCGCTCCGGTACCCCAACTCACCCCGGCAGCTTGATGATCGGGAAGCTCCCCGTCGCGGTCGGCGCGTGCTCCGGCAGCCACAACACCGCCACCGCGCCCGCCGAGGCGCCCTCGCCGTCGGCGCCGCCCGGCGCCGCGACGTTGCGGAACGTCAGCCGGGCGCCCAACACCCGTGCCTGGCCCTCCGCGATGGTCAGGCCCAGTCCGTGCCCGACGCCCGCCCGGTCCGTCGACCCGGTCCGGAAACGGCTCGGGCCCTCCCGGAGCAGGGCCTCGGGGAAGCCCGGCCCGTGGTCCCGGACGCGCACGACGCGGCCCTCGACGTCGACCTGGATCGGCGGTTGCCCGTACCGCGCGGCGTTCGCCAGGAGGTTGCCGAGGATCCGCTCCAGCCGGCGCGGGTCGGTGCTGACGATCTCGTCCGCGACGATCCGCACGCCCGCCTCCGGCATCAGCGAGGTCACCCGCCGGCTCACGAACTCGCCCAGCGCCACGTCCTGGAGCTCGGCCCGTTCGGACGCGCTGTCCAGCCGGGCCACCTCCAGCACGTCCTCGACCAGCGCCCGCATCGCCTGCGCCCGGTCCCGCACCAGCTCCGTCGGCCGGCCCGGAGGCAGCAATTCCGCCGCGGTGAGCAGGCCCGTCACCGGGGTCCGCAGCTCGTGCGCGATGTCCGCGGTGACCCGCCGTTCGGCCTCCAGTCGTTGCTGGAGGGCGTCCGCCATGGCGTCCACGGCCCGCGCCAGGTCGTCCGTCTCGTCCCGTACGACGCCGCCGACGGCGTCCCGCACCCGGACCTCGGGGTCCCCGTGCGCGACGCGCTGCGCGGCGGCGGCAGCCTTGCGCAGCCGGCGCGAGATCTGCCCGCCGATGAGCACGCCGAGCGCCGAGCCGCCGATGACGACGGAGAGGGAGCCGATGACCAGGGCCCGGTCCAGGTCGCGCACCATGTTGGCGCTCTCCCTGAAGGGGTGGTGCAGGGAGAGCACCTGCCCGTTGCCGAGCGGCACGGCGGCCCACACCTCCGGCGCCTTGCGCGGACGTTCCTGCACGTAGGTGCCGCGCCGGCCCGAACGGGCCTTCTCCCTTAGCTGCGGGGGCAGTTCGGGGTCGTTGAGCTTGGCCCCCCAGATGGGCTTGCGGCCCATGTCGGCGTTGCGGGTGGCGATGTACTGGACGCGTTCCAGTTCGGCGTCGCGGGCGCTCTCCAGCATCGACACCCGGGCAGCACTGTGCACGACCAGGCTCAGCGCGACCGCGGTGAGGGCGCCCACGGCGGCGATGGCGAGTGTGATCTTCCAGCGGATCCCCGTGCGGAGGGTGAAGCGCCTCATGCCTTCAGCTTGTATCCGAAGCCCCGGACCGTCTCGATCCGGTCCTGACCGATCTTGGTGCGCAGCCGTTGGACGTGGACGTCCACGACACGGGTGTCGCCGCCCCAGTCGTAGTCCCAGACGCGTTCCAGCAGTCGGTCGCGGGAGAGCACGGTGCCGGGCGCGGAGGAGAACTCCAGCAGCAGCCGCATCTCGGTCGGCGTCAGGGCCACGGCGGCGCCCGCCCTGCGGACCTCCATGCCCTCGGTGTCGACCTCCAGGTCGCCGAAGGACAGCACGCCGCGTTCCCCGTCGGGCCCCTCGCCGCCGCCCTGGCCGCCGTTCCGCGGTCCGCCGGCGTGCCCGAAACGGCGCAGCACGGCGCGGATGCGGGCGACGAGGACGGAGCCGTCGAACGGTTTGGTGACGTAGTCGTCGGCGCCGGCCTCCAGACCGAGTACGACGTCGATGGAGTCGGCGCGCGCCGACAGCATGATCACGGGGACGGTGGACTCGTCGCGGATGCGGCGGCACAGGCTGACGCCGTCCATCCCCGGGACCATCACGTCCAGCAGGGCGATGTCGGGCCGGTCGGCCCGGAAGGACTCCAGCCCGGACAGCCCGTCGGGCATGGCGGTGACCACGAAGCCGTCGCGTTCCAGCGCCAGGGTCGTGGCCTCGCGGATGACGTCGTCGTCCTCCACGAACAGCACATGGGTCTCGGCCATGCCCAGCCTCACTTCAGTTCTTCTGCGTCAGGGCCGGCGCGGGCTGTCCGCCGCCGTCGACCACGTTGCTGTACTCCGTGTGCACACGGTCCTGTTCGGTGAACCGCTCCCCGTTCCAGCGGTACGTGATCACGTCCTCGCCGGAGGGGTAGGCCAGGGCGTCGCCCTTGCCGTAGACCTGTTTGATGAGCATCAGGTCGCCCCGGTCGATCTCCGCGTAGACGGGTGACTGTTCGTCCGTGAACACATTCTCGTACTTCCCGCCGTCCGCCCGGTACACGTACGAGCCGAGCCCGAGGGCGTCCGCGCACGACAGGACGTTGACGACGACGTCCACGGAGCCGCCGGCGGTGACCTTCCCGTAGCTCACGTCGATCGGGTACTCCTTGCCCGTGCAGGGCTTCAGGTCGCGTTTGACGGCCGGGCTGACCTTGGGGTCCGCCTTGAGCAGGGCCACCGCGTCGACCTTCTTGAGGGGGCTGCCGGACGCCGACGCGGGCGCGTTGCCGGGCGGGACGGGCGCGGTGTCCGCGCCCTCCGAGGGCCGGGAGGTCCTGGCCACCTGGTCGGTGTGCGCGGGGCCGCCGTCGCGCAGCCCGCTGCCGCCGGTGGAGCAACCGACCGCGAACAGCACGGTGCCGACGAGGACGACCGTCCCCGCCGACACCAGTACGAGCTGCCCCCTCCCGGCCCGGGCCGGGGGGGAGCCTCTGTCATTCAGGTCTGGGCCGTTCAGGCCGCGCACCGCTCCCGCCCCTCGTACCGGCTGGTGTGGTCGCCGCGTTCGAGCGCGCGCATGTCCAGGTCCCGGCTCTCCAGCTCCTGCCGGAGCCGGGCCAGTGCGCGGTGCAGGGTGCTCTTCACGGTTCCCGTCGACATCCCGAGCGCCGCGGCCGTCTCCTCGGTGCTCATCTGCTCCCAGTGTCGCAGGACCACCACACTGCGCTGCTTGGGCGCGAGCACCTTGAGGATGTCCATGAGGAGGGCGCGGTCGGCGCGCTGGTCGGAGCCGTCCTCGACGGACGCGTCGGGGAGCTGCTCGGTGGGGACCTCGTCGAGCTTGCGGGCCCGCCACCACTCGGTCCGGGTGTTGATCATGACGCGGCGCAGGTAGGCGTCGGCCAGGGACTTGTCGGCGATGCCGTCCCAGCGGCCGTAGGTGCGCACCAGGGCCGTCTGGAGGAGGTCCTGGGCGTCCGTGGGGTCCGGGACCAGGCGCCGGGCACTGCGCAGCAGCGCGTCCTGCCGGGTGCGTACGTACTCCTCGAAACCGAGCACCTCGCCGTGCGCCATCTCTGACCGCCTCCGCTGCCGTCCAACCGTCTCCGCCGTCTTACGGGTCCGAAGGTACGGAGGGGTTGTCACGGCCCTGTGCGGGTGAGCCTTCGGTGGACGCACGGACAGCCGTAGGTTGTGTAACAGTGCCGTTGAGCTGCGGTTTCCCGGCCCGAAGCGGAATGGTTGAGTCAGCTACGAGCCGGGTTCGAGGGGTGCGCGACCGTCGCGGATTCAGCCCTGCGGCAACCGGTACATGCCCTGCGCGAGCGGTTCCACCAGTCCGTCGGAGACCAGCCCGTCCAGCGCCCGGGCCCGCTGCACCGGTTCGTCCCAGACGGTGTCGAGGACCGCTTGCGGAACCGCGCCGACCGCCTCGCGCAGGACCGCCAGCAGCTTGCCGCGCACCTGTCGGTCGGTGCCGGCGTACGTCTGCCCGCGGCGCGGCGGACCGTCGTGCGCGGGCTTCCCGGCGAGCCGCCACGCGCACAGGCCCGCCACCGGGCAGCGGACGCAGTCCGGGCTCCTGGCGGTGCACACCAGGGCGCCCAGCTCCATGGAGGCGGCCGCCCAGCGGGCCGCCGTCCCCTCGTCCGGGGGCAGCAGGGCGCGGGCGAGGCGGCGTTCGGCGGCGGTGGTGGCGTTCGGCGGATATTCGACCCCGGTAGCGGTGCGGGCGAACACCCGGCGCACGTTGGTGTCCAGCACCGCGTGCCGCTGCCCGTACGCGAAGGAGGCCACGGCGGCGGCCGTGTACTCGCCGATTCCGGGCAGCGCCAGCAACTGCCCGTGCTCGCGCGGTACGTCGCCGCCGTGCCGTTCCGTTATCGCGACGGCCGCGCCGTGCAGGCGCAGGGCGCGGCGGGGGTAGCCGAGCCGCCCCCAGGCGCGGACGGCCTCGCCGGGGGCCTCGGCGGCCAGCGCGGCCGGCCGGGGCCACCGGGCGAGCCACTGCTCGTACACCGGCAGGACCCGGCTGACGGGGGTCTGCTGGAGCATGAACTCGCTGACCATGACCCCCCAGGGGCCGGCTTCGGGCCGGCGCCAGGGCAGGTCGCGGGCGTGCTCGTCGAACCACGCGATGACGGGGGAGTGCAGCGCGTGGGCGACGTCGGGGGAAGGAGTGGTGGATGCAGTCATGGCAGACGGCATCCTGGCACGTTTCGGGCTCAGCGCGTCGGGCCCGGACCGGTGAACCAGACGGCCACGGGGGCTCGGCTCGCCCGTACGGCGGCCACGATCCGACTCATCACACCGGCCAGGGCGACCATCAGCAGGGCGCCGAGGGAGACCCCCAGCAGCAGACCCATCGCCACGTCGTGCGGATAGTGCACCCCGACGAAGACCCGGGAGAAGGCCATCAGCGCGGCCAGCGGCAGCGTCCACACGGCCAACCGGCGCGCGGCCATGGCCAGGCCGACGGCGGCGCCGCCCGCGATGGCGGAGTGGTTGCTGGGGAAGGACCAGTCGCCGTACGCCGGGCAGGCGATCAGTGAGGCGGCCGCCCCGGCGACGGCGCGGCAGGGCCGTTCCTCGTCGACGGTCGACTTCACCGTCTCGGAGACGACGTAGGTGAGGGCGGTGACGAGCGGCGCCAGGACGGCGAGGGCCACGGCCCGGTCGTCGTGCCCGCGCGAGCGCCACCAGACGGCTATGAAGAGCACACCGAAGAGCAGGAGCCCGTATTTGGTCTCGGCCTCGAACGCCGACTGCACCCAGGGGGGCGTGTCTCGGGCCAAGTCGGTGATGTCGCGATAGAGGTCGGAACTGTCCATGGTCACAGACCGTACTCAAGGCCGGATCATGGCCGCATCAGACCCTTGGCCGGAACTTTGCGATCCGCTCTGCTCCCGCAGGCTGATCATCGGCAAAACCTGCCGGTTGTGCGGCATGGGGGGCACTGATCGCGGCGGGAGTTCTCGTAAGGTTCGGTGCGTGGGATCTATGCGCAATCCGGTCGGGCCGCTCCCCTCTTCCATCTACTGGCGACGGAGGGCCGTGTTGGCGTCCGTTGTGGCGCTCCTCGCCCTCCTCGCCGTATGGACCGTCAGTTCCGGCGCGGGCAAATCGAGTACGAACGGCAAGGGCGGGGACGGCTCCGGCCCGCAGGGCACGATCACGGCGGGTCCGTCCCCGTCGGGGCCGGCGATCAGTCAGGCCCCGGGCGGCCGGGTCGAGTCGAGCGGCGGCGGCGGAACGGGCTCCGGCGCCGACGGCGGCGCGGGCAGCGCCGGCAAGAACGGCGAGCCCGGGGGCGGCAACGGCTCGGGCGGCGGCGCCGGTTCGGCCGGCGCGGCCGGCTCCGCGGGCTCGGGCGGCGGCGCCGGCGCGGCGCAGGTGCCGGCGGACTCCCCCCTGCCCACGTGCCCCGCCGGTGCGCTGCGGTGGGAGGTCAAGAGCGTCAAGAACGAGTACGAGCCGAACGAGAAGCCCCGTCTCGAACTGCTCGTCCGCAACACCTCCGGCAGCACCTGCAAGGTCGGACTCGGCCCGAAGCAGGCGGTCCTGACGGTCACCCAGTCCACCGGCGCCAAGGTCGTCTGGTCCTCCGGCGACTGTCCGACGGGCGCCGCCGAGGTGTTCTTCCGGGTGCCGGCGCAGGGCGAGACGAAGCAGTCCCTGGAATGGGACCGCACGTTCAGCGCCGCGGACCAGTGCCAGACACCGCCGCCGGGCACCGCGGCCCCCGGCACCTACGCGGTCGAGGTCAAGGCCCCGGGCATGCCGGTGGCGCAGGCGTCCTTCGTCCTGAAGCAGGACTGAGGCTCCGGCGGCGACGCCGGGGGCGTCCGGGCAGCCGGGCGCCCGGGGCGCCGGGACCGTCCGGGGTCAGACGTAGCGTTCGAGGATGGAGGACTCCGCGAGGCGCGACAGGCCCTCGCGGACGCTCCGGGCGCGGGCCTCGCCGACGCCGTCCACCGTCTGGAGGTCGTCGACGCTCGCCGCGAGCAGCTTCTGCAGTCCGCCGAAGTGCTCCACCAGCCGCTCGATGATCGCCCCCGGCAGCCGCGGCACCTTCGCCAGCAGCCGGTACCCGCGCGGCGAGACCGCCGAGTCCAGGGTCTCGGGGGAGCCCGTGTAGCCGAGGGCCCGCGCCACGATCGCCAGTTCCAGCAGCTCCGGGTGCGTCAGCGCGTCCAGCGCGGGGAGCGCCTCCTCCACCGTGCGGGAACGCTTCGCCGTCGGCTCCGGGACGTAGTCGCGGATCACCAGCTCCCGCTCCTGCTCGATGCCGACCGTCAGCTCGTCCAGCTGGAGCGACAGCAGTCGCCCGTCCGTGCCCAGTTCGATCACGTACTCGGCGATTTCGGTCGCGATCCGGCGGACCATTTCCAGCCGCTGGGCGACCGCGGTCACGTCGCGGACCGTCACCAGGTCCTCGATCTCCAGCGCGGACAGCGTTCCGGCGACCTCGTCGAGGCGCAGTTTGTACCGTTCCAGCGTGGCCAGGGCCTGGTTCGCCCGCGACAGGATCGCCCCGGACTCCTCCAGGACGCGGCGCTCGCCGTCCACGTACAGCGCGATCAGCCGCATCGACTGCGACACCGACACGACGGGGAAGCCGCACTGCTTGGACACGCGGTCCGCCGTGCGGTGCCGGGTGCCGGTCTCCTCGGTGTGGATCGACGCGTCCGGCACCAGCTGCACGCCGGCCCGCAGGATCTTCGTGATGTCCTTGTCCAGGATGAGCGCGCCGTCGAGCTTGCACAGCTCGCGCAGCCGCGTCGCGGTGAACTCCACGTCCAGCACGAAACCGCCGGTGCACATCGCTTCGACGGACTTGTCCATGCCGAGGACGATGAGCCCGCCCGTGTTGCCGCGGACGATCCGCTCCAGGCCGTCACGCAAGGGCTGACCAGGTGCGACCGCGCTCAGCGAGGCGCGCATCATGGCCTCCTGCTTGGAGCTCGCGCCCGACTTGCCGGATGCTGCTGCCCCGTCCTTGGCTGCCACTGCACTCCTCCGGTCGCGGGTCGTACCGCCCCGCGCCACGGGCACGAGGGCGTGCGTACGGCCGGGCGGACCAGCGCAAAGTCTACCGGCGCGGGCTGTGCCCCCGCCGTTCCTCGGCCGGTACCCGTGCAGCGGACGGTTTCGGGAGGCCCCTGACCTGCTGCCCCGCCGGTTGGTGGACCCTTCGATTCCGCTCCGGGCCGGGCTCCGGGGACGTCGGCCGGCGCGGCCTGCGCCCGTCGGCGTGGCTCTCCCCGCGCCGTCCGCTACTCCGCCGCGCGCTCCTTGGCCGGCGTACGGGAACGGCCGCGCGGCAGCGCCCGCAGCGCCTCGCCCATGTCCGCGACCTCCGTCACCTTCATGCCCGCCGGAACCTTGCCCGGGTCCGCCGGCACCAGCGCGTGCGTGAAGCCCAGCCGGTGCGCCTCCGCGAGCCGCCGCTGCACGCCGGTCACCCGCCGCACCTCACCGGCGAGGCCCACCTCGCCGATCGCCACCAGGTTCTTCGGCAGCGGCACGTCACTGGCCGCCGAGGCCAGCGCCAGCGCGATCGCCAGGTCCGCGGCCGGCTCGGTCAGCTTCACCCCGCCGACGGTCGCGCTGTAGATGTCCCGCTTGCCCAGCGCCGTGATCCGGCCGCGCTGCTCCAGCACCGCCAGCATCATCGAGACGCGCGAGGTCTCCAGCCCGGACGTGGTCCGACGGGGCGAGGGGATCTGCGAGTCCACGGTCAGCGCCTGCACCTCGGCGACCAGCGGGCGCTTGCCCTCCAGGGTCACCGTCAGACAGGTCCCGGGCACCGCCTCGGCGCGCCGGGTCAGGAAGAGGCCGCTCGGGTCGGCGAGCCCGGTGATCCCCTCGTCGTGCAGCTCGAAGCAACCGACCTCGTCGGTGGCCCCGTACCGGTTCTTCACGCCGCGCACCAGGCGCAGCCGCGCGTGCCGGTCGCCCTCGAAGCTCAGCACCACGTCCACCAGGTGCTCCAGCAGGCGGGGGCCCGCGATGGCCCCGTCCTTGGTGACGTGGCCGACGAGGATCGTGGACATGCCCCGCTCCTTGGAGGCCCGGATCAGCGCCCCGGCCACCTCGCGCACCTGGGCCATGCCGCCGGGCGCGCCGTCGATCTCGGGGGAGGCGATGGTCTGTACGGAGTCCAGGACCAGCAGGGCCGGCTTCACGGCGTCGAGGTGGCCCAGCACCGCGGACAGGTCGGTCTCGGCGGCGAGGTAGAGGTGGTCACTGAGGGCGTTGATCCGGTCGGCCCGCAGCCGCACCTGGCTCGCCGACTCCTCGCCGGTGACGTACAGGGTGCGGTGGTCGCCGTTGGCGGCCTTGGCCGCGACGTCGAGCAGCAGCGTCGACTTGCCGACGCCCGGCTCCCCGGCCAGCAGGACGACGGCCCCGGGGACGAGGCCGCCGCCGAGGACGCGGTCCAGCTCGTCGACGCCGGTGCTGCGGGCCGTCGCCGTCCGTCCGTCGACCTGGCCGATCGGCAGCGCGGGCGCGGACACCCGCCCGGCCGCGGTGGTCCGCACGGCGGGGGCGCCGCCCATCTCCTCGACCGTCCCCCAGGCCTGGCACTCCGGGCAGCGCCCGAGCCATTTCGCGGTCGTGTAGCCGCACTCGGTGCAGCGGTAGGACGGCCGGTCCTTGGCGGATGAACGAGCGGTGCGGGCAGCCATGGGCCCACGGTAGCGGCCGGCACCGACAACGTTGGACGGAGCCGGTCGTCAGGGAGGCTGTCAGCGAGGCTGTCAGCGCGGTGGCGATCTGTTCACCCGTAAGGACTAAAACTGCTGAAGGCTTCCGGGCCGTCACCGGCGCGCCGCCTACGGTCGCCAGGTGAACAGCAGCGACCAGCGACATCCCGTACCGCGCACCGGCGCACACCGGGCGCACGGGCGCACACCCACCGCGGGACCGACGGGGAGCGCGCCCGCCCCTGCCGACGGCGCTGCCGAGGGGGCCGCGTGGCCCGAGGGGACGGGGCCCGGACGGACGGCTGCCGGGCGGCCGGGCGCGGCCGGCGCCCCGGACGCGGCCGGCGCCCCGGACGCGGCCGGCGCCCCGGACGCCGCCGGCGAGCAGCCGAACCCGCCGACCCCCGCGCCCTCACCGCCGCAGCCGAACCAGCCGCCGCCCTTCCGGCACGAGCCCTACCTGGACGGCCTGTTCACGTACTGCCTGTCGGTGCTGTGCGACCACGACGCCGCCACCGACGTACTCGGTGACGTCCTCGCCGTCGCCGAACGGCACCCCGGGCGCTGCCCCGACGAGGGGGAACGGCGGGCCTGGCTGTACGCCCTCGCCCGTTGGGCCTGCCTGCGCCGGCTCGCCGAGCAGCGGCGCGCGCGCCAAGGGGCGCACTGCGCCCGGCGTGCGCCGGAGCATGGGCATCCCGACCGTGCGCCGGAGGAGCGCCGCGGGCTCGACGTCAGCGCCTACCGCCGTACGGAACTGGCCCGGCTCGCCTGGCCCGAAGCCGCCGGCACCACCCCCGAGCAGCGCGAGGCCCTCGAACTCGCCGTCCGCCACCGCCTCGGCGTCCCCGAGCTCGCCTCCGTCCTCGGCACCGCCCCCGCGGCCGCCCGGGAACTGTTGTCCGGGGCCGCCTGCGAGGTGGAACGCACCCGCGCCGCGCTCGCCGTCGTCGAGACCGGCAACTGCCCGGTCGTCTCCCGCCTCACCGGCGACGACGGGGACGGGGGCGACGGCAACGTGCTGCTGTCCAGCTCCCTGCGCGCCGAACTCGTCCGCCACGTCGACGACTGCCCGCGCTGTCGCCGCGCCGCCGAACGCGTCGGTGCGGGCGCGCCCTGGCCCGGCACCGGTGGCGTCAACGCCGCGCTCCCGCTCGTTCCGGCCCCCCGCCCCGCCGTCCACGCCGCCATGCTCCGCTCCGGACGCCGCCGCGGCGGTCGCCCCGGCCCGCGCTTCGACCGGACCGGCTTCCCCATGGACCCCAAGGACCGCGCCGCCCGCCGCGACCGGCTCCGGGCCCGCGTCGTGACCACCACCGTCGTCGCGACCGTCGTCGCCGCGCCGGTCATCGCGCTGTGGGCCGCGTACCGGGGTGCGCCCAGCACCGGCGAACCCGTCGGGGGCGAGGGCACCCGGATCTCCGCCGGCGAGTCCGACATCCCGCCGCCGTACGCCGACGGCCGCACGCTCACCGCGTACGAGAACACCGGCAACACCGCCTACACCACCGGCGAGCCGGGCTTCGCCCCGGGCGCCGCCGGCCCCGACGTCTCCGTCGAGGTCATCAGCGTCGGCCAGCCCCCGACCCCGGAAGCGGCCGGTCCGGGCAGCCCCGGCCGGCTCACCGCGTCCGCCACCACCCGGGGATCCGTCACCCTGCTCACCCTCACCGCCTCGGGCGGCAGCCCCGTCGACTGGCGGCTCTGGTCGGACGCCCCGTGGCTGCGGGCGAGCCGGACGGCGGGCACGATGCGGCCCGGAGAATCGGTCACCCTGCGGATCACGGTGGACGCCGCCGCCCAACCCGTCGGCGCCTGGAGTGCCCGGGTCGGGGTGGACCCGGCCGGCGCGGTCGTCGCCATCCAGGGCCGGGGCCGCCCGGCCCCCGCCCCGGAGCCCCCGCCGGCGCCCGCCCCGACCCCCACGCCCACCCCGAAGCCGACCCCGACGCCCACGCCCACGCCGACCCCCACGCCGACACCGACCCCGACCCCGACGGATCCGGGCACCCCGACGCCGACGCCGGAACCCTCCTCAGGAGGAACGGTTTCCCCCGACCCGGGCCCGACGCCGGTCGGGGGGTAGGGGGAAGCGGCCCGAACTCCGCGTCGGGCCGCGTCCCGCGTCCGGCCGGTTCCGCGCCCGGCCGGGTTCCCGCGTCAGGCCGGGTCCGCCGGGTGCGGGGCCATCGGCAGTAGGGACGCCAGCCGCGCCTCGCAGAGGGCGACGAGGGCCTCGTACCCCTCCTTGCCCATCAGCTCCGTCAGCTCCGGTCGGTACGACACGTACACCGGGTCGCCCGCGCCGTGCGCCGACGTCGCCGACGTGCACCACCAGTGCAGGTCGTGGCCGCCCGGACCCCAGCCGCGCCGGTCGTACTCGCCGATCGACACCTGGAGGATCCGGGTGTCGTCCGGCCGGTCGATCCAGTCGTACGTGCGCCGGATGGGCAGCTGCCAGCACACGTCCGGCTTCGTCTCCAGCGGCTCCTGGCCGCTCTTGAGCGCCAGGATGTGCAGGGAGCAGCCCGCGCCCGCCGGGAACCCGGGCCGGTTCAGGAAGACGCAGGCGCCGTCCCAGCGGCGGGTCTGCTTCTCCCCGTCGTCGTCGAACTGCGTCCAGCCGCCCTCGCTGCCGACGTCGTGGAACTGCCACACCTCGGGCGTGAGCCGGGCGACGTGCTCCGCGACGCGCTTCTCGTCGTCCTCGTCCGAGAAGTGCGCGCCGAGCGTGCAGCAGCCGTCGGAGGCGCGGCCCGGCTGGATGCCCTGGCAGCCGCTGCCGAAGATGCAGGTCCAGCGCGAGGTCAGCCAGGTCAGATCGCAGCGGAAGACCTGCTCGTCGTCCGCCGGATCGGGGAATTCCACCCAGGCCCGGGGGAAGTCCAGGCCCTTCTCGTCAGGCTCCTTGCCCTTGTCCTTCTTCGAGCGGGTCTTGTTGGCCTTCTTCGTATTTGGCACAAACCCAAGCCTAAGCGCCCCTTACTCCACCCCTACGCGTCCCGCCCAGTAGCGTTTCTCGTATGAGACTCGGTGTCCTTGACGTGGGTTCGAACACGATTCATCTGCTGGTGGTGGACGCGCACCCCGGCGCGCGCCCCCTGCCCGCGCACTCGCACAAGGTGCAGCTGCGGCTGGCGGAGCTCCTCGACGAGCACGGCGCCGTGGGCCCGGAGGGCATCGACCGGCTCGTCACGGTCATCGGCGACGCCGTGCAGGCCGCCGAGGACAAGGGCTGCGAGGACCTGCTGCCCTTCGCGACCAGCGCGGTGCGCGAGGCCACCAACGCGGACGAGGTCCTCGCCCGCGTCCAGGCCGAGACCGGCCTCGACCTGCCCGTCCTCAGCGGCGAGGACGAGGCCCGGCTGACCTTCCTGGCGGTCCGGCGCTGGTTCGGGTGGTCCGCCGGCAAGCTCCTGGTGCTGGACATCGGCGGCGGCTCGCTGGAGATCGCCTTCGGCATCGACGAGGACCCCGACAAGGCCGTCTCCCTCCCCCTCGGCGCCGGCCGGCTCACGTCCGCCTGGCTCCCCGGCGACCCGCCGGACCCGGCGGACGTGAAGGCGCTGCGCAGACACGTCCGGGCCCAGATCGCCCGTACCGTCGGCGAGTTCAGCCGCTCCGGCCTGCCGGACCACGTCGTGGCCACGTCGAAGACCTTCAAGCAGCTGGCCCGCATCGCGGGCGCGGCCCGGGAGGCCGACGGCCTCTACATCCAGCGCGACCTGACCCGGAAGTCGCTGGTCGAATGGGTCCCGCGGCTCGCGTCGATGACCACCCTGGAACGCACGGCCCTCCCGGGCGTCTCCGAAGGCCGCGCCTCCCAACTCCTGGCCGGCGCCCTGGTGGCGGAAGCCACGATGGACCTCTTCGGCGTGGACGAACTGGAAATCTGCCCCTGGGCTCTCCGCGAGGGCGTCATCCTCCGCAGACTGGACCACCTGCCGTAGGGAGTCGGGCGGCGGGGATCCGGGGCGGGCGGAGTGTCCTCGACCCGGATCAGGGAGGTTCGGGGGCTTCCCGCGGACCCCACCGACCCGGACGCGGGGTGCACCGCCCACCCCCGACCCCGTCCACCCCGGTGACCCCCACCCCGAAGCCACCGGCCCCCGCCCCCCGACCCCGGCGGCGGGGGACCCGTAATCTGTCCCCGTGGCAGAACCAGTCCGGATCCCGAAAGTCGCGCTCTCCACGGCCTCCGTCTACCCGGAGTCCACGGCGACCGCCTTCGAGATCGCCGCGCGCCTCGGGTACGACGGCGTCGAGGTCATGGTCTGGACGGACCCGGTCAGTCAGGACGTCGACGCGCTGCGCCGGCTCTCCGACCAGCACCACGTACCGATCCTGGCCATCCACGCCCCCTGCCTGCTGATCACCCAGCGGGTGTGGTCGACCGATCCGTGGATCAAGCTCCAGCGGGCCCGGGCGGCGGCCGAGCGGCTCGGGGCCTCGACCGTGGTCGTGCACCCGCCGTTCCGGTGGCAGCGGCAGTACTCGCGGGAGTTCGTCGGCGGGATCTGGCGGATGGCGGACGAGACGGACGTCCGGTTCGCCGTGGAGAACATGTACCCGTGGCGCTACCGGGACCGCGAGATGCTCGCCTACGCCCCGGAGTGGGACGTCACCAAGGACGACTACCGGCACTTCACCGTCGACCTCTCCCACACCGCGACCGCCCGTACGGACGCCAACGCCATGATCGACCGGATGGGCGACCGGCTCGCCCACATCCACCTCGCCGACGGCAACGGATCGGCGAAGGACGAGCACCTGGTGCCCGGCCGGGGTAGCCAGCCCTGCGCGGAGCTGCTGGCCGGCCTGGCCCGTACGTCCTTCGACGGGCACATCGTCATCGAGGTCAACACGCGGCGGGCGATGTCCTCCGCCGAGCGCGAGGCCGACCTCGCCGAGGCGCTGGCCTTCACCCGGCTGCACCTCGCGGACCCGGCGCGGCGCCGATGAGCGAGCCCGTGAAGCGGCGTCGCGGTCCCGGCCGGCCCCGGCAGGACGAGGTCGGGGACGGTCCCGGTACGCAGGAGGTCATCCGGCTCGCGGCCCGGGAGGTGTTCGCGGAGCGCGGCTACGACAAGACGTCCGTGCGCGGCGTCGCGAAGCTGGCCGGCGTGGACCCGGCGCTGGTGCACCACTACTTCGGCAGCAAGGACGAGCTGTTCGCCGCCGCGATCGAGCTGAGCATGGAGCCCGCCCTGGTCGTCCCGGCGGTGCTGGGCGAGGGCCCGGACGGCATCGGGGAGCGGCTCGCCCGCTACTTCCTCGGCGTCTGGGAGAACCCCGTCACCCGGGCCCCGATGCTCGCGGTCATGCGGTCGGCCCTCACCCACGAGGCGGCGGCGAAGGTCCTGCGCGGGTTGATCCTGCGCCGGGTCCTGGAGCGGGTCGCCGCCGATCTGGACGTGCCCGAGCCCACCTTCCGGGCCGAGCTGGCCGCCTCGCACATGGTCGGGATCGCGATCCTGCGCTACGTCGTCCAGGTCGAGCCGCTGGCGTCGGCGGACCCGGAGGACATCGTGGCCCTCGTGGCCCCGACGCTCCAGCGGTACCTGACCGAAGAATGAGCCGCCCGTCCCGGCATCCGGACGCCCTGTCCGTATCGCGGGCGACAGGCGTAGCCTCGTAACTGTTTCATATCTACAGTCGCGGCCGAGTCCGTCGGGCCGGCCGCACTCATGGGGAGTGAACCCGATGCCCGAGCTGAGGTCCCGCACCGTCACCCACGGCCGCAACATGGCAGGCGCGCGTGCGCTGATGCGCGCGTCGGGCGTAGCGAGCGAGGACATCGGCAAGCCGATCATCGCGGTCGCCAACTCCTTCACCGAGTTCGTCCCGGGCCACACCCACCTGGCGCCCGTCGGTCGGATCGTCTCCGACGCCATCCGCGAGGCCGGTGCGATCCCGCGCGAGTTCAACACCATCGCGGTCGACGACGGCATCGCCATGGGCCACGCCGGAATGCTGTACTCGCTGCCCTCGCGCGACCTGATCGCCGACTCGGTGGAGTACATGGTCGAGGCGCACTGCGCCGACGCGCTGATCTGCATCTCCAACTGCGACAAGATCACCCCCGGCATGCTGATGGCCGCGATGCGCCTCAACATCCCGGTCGTGTTCGTGTCGGGCGGCCCGATGGAGGCCGGCCAGGCCACCCTCGTCGACGGCACCGTCCGCAAGCTCGACCTGATCGACGCCATGGTCGACGCCTCCAACGAGAACGTCTCCGACGAGGACGTCCTGCGCATCGAGGAGAACGCCTGTCCGACGTGCGGTTCGTGTTCGGGCATGTTCACCGCCAACTCGATGAACTGCCTCGCCGAGGCCATCGGCCTGGCCCTCCCGGGCAACGGCTCGGTCCTCGCCACGCACACCGCCCGCCGCGCCCTGTACGAGGACGCCGGCCGCACGGTCGTGGAGATCACCAAGCGCTACTACGAGGGCGACGACGAGTCGGTCCTGCCCCGCAACATCGCCAACCGGCAGGCCTTCGAGAACGCCATGGCCCTCGACATCGCGATGGGCGGCTCCACCAACACGATCCTGCACCTGCTGGCCGCGGCGCAGGAGGCGGGCCTGGAGTACGACCTGACCGACATCGACGAGGTGTCGCGCCGCGTGCCGTGCCTGTCGAAGGTCGCCCCGAACGTGGCGCCCGGCGGCACGTACTACATGGAGGACATCCACCGGGCCGGCGGCATCCCCGCCATCCTGGGCGAGCTGCACCGCGGCGGGCTGCTCAACAAGGACGTCACCTCCGTCCACTCGGACAACCTGGAGGACTGGCTCGCCGAGTGGGACGCCCGCTCCGGCACCGCCTCCGACGTCGCGATGGAGCTGTGGCACGCCGCCCCCGGCTGCAAGCGCTCCGCGACCGCCTTCTCGCAGTCCGAGCGCTGGGAGACCCTCGACCTCGACGCCGAGGGCGGCTGCATCCGCTCGGTCGAGCACGCGTACTCCAAGGACGGCGGCCTCGCCGTCCTGCGCGGCAACATCGCGGCCGACGGCTGCGTCGTGAAGACGGCCGGTGTCGACGAGTCGATCTGGACCTTCGAGGGCCCGGCCGTCGTCTGCGAGTCGCAGGACGAGGCCGTCGACAAGATCCTCCGCAAGGAGATCAAGGCGGGCGACGTCGTCGTCATCCGCTACGAGGGCCCGCGCGGCGGCCCCGGCATGCAGGAGATGCTCTACCCGACGTCCTTCCTCAAGGGCCGCGGCCTCGGCAAGGTCTGCGCGCTCGTCACGGACGGCCGCTTCTCCGGCGGCACCTCGGGCCTGTCCATCGGCCACGCCTCCCCGGAGGCGGCCTCGGGCGGCACCATCGCCGTCGTCGAGGACGGCGACCGGATCCGGATCGACATCCCGAACCGCTCGATCGAACTCCTCGTCGACGACGCCACCCTCGCCGCCCGCCACGAGGCCCTCGGCGGCGTCTACGCCCCGAAGGACCGCGAGCGCACGGTCTCCGCGGCCCTGCGCGCCTACGCCGCGATGGCCACCAGCGCCGACAAGGGCGCGGTCCGCGACGTGTCCCGCCTGGGCTGAGCCCCACCCGCTCCGCACCCCGCCGGGCGCGTCACCACCCGGCGGGGTTCCGCGCGTCCACGGCGAACACGTTCCCGTCGGGCGCGGACGCGAACACCCGCCCGTCGGCGACGACGGGGGCGGGCAGGCCCGAGCTGACGGTGCGCTGCCCGGCGGCCATCCGGGGCTGCGTCTGGCCCGTGATCCGCCCGGCCGCCGCGTCGACCGCCAACAGGCGGCCGTCCGACGCCGTCAGGTAGACCCGACCGTCGACGGGTACGGGCCGGGAGGCGCTCGCCGCCCCGGTCTCCAGCCGCCACAGTTCCCTGGTCGCGTCGACGGCGACCAGCCCGCCCTGCGCCCCGAAGCAGTACACGGTGCCGTCGCCGGCGAGGCCCGCCTCGACTTCGAAGAGCGGCGTCGACAGGTGGACCCGTTGCACGGCGCGGCTCGTCAGGTCCACCCGCACGATGCCGCCCGTGCGGGCTCCCGCGTCGTTGTCGAGCAGGTGGAGCGATCCGCGTGCCGTGCCGACGGGCAGCAGCCTGCCCCCGGTGCGGACCTGCCAGCGCACGGTCCCGTTCCCCGCGTCCACCTCGGCGACCTGCGTCGACCTGCCGTCCGGGTCGGGTGTCGCGGAGTAGAACGCGGCGCTGCCCGGCCCGGTCGCCGGGGCGCCCCACCAGCTGGCTCCCGGCGCGCCGCGCCGGGTCCAGCGCTGTTCGCCGGTCGCCGCGTCGAGGGCGACGAGGCTCCCGTCGACGGCGACGAGGAGTACGTGCTGCCCCGCCGCCACCACCCGGGTACCGCCGGAGAGCCGGTGCTGCCAGCGTTCCGCCCCGCTCGCGGGGTCGAGGGCCTTGAGGCGTTCGCTGCCCGGCGGTTCCACGAGGACCAGCCCCCCGGCGTGCACGGGAGCGGCGGCGGCCGCCGACGACTGCCCCGGCGTACCGGCCGGGACCGACCAGGTGACCGCGCCGTCGGCGGGGTCGAGCCGGGCGGCGGTCAGACCCCGTCCGGAGCAGAAGAGCCCGCCGCCCCCGGCCGAGCAGGCGGCGGTGTGCCCGCCCGGGGACACCGCCCAGGGGGCGAAGGCCTTGCCGGCCGGCGCCGAAGGGGGCGGTACGGGCCGCTCCACGGGCGCGGCCGTGGCTCCGAACCCCAGGTGGACGCCGGCCGCGCCGGCCACGAGCAGCAGCCCGATCCCACCGACCAGCGGCCCGCGCCCCCACCGCCGGGCGGGCGGCAGCTCCGCCGGCGGCTCCGCCGGCGGCTCCGTCGCCGACGGGGGGACCGGGTCGCGGTCGCGCAGGTGCGTGAGCTCGTCCTCGGGCACCGGTCGACGCGGCTGCGGTATGAACGAGTGCGTGTCCTCGGCCGTCCGGCTGGTCACGGTCCGGATCTCGGCGATCAGCGCGTCGGCGGTCGGCCGCTCGTCGGGATCCTTGGCCAGGCAGCGGGCCACGATGGGAACGAGCCGCGCCGGGAGCTGCGTCAGGTCGGGTTCGCTGTGCACCACCTGGTACGCGACCAGGTAGTGGCTGTCGGAGTCGAAGGGTCCCCGCCCGGTCGCCGCGTGCACGAGCACCGCGCCCAGCGCGAACACGTCGGCGGCCGTCCCCACGTCACGGGGCCGCTGGAACTGCTCCGGCGCCATGAACGGCGGCGTCCCGATCAGCTTGCCGGTCTCGGTGTGCAGGTCGCTGTCGGCGGGGCGGGAGATCCCGAAGTCGATGACGCGCACCCCGTCCGGGGCCATCAGGACGTTGCTCGGCTTCAGGTCCCGGTGCACGACCCCGGCCCGGTGGATGTCCCGCAGCGCCTCGGCCAGCCCGGCGGCGAGCCGGGTCAACTCGACGGCGTCCAGCACCCGTTCCCGTACCCGCTCGGACAGCGTCGGGGCGTCGACGAACAGGGTGGCCATCCAGGGCCGCTCGGCATCGGGGTCCGCGTCCACGACGGGAGCGGTGAACGCCCCGCTGACCCGCCGCGCGGCGGCGACCTCCTGCCGGAACCGCGCCCGGAACTCGGGATCCACCGCGTGCTGGGCGTGCACGACCTTGACGGCGAGTTTCAGCCCGGAGCTTGAGGCGGCCAGGTGGACGACGCCCATGCCCCCGGAGCCGAGTACGGATTCGAGCCGGTACTGACCGGCGTACTCCGGAAAACCCGCGTAGTCCGTACGCCGCGACTGCACCGCTCACCACCCCCGCCGGAGCCTAGTCGATGGTCCGTGGGAACATCCAAGGGCTCGTCACCCCGCGCGCGTTGCGCGGGGACACATCCAAGGGGGGATGTTCCACATGTCCGTTGAGAACGATTCAAGCCAGGCACAGGGCCTCACCGCCGCCTCCGGCCTCCCGACGTACCCGCTCGCACCCGGCCACCGCGTCAACGTGCGCAACGGGCCCGGAACCAACTACTCGGTCGTCGAGACCCTGCCGCTCGGCGGGTACGTGACGATCCGCTGCCAGTGCCCCGGAACGACGGTCAGCGGCCCGTACGGCACCACGAACCTGTGGGACTGCATCGGCAACAACCGGTTCGTCTCCGACGCGTACGTGAAGACCGGCACCGACGGCTACGTCGCCGGCCGCTGCGACTGAGCGACGGAGCGACTGGGCGACTGGGCGACGGAGCGACTGGGCGACCGACCGGGCCGACCCGCCCCGGGGTCCGCGCCCCGCGACGCGTCCCGTTCACCCGTCCCGTGAACGTCCCGTCACCCGTTCCGCCACGCGAGACGCCCCCGGCCGGCGCGGCCCGCCGGGGGATAATCGCCGCTGTGAGCGACGACGAGCAGCGAGACCAGCACCAGGAGCCCGGCCAGGGCGGCACCGACGGCGGCACCGACGGTCAGGGGCGGACCACCCCGTCCGCCGAGCCCGCCCCCGGCCCCCGCCCCGAGCCGATCCGGTTCTTCGGGACCACCTGGGTGGACCACGACAACGGCTACGCCGCGCGCCGCGCCGGCGTCGCCGTCGGCGCGCTCGTCGCCGCCGTCGCCGGCGCCTACCTGCTGCGCCTGGCCTACGAGGGCCTGGAAATCGGCAACGTCGGTCCGTTCCTCAGCATCTCCGTCGTCATCCTCTTCGCGATCGCCAGCTCCATCGCCTTCGCCAAGACCTGGGAGTCCTTCGGCCGCCGCGCCGCCCCGTCCTCCGACGAGGCCGCCCTCAAGGGGCTGAAAGCGATCGGTTTCATCGGCTCCCTCATCGCGTACTTCCTGCGCTGCCTGATCGAGGCCCCCGGCGAGAAGCTGCACCGGGCCGAGTACGAGCGTGCCGTCGCCGAGTTCGCACGGCGCCGCAGCTCCCGTACGGGCAACCCCGCCGCCCGCCGCCCCAAGCGCAAGAAGTAGCGGCACCTCCCCACCAGCCCGCCCGAACCCGCGGTGCCCGGCCGATTGACGCCCCGGCACCGCCAGGAGCATTATTCATCACATGATGAATAAACTGCCGGAGGGAACGGTCTCCCTCACCACCGACACCCCCGCCGTCCACGCCCGCGACCTCACCGTCCGCCGCGGCACCGGCCGCACCCCCCGTACCGTCCTCGACGCCCTCGCCTTCGACGTCCCCCGCGGCCGCATCACCGGCCTCCTCGGGCCCTCCGGCTGCGGAAAGTCCACCCTCCTGCGCGCCGTCGTCGGCACCCAGGCCCACGTCACCGGCACCCTCGACGTCCTCGGCCGCCCCGCCGGCCACCCGGACCTCCGCGCCCGGATCGGCTACGTCACCCAGGCGCCCTCCGTCTACGACGACCTCACCGTCCGGCAGAACCTCGACTACTTCGCCGCCGTCCTCGACCCCGGCCGCGCCGCCGCCGGCCGCCGCGCCGAAACCGTCACCCGCGCCATCGCCGACGTCGACCTCACCACCCGCGCCGACGCCCTCGCCGGCAACCTCTCCGGAGGCCAGCGCAGCCGCGTCTCCCTCGCCGTCGCCCTCCTCGGCACCCCCGAACTCCTCGTCCTGGACGAACCCACCGTCGGCCTCGACCCGGTCCTGCGCCGCGACCTGTGGAACCTCTTCCACGACCTCACCGCCCGCCGCGGCGCCACCATCCTCGTCTCCTCCCACGTCATGGACGAGGCCGAGCGCTGCCACGACCTGCTCCTCATGCGCGACGGCCGGATCCTCGCCCAGGACACCCCCGAAGCCCTGCGCACCCGCACCGGCTCCGCCACCGTGGAAGAGGCCTTCCTCCGCCTCGTCGACGAAGCCGCCGCGACGGCCCCCGCCCCCGCGACGGCCCCCGCCCCCGCGACCGCCCCCACCGCCGAAGGAACCCTCCGATGAACGGCGCCCGCACCCTCGCCACCGCCGCCCGCGTCCTGCGTCAGCTCCGCCACGACCCGCGCTCCATCGCCTTGATGCTGCTGGTCCCCGTCCTGATGCTGACCCTGCTGCGCTTCGTCTTCGACGGCAGCCCGCAGACCTTCGACACGACCGGCGCGAGCCTCCTCGGGATCTTCCCCCTCATCACCATGTTCCTGATCACCTCGATCGCCACCCTCCGCGAACGCACCTCCGGCACCCTGGAACGCCTCCTCGCCATGCCCCTCGGCAAGGGCGACCTCATCGCCGGCTACGCCCTCGCCTTCGGCGCCGTCGCCGTCGTCCAGTCCCTCCTCGCCACCGGACTCGCCCTTTGGGCCCTCGACCTCGACGTCATCGGCAGCCCCTGGCTGCTCCTCCTCGTCGCCCTCCTCGACGCGCTCCTCGGCACCGCCCTCGGCCTGTTCGTCTCCGCCTTCGCCGCCTCCGAGTTCCAGGCCGTCCAATTCATGCCGGCAGTCGTCTTCCCGCAGCTGCTCCTGTGCGGACTCTTCGCACCCCGCGAGACCATGCACCCCGTCCTCGAAGGCCTCTCCGACGTCCTGCCCATGTCCTACGCCGTCGACGGCATGACCCAGGTCCTCACCCACACCGACATGACCGCCGACTTCGTCCGTGACGTCCTCGTCGTCGCCGGCTGCGCCCTGCTCGTCCTCGCCCTCGGCGCGGCCACCCTCCGCCGCCGCACCCCGTAACCGGCCCCCACCGCCCACGGACCGGACGCCCACCCGGCGCTCCCGGGCCGGGTGCGAGGATGAGCCCGTACGTCCTTACGTTCGTTCGGCGAGGTGAACCCGGCATGACCCAGACAGTCGCAGTCCTCGGTACCGGCAAGATCGGCGAGGCCCTGCTCAGCGGGATGATCCGCGGCGGCCGACCGGCGGGCAAGCTGCTCGTCACCGCCCGCCGCGCCGAGCGCGCCGAGGAGCTCCGCACCCGCTACGGCGTCGAGGCCGTCAGCAACGCCGAAGCCGCCGAGCGCGCCGACACGCTCATCCTCACCGTCAAGCCGCAGGACATGGGCAAGCTCCTCGAAGAGCTCGCACCGCACCTCCCCGCCGACCGCCTGATCATCAGCGGCGCCGCGGGCATCCCCACCTCCTTCTTCGAGGAGCGGCTCGCCGCCGGCACCCCCGTCGTCCGCGTCATGACGAACACCCCCGCCCTCGTCGACGAGGCCATGTCCGTCATCTCGGCCGGCAGCCACGCCACCGCCGCCCACCTCCAGCACACCGAGGAGATCTTCGGCGGCGTCGGCAAGACCCTGCGCGTCCCGGAGTCCCAGCAGGACGCCGCCACCGCCCTCTCCGGCTCCGGCCCCGCCTACTTCTACTACCTCGTCGAAGCCATGACGGACGCCGGCATCCTGCTCGGGCTGCCCCGCGCCCAGGCCCACGACCTGATCGTGCAGGCCGCCATCGGCGCCGCCGTGATGCTCCGCGACAGCGGCGAGCACCCGGTCAAGCTCCGCGAGGCCGTCACCTCCCCGGCCGGTACGACCATCAACGCCATCGTCGAGCTGGAGAAGCACGGCGTACGGGCGGCGCTGATCGCCGCCCTGGAGGCGGCCCGCGACCGCAGCCGCGAACTCGCCTCCGGCAACAGCTGACCGACCCGCCCCGACGAGAACCCGGGCGTACGGGATCAGGGGGCCAACAGCCCGATGGCCTCGTACGCCCGGTCCACCACCGGCCGCGCCAGCGCCCTCGCCCTCCCCGCCCCCTCGCGCAGGACGCGCTCCACCTCGCCCGGATCCGCGGAGATCTCCGCGTGCCGCTCCCGCAGGGGCCGCAGCAGCTCCACCACGGCGTCGGCGACGTCCCGCTTCAAGGGCCCGTACTGCGCGTACCCCCGCGCGAGCACCTGCGGCTCTTCGCCCGTGCAGGCCGCGAGGACATCGAGGAGGTTCGCCACTCCCGGGCGCGCGGCCCGGTCGTACACCACACCGTCGTCGCCGCTGTCGGTCACGGCCCGCATCACCTTCTTGCGGATCACCGCCGGCTCGTCGAGCAGGTAGACGATCCCCGCACCGCTCCCGTGCGACTTCCCCATCTTCGACGTCGGGTCCTGGAGGTCCATGACCCGCGCCGCCACCTGCGGGTGCGTGGCCCTGGGCACGGTGAAGGTGTGCCCGTACCGCTGGTTGAACCGCACGGCGAGGTCCCGGGTCAGCTCCACGTGCTGCCGCTGGTCCTCACCGACCGGTACCTCGGCGGTGTCGTACGCCAGGATGTCGGCGGCCATCAGCACGGGATAGGTGAGCAACGACAGACGCACGCCCTCCCCGGCGTCCTGCGCCCGCACGGACTTCTCGCGGTACTGGATCATCCGGCGCAGCTCGCCGTCCGAGGCGGTGCACTCCAGGAGGTAGGCGAGCCTGGTGTGCTCGTCCACGTGGCTCTGCACGAACAGCGTGCACTTCTCGGGCCCCAGCCCGGCGGCGAGCAACAGCGTCGCGGCCTGCCTGCTGAGCCGGCGCACCCGCGCCGGATCGTGCTCGACGGTGAGGGCGTGCAGATCGACGACGCAGAACAGCGCGTCATCGGGCTCCTGCTCGGCGGCGACCCACTGCCGCACGGCCCCCAGGTAGTTCCCCAGGGTCAGGTGTCCGGTCGGCTTGACCCCGCTGAAGATCCTCGTCATGTCCCGCTCTCCCTCTGTGGCTGGTGTGGTGACCGCCGCGCCGGGCGACCGAGCCACTCCCGGGAGGGAGAAACAGAAACGGCCGCCGTGGCGGCGGCCGTGAACGCATGTGTGCTCGCGTGGAAGGTCGGCCGCCGTCAGGCGGCCCACCAGCAGAGGCTGGGCGTGAGCGCATGCGTAGTCATGGGAGCCACCGTAGCCCCGCGGCCCCCGCGACGCCGGAACTTTCCGCCGCCGGTCCACCGGTGTTCACATCCGGTCAGCCGGGGGTTGACACACCAGTGCCGGATCCGTAAGGTCCTTCGAGTTGTCCGAAGTGAGCGCCGACCCCGGTCGGTCCCCGGACAGCCATCCCGTACTACACATTCGAACGAACGACTCAAGCTGTCGTCTCGTTTTCATGCGTATTTGCGAATGAGGAATCCGCGTCCCAGGGCGCAGCCGCCGATTGGCTTCGGGGGCAGGGAATCCGCTACTGTCTCACTCGTCGGAAGGGCCCAACAGCCCGGAGGACAAACCCCGCTGACTGGGAGTCAGGCCCGAAAGGATCTGATAGAGTCGGAATCGCCGGAAAGGGAAAGTGCGAAAGCGCAGGACCTGGAAAGCGCCGAAAAAATCGGGCCCGAGAGAGTCTGATAGAGTCGGAAACGCAAGAACAGAACAACACAGAACGAAGCCCGGAGGAAAGCCCGAGAGGGTGAGTACAAAGGAAGCGTCCGTTCCTTGAGAACTCAACAGCGTGCCAAAAATCAACGCCAAAAGTTGATA
>NZ_JBEZKS010000056.1:0-58791 GCF_040651775.1 Streptomyces sp. NPDC048383
GCCGAGACCCGCGAGGTCCTCGCGGGCGCGCTCGCGATGCTCCGCACCAAGCACGCCGACCTGCCGTCGCGCAAGCACGGCAACCCGCCGCAGTAGACCACCGCACGCCCGGGAGCCGCCCGGCGTCCCCACCCGCGCCCGGGCCCACCAACGGGGCACCGGGCCGCCGTAGCCGGAAAGGCACCGACCGCACCATGACCGCCCAGCCCAACGGACCGACCCCGCCGCTCGCACCGACCGAGACCGACCGGACGCTGCACTTCGCCGGTCAGGCCACGTTCGGCCGCATTCCCCGCATCGACCAGGTGGAGAAGGCGGACATCGCCGTGGTCGGCGTTCCCTTCGACGGCGGCGTCACCTACCGCCCCGGAGCCCGGTTCGGCGGCAACGCCATCCGCGAGGCCTCCCGCACGCTGCGCCCCTACAACCCGGCGCAGGACGTCTACCCCTTCCACTACAGCCAGGTCGCGGACGCGGGTGACATCAGCGCCAATCCGTTCAACGCGAACGAGGCGGTGGAGACCATCGAGGCCGCCGCCGACGAACTCCTCGCCGGCGGCGCCCGGCTGATGACGCTGGGCGGCGACCACACGATCGCGCTGCCGCTGCTGCGGTCCGTGGCCAAGAAGCACGGGCCGGTCGCGGTCCTGCACTTCGACGCGCACCTCGACACCTGGGACGAGTACTTCGGCCAGCAGTACACCCACGGAATGCCCTTCCGTCGGGCCGTGGAGGAGGGCGTCATCGACACCTCCGCCCTCTGCCACGTCGGAACGCGCGGCCCGATCTACGGCAAGAAGGACCTCGACGACGACGCCAAGCTCGGCTTCGGCATCGTCACCTCCGCGGACGTGATGCGCCGCGGGGTCGACGAGATAGCCCAGCAACTGCGCGAGCGGGTCGGCGACCGGCCCCTGTACATCTCCATCGACATCGACGTCCTGGACCCCGCGCACGCCCCGGGCACCGGCACCCCGGAAGCCGGCGGCATGACCTCCCGCGAACTGCTGGAGATCCTGCGCGGCCTCGCGGACTGTCAGCTGGTCTCCGCCGACATCGTGGAGGTCGCACCGGCCTACGACCACGCCGGCATCACCTCGGTCGCCGCGTCGCACGCCGCTTACGAGCTGATCACCATCATGTCCAAGCAGATCGCGCCGGTCCGCTGGGGGATGGCGAAGTAGCCGACTCGGGAGGGGCCGGCGCGCACGGGGCGCCGGCCCCTTCCGCACGCGCGAATTTACCTGACTGAAACCCTCGGCGGGTCGCAAGTACGCCGGGCTCGGCCATACTTGCCGACGGGCACACGTCCGCGCCGACTTCACCGCACCGTCCCTTTTCGGGATGCGCCCCGGGATGACATCGCCAGCATTTCCGATGTTCCGTGCTGCCCGCGTAAATAAAAGGCCGATAAGCCGACGGCGCGTTCTGTCGTTCGCGATCGGATAAATGCGTCAGGGCGCGCGGTTCCGCTTAGAAATACCGGACGCGCCCGTCCGCGTCATCATTTCGTTCATTGAGTTCACGCCCCGAGGGTGATCGGGGTGGGCGTCCGGGCGCTGCCGGGGCGGGGGTGGTGGTGCCGTCAAGTTAGGAAACTTTACTAACAGTGTCAAGGGGGCGTCGCCGCCCGCCCACCCCCGGCCGTCCGGCCGTTCATCCGCGCGTCGTGCGGTGTGCGTCGCCCCGATGGGTGCGGGGGTGGGGTTTGTCGGTCGGCCGTGCTTTGCTGGACGCATGATCGATGAATTTCTGGCCCGTGACCTGTCCGCCGTGGAAGAGGCCGTGCGCAAGGCGGCGGCCGTCGAGATCATGCCCAGGTTCCGGCAACTCGCCGACCACGAGGTGGACCAGAAGAGCGGCCCCCACGACCTGGTGACCGTCGCCGACCGGCTGGCCGAGGAACACCTCACGGCCTCGTTGACCAAACTGCTGCCCGGCTCCGCCGTCGTCGGCGAGGAAGCCGTGCACGCCGACCCGGACGTCTACCGGGCGCTGCGCGCCGAAGCACCCGTGTGGATCGTCGACCCGGTCGACGGGACCCGGCAGTTCGTCAACGGCGACGCCGGCTTCTGCACCCTGGTGGCGCTGGCCCTGCGCGGCGAGATCCTCGCCTCCTGGACCTTCGCCCCGGCCCTGGACGAGCTGGCGACCGCCGTACGGGGACAGGGCGCGTACGTCAACGGCGAGCGGATCCACAGCGGTTCGCCCGAACCCGGCGCCGAACTGCGCGTGGCCACGGCCCACCCGCTGTACACGACGGAGGAGGAGCGGCGCGTCCTCGCCCGGCTGGAGGTGCCAGGCGTCACCGTCCGGCCCTGCGGTTCGGCCGGTCTGGAGTACCTGAAGGTGGCCCGCGGGGAGATGGACGCCCTCGCCTTCAACTGGCCCTCCGCCTGGGACCACGCGGCCGGTCTGTTGCTGGTCGCCGAGGCGGGCGGCACCCAGAGCACCGTCGACGGGGTGCCCTTCCGGGTGGACCGCGACAACGCCCTCCCGTTCGCCGTCGGCCGGGACGAGGCCACGACCGTACGCGTCCGCGACCTGCTGCGCGGCGCGTAGCGCGGCGACGGCGGCCCGCCGGACGACCCGCGGAGCCGATCGGCGCGGGCCGCACCATAGGGTGGGGTCAGTGCCCATCGGACGAAGGAGTCGCAAGTGCCGCCGATTCTCGATGCGGTCGTGGTGGGGGCGGGGCCCAACGGGCTGACGGCCGCCGTCGAACTGGCCCGCCGGGGCCACTCCGTGGCCGTCTTCGAGGCCGCGGAGACCGTCGGCGGCGGCGCCCGGACCGAGGAGCTCACCCTCCCCGGATTCCGGCACGACCCCTGCGCGGCCGTCCACCCCCTGGGCGCGGGCTCGCCGGTGTTCAGGACCATGCCGCTCCAGCGGTACGGACTGGAGTGGCTGCACCCCCCGCTCCCGATGGCGCACCCCTTCGACGACGGCACGGCCGCCGTGCTCTCCCGGTCCGTCGCGGAGACCGCCGCCTCCTTCGGGCCGCGCGACGCGGGCACCTACCGCCGGCTGGTCGAGCCGTTCCTCGGCAAGTGGGACACCCTCGCCCGGGACTTCATGTCCCTGCCGAACACCGCGCTGCCCCGGGACCCGATCACCCTCGCCCGCTTCGGGCTCACCGGACTGCCGCCCTCCACCTGGTTGCTGCGCCGCTTCAGGGACGACCGGGCGCGCGCCCTGTTCGCCGGGCTCGTGGCGCACGTCATGGCTCCGTTGAACGGCATCGGTACCGGCGCCGTCGGCCTGGTCTTCGCCCTCGCCGCGCACGCGGGTGGCTGGCCGCTGCCGCGCGGCGGCTCGCAGTCCCTCTCCGACGCCCTCGCCGGATACCTGCGCGACCTGGGCGGCACCATCCACACCGGCTTCGAGGTCAAGCGGCTCGACGACCTCCCGCCGGCCCGCGCGTACCTCTTCGACACCTCCCCGACCGCCCTGGCCCGTATCGCCCGACTGGGCAGCGCCTACGAGGGCTACCGGTACGGGGCCGCCGCCTTCAAGATCGACTATGCCCTGGACGGGCCGGTGCCCTGGACCGCCGAGGAACCCCGCCGGGCCGGCACCGTCCAGATCGGCCCCCACACCCGCGACATCGACGCCGCCCTGCAACTCGCCTCGGGCGGCCGCGCCCCGCGCAACCCCTTCCTCATCGCCGCCCAACCCAGCCTCGTCGACCCCGGCCGGGCACCCGAGGGCAAGCACGTGTTCTGGGTGTACGGACACGTCCCGTCGGGCTGGGACGGTGACCTCACCGAGCCCATCGAGCGGCAGTTGGAGCGCTTCGCCCCGGGCTTCCGCGACCTCGTACTGGCCCGCGTGACGTCCGGCCCCGCGCAGCTCGCGGCCCGCAACCCCAACTACGTCGGCGGGGACATCGCCTGCGGCGCGGCCTCCGGCCTCCAGCTCCTGCTGCGCCCGAAGGTCACCCTGTCCCCGTACACCACCGCCCACCCCGCGGTGTTCCTGTGCTCCTCGGCCACCCCGCCGGGCCCGGGCGTGCACGGCATGTCCGGCCACAACGCGGCCAAGGCGGTCTGGCGCCACCTTCGGAAGGCCTCCTGATGGTCCGCATCGCCCTCGTCCTCGGAGACATCACCACCGAAGCGGCGGACGCGATCGTCAACGCCGCGAACTCCTCCCTGCTCGGCGGCGGGGGAGTGGACGGCGCCATCCACCGGCGCGGCGGCCCCGAGATCCTGGCCGCCTGCGAGGACCTGCGGCGCTCCCACTACGGCAAGGGGCTGCCGACGGGTCGGGCGGTGGCCACCACGGCCGGACGCCTACCGGCCGAGCACGTCATCCACACGGTCGGCCCGGTGTGGTCGCGCGCCGAGGACCGCTCCGCGCTCCTCGCCTCCTGCTACCGCGAGTCCCTGCGCGTCGCCGACGAGCTGGGGGCCCGGACGGTCGCCTTCCCCGCCATCTCCACCGGGATCTACGGCTGGCCGATGGACGACGGCGCCCGCATCGCGGTCGCGACGGTACGGGCGGCCCGCACCGAGGTCGAGGAGGTCCGGTTCGTGCTCTTCGACGCGACCGCCCACGCCGCCTTCGCAGCGGCCGTCGGCGGCCCGACGGCCGACCCGGCGTAGGCGGTCACTCCGCCCGCGCAGGCGGAAACCGCGCCCGCGCAGCCCGTCACCTCCCCCGTGCGGTCCCGCCGGGGGAGGGGCGCGGGTAAGTCCGGGTCTGCTTGACGCTGCCGTAGGCGAAGCTCGACTCGATCGAGGCGATGCCGGGAATGGCGTGGATCCGGTGGCGCACCAGCGCCTCGTACGCCTCCAGGTCCTCGATGACGACCCGCAGCAGGTAGTCGCTGCTGCCCGCCATCAGGTAGCAGTCCTGGATGTGCTCGATGACCGCCACGTGCTCCTCGAACACGCCGACCGCCTCCGCCGTGTGCCGCTCCAGGCGGATGCGGACGAAGACGGTGACGGGGAGCCCGAAGGCGACCTGGTCCACCATGGCGGTGTAGCCGCGGATCAGACCCGCCTCCTCCAGCCGGCGGACCCGGCGCAGACACGGCGACGGGGACAGCCGGACGCGGTCGGCCAAATCCTGGTTCGACAGCCGCCCGTCGGCCTGCAATTCCCGGATGATCTGCAGATCGACGGCGTCCATGGGCCCTCCCGGGGCAGTTCTTGGCAGATCCTGCCCCAAACGTATGTCCGAGCGACAGAACTGGCAATCGGCTGCCCCCGCCCAGGCCCTAGCGTTGCGGGCGAACGGACCAGACCGGTCCGCTCTCACAGGCTGGAGCAACTTCCTTGGTCGCGACCACCACCACCGGGCCGGCCGCTCCGCTCGACGCGGAGGGCCCGCGAGCCGGACATCCCGGCCGCAGCGGGCTCTCCCCCCAGGCCCGGGGCATGGCCGCGCTGCTGGTGACCGTGGCGATCTGGGCCGCCTTCGCGCTCAGCGCCCGCGCCCTCAGCGCCTCCACCCTGCTGCCCGCCGACGCCGCCCTGCTGCGCTTCGGCGTCCCGCTCGTCGTCCTGCTGCCCGCGCTGTGGCGACGCAGGGCACGCATCGCAGCGGTCCGACCCGGACCCGCCCTCAAGATCGTCTGCGGTGCGGGGGTGCCGTTCTTCCTCGCCGCCATGCACGGCGGCGCCCTCACCTCGGCCGCCTTCGTCGGCTCCATCGTCCCCGGCATGGTCCCGCTGTTCGTCTCCGCCCTGATGGCCGCCCGCGGTCGCGGCCTGCCCCGCGGCGCGCAGAGCGCCGGCCTGGCCCTGATCGCCGCCGGGGTGCTCGCCCTCGTCTGGCGGTACGTCGTCCCCGTCGACACCGACGTCCTCGCCGGCGCGGGCACCCTGCTGGTCGCCAGCGGACTGTGGGCCCTCTACACGGTCGGCCTGCGCGACGTCGACCTCGACCCCGTCGGCTCGATCGGCCTGCTCTGCCTGCCCTCCTTCGCCGTCATCGCCCTCCTGGTGCTGACCGGGGTGCTCCCGACCGGCATCGCGCACGCCGAGGGCGGCGACATCCTGCTGTTCCTCGTGGTGCAGGGGCTCGGCGTGGGCCTGTGCGCCGGCCTCCTGTACGCCTTCGCCATCCGCCGGCTCGGCGCCGAGCGCGCCTCCGTCGTCGGGAGCCTGAGCCCGGTCGCCGTCGTCCTGCTCGCCGTGCCGCTGCTCGGCGAGAAGCCGACCCTCGCCGTGCTGATCGGCGTCCCCCTCATCACCATCGGCGTCGTCCTCGCCAACCGCCGCCCCCGCCCGCACGTCCACCCGCGACCCGAGGTTCCCGCAGATGCTTGAGCTGCTCCCCCCGCCGCCCACCGACCCACTGTGGGACCTGACGTACGAGTACGGCACCGACGAACGCCCCGAGCGGCTGAACCTCGTCCTCGGCGTCTACCGGGACCCGACCGGCCGCACCCCGGTCATGGCGGCCGTCCGCGAGGCCGAGATCCTGCTCGCCGAACGGTCCGAGTCCAAGGAGTACCGCGGGCTCTCCGGAAACGCCGGCTTCAACCGGGCCCTGCTCTCGATGGTGCTGGGCCCCGACGGCCCGGCCGACCGGGCCGCGGCCGTCCAGACCGTCGCCGGCTCCGGCGCGCTGCGGCTGCTGGCCGACCTGATCTGCCGGACCCGCCCCGGCACCACGGTGTGGATCAGCGACCCGGCGTACGTCAACCACCGGCCCATCCTGGAGGCCGCCGGCCTGACCGTGCGCACCTACGGCTGGCGCGACGCCGAGGGCGGCTTCGACGCCGAATCGGTCCTGCGCGACCTCGGGGCGGCGCGGCGCGACGACGTCGTCCTGCTCCAGGGCTGTTGCCACAACCCGACCGGCGCCGACCCCGCCCCGCGGGACTGGGCGGCCCTGGCCGAACTGGCCGCCCGCAACGGCTGGGTCCCCTTCGTCGACCTCGCCTACCACGGACTCGGCGACGGACTGGAGGCCGATCTGGCCCCCACCCGGATGCTCGCCGCCCGGGTGCCGGAGATGCTGGTGGCCGTGAGCTGCTCGAAGAACTTCGGCCTCTACAGCGACCGTACGGGTTGCGCCATCGTGATCGGCGCCTCGGCCCGGTCCGTGCGGCACGCCGAGACGGCCCTGCAGAACGCCGCCCGGACCCTGTACTCGATGCCGCCGGAGCACGGCGCCGCCGTCGTGACGGCCATCCTGGAGGACGAGCGGCTGCGCCGTTCCTGGGAGGCCGAACTGGAGCTCATGCGGGGCCGGATCGCCGCCAACCGCGCTGAACTCACCCAGCAGTTGGACGCGTTGGGGTGCGCCGTCCAGGCCCGGGCGCTGGCGCGACAGAAGGGCATGTTCTCCATGCTCCCGCTCACCTCCGCGCAGATGCTGTTGCTGCGGCGGCAGTTCGCCATCTACGGCACCACCTCGGGCCGCATCAACATCGCCGGCATCCCGCCCCACCGCATCCCCTGCCTCGCGCGGGGCATCGCCTCCGTCCTGGACCCGGCCGAACTCCCGCGCCAGGCCCGCCTCGTGCGTTGAGAGGCGCGCCCCCGCCGGTCCACCCGCGCCACGGGTGCGCCCGCGCGCTGACCGCCTTTCACGGCACATGTCGGTGAATTCGTAGAAGTTCCGTGAAGCTCCTGGCCGAAATTCCTCCGGGCCCGGTGGCGGAAACGGTCGGGCCGCGGTCGCAGACAACTCGTCGTACGGATGAGGGCGTCGGGCGTGTGGCATCATGGCCGCGTCGTCGCCCCGGAATCGAAACCCTTCGGACACCGTGGTGCCGAGACGGAGGGGGTTCGGTCCCTTTCCGTGCCGGCCGGTACGAGGGCGGCGGCGTGACCGGACGAGTACGGCCGCGCAGGGGTTCGGCGGAGGACTGAGGATGAAGTTACCTGGCTCTGCGTCATCGACGTCCGAGGACAGAAGGCTCCGGCGCCGCCTGAAGAAGGTGCGCCACACCTGCGAGGGACTCCTCGCGCAGTGGGGCATGGAGCACGGGTGCGGCATCGACGAACTCCACCGCCATCTGACCGAACAACGCAACCGGCCCATCCATTTGATATCCACGCCATTTCCTGAACGTCACCTGTTCGGCATATGGCTGAAAATGGATGACTTCGACGTCATCGTGTACGAAAAAGCCGCGTCGTCCTCACACAAAGAACACATCATCGCGCACGAATTGGCGCACATCGCCTTCGACCACAACGGCTCCCTGCAACTGGCCGGCGGTGATTCCGGCCGGCTGATTCCCGACGTCGACCCCGCCGCCGTACGCGGCATGCTGATGCGTTCCCGCTACAGCGACGACGAGGAACAGGAAGCCGAGACCATGGCCTCGCTGATCCTCGCGCGCGCCGCGAAACGGTGGACCGAACCCGCCTGGGGCGTCCCCGCCGATGCCGCCGAGATCGTCGCCCGCATCGAGAGCGGACTCGGCAAGCCGGATCAGGGGTGCGTGTGATCTACGGGATCCTCGCCTGGATCTGCGCCGTCGTCGGCATCGCCGCCTTCGCGTACCGCCTTCCGGACCTGCTGCGCAGGAAGACCGACATCGCCCTGTGGGCGCTGTGCACCTACTTCCTCTGCTCCGGCATCAGTTTCCTGGTCGACCTCGACCTGCTGCGGCTGCACATCTCCGGATTCTTCGGACTGCCCAACATCACTTCGCTGATCACCCAGGTCGCCGTCGTCATCCTGACCGCGGCCCAGCAGGTCGTCCTCGTCTACTGGTCGTCGCCGCCCGCCGAGGCCCGCCGGATGGCGCGCAACCGGGTGCTGTTCTTCACCGCCGCCCTGTGCGTCCTCGTGCCCACCTCGCTCATCGTGGGCCCCGCCGCCAAGTCCGAGACGGCCACCTCCACGATCCTGCTCAGCATCCAGGACGGCCGGTACGCCCTGTACATGTCGTTCTACCTGCTGATCTGCGCCATCGGACAGTTCGAAACCGTCCGGCTGTCGCTGCGCTTCACCAGGATGGCCAACCGCCAGTGGCTCGCCGTCGGCATGCGCACCGTCACCGTCGGCGCGAGCATGATCCTCGTCTACTGCGTGACCCGCAGCATCCAGATCGCCGGCACCCGACTGGACTTCGACGGCGCCGCCCTCGACCCCATCCAGTGGACGAGCGGCAGCATCGGAGCCCTGCTCCAGATCATCGGCTGGACGATCCCCTCCTGGGGCATCCGCGTCACCCGAGCCCGCGGCTGGGTGCGTAGCTACCGCTCCTACCTGCGGCTGCGCCCGCTGTGGTGGGCCCTGTACGAGGCCTCCCCGGACATCGCCCTGGACCCGCCCCGCTCGCTGCCCCGCGACCTCATCCCGCCGCGCGACCCGCACTACAGCCTCTACCGGCGCGTCATCGAGATCCGCGACGGCCAGCTGATGCTCCGCACCTCCCTCTCGCTGGCGGACTTCGTCCGCGTCGCCCGCTCCCTGAACCTCCCCGAGGACCCCACCTCGCCCCTGGGCGAGGCGCTCCAGGTGCGCGCCGTGCTCAGCCGACCCGCGGAGCAGCGCGCCGAGCAGGCCGACGCGGCCGACATCCCCGTCCGCCCGCCCTACGAGGACTTCCGCCAGGAGGTGGAGTGGCTGACGGAGGTCGCCTCCTCCTTCGCCGGCCTCGGCCGCCGCCGCGAGGGTGCCATCGAGGCGGGCCTGCTGTCATGACCGCCCCGCCGCTTCCCGCTCCCGCCATCGGCACCGCCCGGCCCGAGGAGCCCGGCGCGCTGCTCGGCTGCGCCCTGCACGCGATCCGCCGGCTCGTCGCCCTGGACACCGAGCGGGGCGCCACCGCCGCCGTGCCCGCCGTACGCGAGGCCCTACGGCGGTTCCCGCAGCTGTCGGCCACCCCCGCGAGCCTGCACGCCGAGGACGGCGACCTGCTGGCCGCGCTCGCCGAACTCGCCGAGGTCATCGGCTGGATCCTCTTCGACGCCGGCCTGAACACCCGTGCCCGGCGGATGAACGCCCGGGCCCTGGCCCTGGCGGAGCTGTGCGGCGACCGCTGGACGGCGCGGCTCGTGCTCCTCAACCACAGCATGCTCGAAGCCCACACCGGCCGGCCGCGGGCGGCCCTGGCGAGCGCGGCCCGGGTCGCCGGCCCCAAGCCGTTGCCCGCCCGGGTCGCCAGCCTCGTCCTGATCCGGCAGGCCCACGCCGTCGCGATGCTGGGCGCGCGCCGCGAACCCCTCGCGCTCCTCGGCCGGGCCCGCAGCCGCTTCCTCGACGGTGTCTCAGGGCGCGACCCGCACTGGGCCTGGTGGATCGACGAGAGCGAACTCCTCGGCCACCGCGGCTGGGTCCTCGCCCGGCTGCGCCACTGGGACCGGGCCATCCCGCTCCTGCACGCCGCGGCCACCGCCCCCGGCCCGTCCTACCGGCACCTGTTCACCGCCGAACTCCTCGCGGCCCTGGCGCGCGCCGGGGCCTGGAACGAGGCGGAGGACCTCGTCGCGGAGCTCGCGCCGCGCGCCGCCTGGATCGGCTCCGTACGGACCACCGGCACGCTCCGCCGCACCGCGCGGGACCTGCGCCGCAGCGCGCGGGCGCCGGGCCGCCTCAAGGACGCGGCCGTCCACCTGCTGGAGTCCCTGCCCGCCTGAGGGCGCACGGACCGGCCCCGCACACCCCCCGCACCGCCACCCCCCCCTCCACGTAGACAGACAGGGATGACCACACACATGCGCCAGATCCGGATACCGCTGCCCGCCGCCGCCCTCTTCGCCGTGGGCGCGCTCCTCTTCGCCGTGGGAAGACCCGTGGCCGACGTGGCGTTCGAGACACGTGCCACCACCGCCGCCGCGGAGCAGCAGACCGCCTCCCAGGTGGGCAGCCCGTTCATCTCGACCCACCTGTACTTCGGCACCGGCCGCCACAACGGCAACCCCCCGATCACCGACGAGCAGTTCATGAAGTTCGTGAACGACGTGGTCACGCCCCGCTTCCCGTCCGGCCTGACCCTCCAGGAGGGCCGCGGCCAGTGGCGGGACAAGGAGGGCGACATCAACGCCGAACGCTCCTTCGAGCTGACCGTCCTCTACCCCGTGAACGAGGCGCAGCGCCGCAACATCGACATCGAGTACATCCGCCGCCTCTACTGCAAGATGTGGGAGCTGGAATCGGTCGGCCGCGCCGACGTCCGGGCGCAGGCCGACTTCTGACCCGGCCGGTGACCGCCCGCGGCAGGGCGGGCGGTCCCCAACCCCGCGCGCTGCGCCCCGACGCGCCGTCCCAGGGGCTCGGCTAGGGTGAATCGGAAGGAAACAGGCCCCCCGGGGTGAGGTCGGTGCGTTGGACACTTACCAGTCGACGAGCGAGATGCCCGATCAGCCGATGGCGGCGGTCGGATACGCCGGCGTACTCCGCGAGCTGCTCCCCATCGCCCTGTGGCGCGAGGACGCGGACGGCCGCATCGTGGAATGGTCCCTGGCCGCCCAGGACCTGCTCGGGCACCGCCCGGAGGACATCCTCGGCCGGCCCGGCTCCGCCGTGCTCGTCCCCGAGGCCAACCGCCGGCTCGCCGACGACCTGACCCGCCGCGTCCAGGCCGGGGAGACCGTCGTCGGCACGCTGCCCGTGCGCCACCGCGACGGGCACCGCGTGGCGATGGAGATGTGGATCGTGCCCGCCGCCGATCCGCAGGGCCGTACGGGAGCGCTCCTGATCGCCGTCGAAACCTCCGAGGTCCTGCACATGCGGGACTCCCTCGTCGCCCTCCAGAGCCTGTTCACCCAGTCCCCGATCGGCCTCGCCACCCTCGGCCCCGACCTGCGCTTCCTCCGGGTCAACGACGCCCTGGCCCGGATGAACGGCGTCCCCGCCGCCGACCACCTCGGAAGACGGCTCACCGAGGTGGTGCCCGGGGTCAACGCCGCCGCGCTGGAGGCGACCATGCGGCAGGTGCTGGAGCGCGGCAGCGCCGTCGTCGACGTCCGCCGCACCGGACGCACCCCCGCCGACCCCGAGCACGACCGCACCTGGTCCTGTTCGTACGCCCCGCTGCTCGACGGGAGCGGCCGCCGCCTCGGGCTCATCGCCTCCCTCATCGACATCACCGAGGGCCAGCGGGCCCAACTGGAGGCCGAGCGGGCCCGCACCCGGTTCGCGCTGCTCGCCGAGGCCGGCACCCGCATCGGCACCACCCTCGACCTGCGCCAGACCGCCCGGGAGATCGTGGACCTGCTGGTGCCGCAGCTCGCGGACTCGGCCGACGTACAGATCCTGGAGGCGGTCCTCGACCCGGACGAGTCGGCGGCCTCCACCCGCGGCGTGCTCCGCCGGCTCGCCGCGACCTTCCCCGACCCGACGGCGCCGACCGCGAAGCTCGCCCCCGGCCAGACCTTCCGGGTCCCGGCCGGAACGGTCTACGAACGGGTCGTCACCGAGGGCGTCCCCCTGGCCCTGTTCGCCTCCGACATCCCCGCGCTGATCACCGACCCCCGCGCGCAGGACCTGCGCGACTACCTCGCCACCCTCGGCTCGGCGCGCATGGTGCCGCTGGTCGCCCGCGGCACCGTGCTCGGGGCCGTGGCCGTGACCCGGGTGCGCGAGCGCGAGCCGTTCGACGAGCAGGACGGCGTCCTGATCGACGAGCTCGTCGCGCGCGCCGCCCTGAACATCGACAACGCCCGGATGTACACGACCCAGCGCCAGGCCGCCCGCACCCTGCGGCGCAGCCTCACCAACAGCGCCCTCCCCGAGGTCCCCGGCCTCGAACTGACCGGCCGCTACCTGCCCGCCAGTGACCACGACGTCGGCGGCGACTGGTTCGACGTCATCCAACTGCCCCGGGGCCGCACCGGCCTCGTCATCGGCGACGTCATGGGCCACGGCATCCACGCGGCGGCCGTCATGGGCCAACTCCGCACGGCGGTACGGACCCTCGCCCGCGAGGACGTACCGCCCGCCCGGCTGCTGCGCTCCCTCGACGCGGTCGTCGCCGACCTCGGCGAGGACGAGATGGCCACCTGCGTCTACGCCGTCCACGACCCGGCGACCGGCGGCTGCGTCATCGCCCGCGCAGGGCATCCGCCGCCTGCCTTGGCCGCCGCCGACGGGACGGTCACCTTCCTCGACGGGCCCGCCGGAACCCCGCTCGGTACCGGCGGGCAGGACTTCCGCACCGAGGAGGTGCCGCTCCCGCCCGGCAGCCTGCTCGTCCTGTACACGGACGGCCTCATCGAGGCCCGCGACCGGGACCTCGACGAGGGCATGGAACGCCTCGGCCGGGCGCTGCGGCAGGCCGCGCAGCCCCTGGAGGAGCTGTGCGAGGGGATCCTGACCCAGTTGCTGCCCACCGCCCCCCAGGACGACGTGGCGGTCCTCCTGGCCCGCACCAGGGCCCGCTGACGGACCACCGCTGGGGGCCTGCTGAGGGTTCCGCCTCCCGCGGCGGGGCGCCGCCCGTCACCAGGCGAGGTCCTCCAGCGCTTCGAGGTCCGGGGCGGGCCCCGCCATCGGCTCGGGGCCGCCGGTCAGCGACAGCTCCGCCCAGATGACCTTCCCGCGGTCCGTGTAGCGGGTGCCCCACCGTTCGGCGTACTGGGCCACCAGGAACAGGCCGCGGCCGCCCTCGTCGGTGGTCGCCGCGTACCGCAGGTGGGGGGAGGTGCTGCTGCCGTCGGAGACCTCGCAGATCAGGGTCCGGTCGTACAGCAACCGGACCCGCACGGGCGCCGACCCGTACCGGATGGCGTTGGTGATCAGCTCGCTGAGGACGAGTTCCGCGGTGAAGGAGATCTCCTCCAACCCCCACGCGGCGAGCTGGGCGGCGCCCGCGCCCCGCACCCGGGAGACGGCCGACGGATCGCCGGGCACCTCCCACTCCGCGATCCGGTCGGGCTCCAGCCGCCGGGTGTCGGCGATCAGCAGGGCGATGTCGTCGTCGGGCGACGGGAACAGCAGCGCGGCCAGTACGTCCGCGCAGGCCTGGTCGGGGCTGCGGCCGGGCTGTGACAGGGTCTCGCGCAGCAGCGCGAGACCGGAGTCGAAGTCCCGGTCGCGGTCCTCCAGCAGGCCGTCGGTGAACAGCACGAGGCGGCTCCCCTCGGGCAGCCGCAGACCCGTCGCCTCGAACGGCATGCCGCCCACCCCGAGGGGGAGTCCGGGCGGCAGCTCGGGGAACTCCACCCGCCCGTCGGCGTGCACCAGGGCGGGCCCGGGGTGACCGGCGCTGGCGATCGTGCAGACCCCGGAGGCCGGGTCGTACACCGCGTACAGGCAGGTGGCGCCGGTGATCCCGGCGGGCTCCTCCCCGGCCTCCGGGTCCTCCCCGGGTACGGCGGACCCCGCACGGCCGCCCGTCCAGGCGGGCGCGTCGCCGCCCCGGGCGGACGTACCGGCTGCCGGGCCCTCGCTCGGCGCGCCGCGCTCCAACTGGTCGATCCGGTCGATCAGCTCGTCCAGGTGTCCCAGCAACTCGTCGGGCGGGATGTCGAGGGTGGAGAAGTTGTGCACGGCCGTACGCAGCCGGCCCATCGTGGCCGCCGCGTGCACCCCGTGCCCCACCACGTCGCCCACCACCAGCGCCACCCGCGCCCCGGGCAGCGGGATCACGTCGAACCAGTCGCCGCCCACCCCCGCCTTCGCGGGCAGGTACCGGAAGGCGACGTCGACCGCGCTCACGTCGGGCAGCACCCGGGGCAGCAGACTGCGCTGGAGGGTCACGGCCGTCGCGTGCTCACGGGTGAAGCGGCGCGCGTTGTCGATGGACACCGCGGCCCGCGCCCCCAGCTCCTCGGCGAAGGACAGGTCCTCCTCGTCGAAGGCCTCCGGGGTGTCCGCGGCCCGCCAGAAGTTCGCCATGCCCAACACCACGCCCCGCGCCTGGAGGGGTACGGAGATCAGCGAATGCAGCCCGTAGTCCAGGGCCACCCGGGTACCGGCGGCGTCCTGGGCCCGCCAGCCCATCGCGGCGTTCAGATCGGGCGCGAGCACCGCCTGCCCGGCGTCCAGGGCCGCGGCCATCGGGGCGGTGGGCACCGCGAACCGGATCACGTCGCCGACGGGCTGGAGCGGCTGGTCGGTGCGCACCCCGGACATCGCCGACCGGCGCATCTCGGTGTGCGCGCCCGCGGCCGGTGAGGGTTCCTCGCCGCGCAGCACCGGCTCCAGCAGCTCGACGGTGACGAAGTCCGCGAAGCGCGGCACGGCCACCTCCGAGAGTTCCTCGGCGGTGCGCACCACGTCCAGGGTGGTACCGATCCGCACCCCGGCGTCGTAGAGCATCTGGAGCCGCTCCCGGGCCACCTCGGCGCGCCCGGCGAGCGCCGCGAGCTCGGTGGAGTCGCGCAGGGTCATGACGCTGCCCGAGGGCCGCCCGGAGAAGGTCTCGGTGGGGCGCACGTTCACCGCGAGGAGCCGGTCGCCCGCCCGGTGCACCTCGTCGGTGACGACCCGGCCCGAGGTCAGCAACTCGGCGGTGCGCGCGTCCAGGCCCAGCTCCTCCACGTGCCGCTGCTCGGCGTCGGCCGGCAGGTCCAGGAGCCGGCGGGCCTCGTCGTTGGCGAGGACCAGCCGGTGGTCGGTGTCGATGATCAGCACGCCCTCGCGCACGGCGTGCAGCACCGCCTCGTGGTGCTCGTTCATCCGGGCCATCTCGGCGGCGCCCAGGCCCCGGGTCTGACGCCGCAGGCGGCGGCTGACCAGGGCGGCGCCGCCGGTCCCCAGCAGCAGGGCGCCCGCGGCCGCGCCGAGCAGCAGCGGCAGCTGCCCCTCGACCACGTCCGCGACGTTCTCGATCTCGACGCCGGTGGAGACCAGGCCGACGACGTTGCCGCGCTCGTCCCGGACGGGCACCACCGCGCGGACCGCGTCACTGGGCTTGCCCTGGAACAGTTCGGTGAACGAGCGTCCGGCCGCGGCGCGGGCCAGGTCGCCGGCGGCCCGCTTGCCGATCAGCTCGGGCCGGGAGTCGGTGTAGCGGACGCCGTCGGTGCTCAGCACGGCGACGAAGTCCACCCCCGAGCCCTTGCGGGCGCCCTCGGCCAGCGCCTGGAGGCCGGCGGTCGGGTCCGGTCCGCGCAGGGCGGCCGGCAGGCCGGGGGCGTGGGCGAAGGCCTCCGCGGCGGCCAGCGAGCGGTTCCGGGCGTTTTGCCGGCTGTCGTAGCGGGCCTGGAAGACCAGGGCCAGCGCGGCGGCGGTGATCAATACCGCGACGATCACCGCCTGGAGCGCGAAGACCTGACCGGCGACGGTGCCCGGGGCCAGGGAGAGGCGCGCGAGCAGGCTTGCCGGCCGCGCTTCCCCGTGTCGACCCGAACGTCCGGTCATGAGCCCTTTCTAACACTGTCGCCGCGTCCCGGTGCGCCGGCCGCCGCCGCACGGTACGCGCGCGGGCTGACGCCGACCCGGGCGCCGAAGTGCTGACGGAAGGTGACCTCGCTGGCGAACCCGGACCGCCGGGCCACTTCCGGCACGGGGTGGTCGGTGCGTTCCAGCAGTTTGCGGGCCTCGTCCAGCCGCCGGCCGAGGAGCCACCGGTGCGGGGTGATGCCGGTCGCGGCGGTGAAGTGCCGGGCGAAGGAACGCGGCGACATCCCGGCCCAGCGGGCCAGCGTGGCCACGTCCAACGGCTCGTGCAGTCGGCGCAGGGCCTGCTCCCGCACCGCGGCGAGGGCCTCGGTGATCCGGTCCGCCGCCGGCACGGGCCGGTCCAGGTACTGGGCGTGGTCGCCGGTGCGGAAGGGGCCGGTCACCATCGAGCGGGCGATGGCCGCCGCGGCCTCCGCCCCGTGGGCCTCGCGCACCAGGTGCAGGCACAGGTCGATGCCCGAGGCCACCCCGGCGGAGGTCCACAGCCCGTCGTCCTCCACGTACAGCGGGGCGTCCTCGACCAGCACCCCCGGGTAGCGCGCCGCGAGCCGCGGGGCGAGCCACCAGTGGGTCACCGCCCGCTTGCCCTCCAACAGCCCGGCCTCGGCCAGCACGAAGGCCCCGGCGCACAGGGCGGCCACCGGCACGCCCCGGGCGTGCGCGGCGCGCAACGCGGCGAGGATCGGTTCGGGCGTCGGATCGTCCGGCTCGGCCAGGGCGGGCACGACCACGAGGTCGGCGGCGCTGAGCCAGTCGAGTCCGCGGTCGGGCATCAGGGTGAGCCCGCCGGGCAGGGCGATCGGGCCGCCGTCCCGCGCGCACCGGCGCAGCTCGAAGGAGGGCACCCCGGCCCGGCTGCGGTCGGGTCCCCACACCTCGGTGATGACGGCGAGGTCGAAGCTCCGGATACCGGGCTGGGCGACGATCGCTACGCGCTCCATGGGGCCACTGTGCCAGACCCCGTACGCGGAGTCCTGCCAGGCCGGCAGGATCCCATCGATCGTCGTCCCGGCCACCCCTGGGACGGGCGCGCCGCCGGGGACACGATGGAGCCATGACCGACACCGCGCACACCACGCCCCGACCGGCCGCCACCACCACCGGGGCCGCCGCCCCGCAGCTCGCCGCCGACAGCGCCCTGATCGTCATCGACGTCCAGAAGGCCTTCGACGACGCCTCCTTCTGGGGCGGCGCAACAACCCGGCCGCCGAGGACAACATCGCCGCCCTGATGGACGCCTGGCAGGAGTCGGGGCGCCCGGTGGTCCTGGTCCGGCACAACTCGGTGCAGCCCGGATCCGTGCTGGCCGAGGACCGGCCCGGCTACGCCTTCAAGGACCTGGTCGAGGAGCGCCGCCACGAGGCGCTGCTGATCACCAAGACCGTCAACTCGGCCTTCTACGGCACCCCCGACCTGTCCCGGTGGCTCACCGAGCGGGGCATCCGCCAGGTGGTCGTCGCCGGGATCCAGACCAACATGTGCGTCGAGACCACGGCCCGGATGGCGGGCAACCTCGGCTACCGGGTCCTCGTACCGCTGGACGCCACCCACACCTTCGACCTCGCCGGCCCCGACGGGCTGTCCCTGACCGCCGACGAACTGGCGACCGCCGCCGCCGTGAACCTCCACGGCGGCGGCTTCGCCCGGGTCGTGACCACCGCTCAGTTGCTGTCGGCGGCCCGCGCCCGGGTCACCGCGTAGCAGGCGAGCCGCCCGTCCGCCCCGACGGGACCCGCCGCCCCCGGGGGACGGCGAAGGCCCGGACCCCCGTCGTCGCGGGGTTCCGGGCCTTCGGCCGTACGGGCCGGGTCGTGCGTCAGAGCACGTCGGCGGCGATGGTCTGCGCGACCCGCTCCAGCAGGGGGCCGGCGTTCGGGATGGACTTCGCCGGGTCCGGCTCCAGGTCGGTCAGCGGGTAGGCCTTGCGGATGCCCGCCGCCTCCAGCGCCGCCTGGTCCAGCAGCAGCCGTCCGCAGACCGCCACGACCGGCTTGCCCGCCGCGCGCGCCGCGGCCGCGACACCCGCCGGGGCCTTGCCGTGCAGGGTCTGCTCGTCGAGCGAACCCTCACCCGTGATGACCAGCGTGGCCCGCTCCAGCGCCGGGGCGAAGCCCAGCACCTCCAGCATCAGCTCGATGCCGGGACGGAACGTCGCCCCGAGGAGCAGCGCCCCGTAGCCGATGCCGCCGGCGCCGCCCGCGCCCGGCAGCACCGCACACTCGGCGGCCTTCGAGCCGATCGACTTCTCCAGCACCACCGCGAAGTGCGCCAGCGCCGCGTCGAGCGTCGCCACGTCCTCGGGCGAGGCGCCCTTCTGCGGGCCGTAGACCGCGGGCGCGCCCTTGGGGCCCGTGAGCGGGTTGTCCACGTCGCTCGCCAGGACGAACTCGACCTCGGCGAAGCGGGGATCGATCCCGGACAGGTCGGCCGAGGCCAGCGCGGCCAGCGCGCCGCCGCCCGGACCGACCTGTTCGCCGTTCGCGTCCAGGAACACCGCGCCCAGCGCCGCGAGCATGCCCGCGCCGCCGTCGGTGGTGGCGCTGCCGCCCACGCCGAAGACGATCGAGCGGGCGCCCGCGTCCAGGGCGGCCTTCAGCAGCTCGCCGGAACCGTACGTGGTCGCCGTCAGCGCGGCGAAGGTGCCCGCCGGCAGCAGCTGGAGGCCGGAGGCCTCCGCCATCTCGACCACGGCGGTGCCGTCGCGCAGCGCGAAAGCGGCCGTGACCTGGTCGCCGAGCGGTCCGGTGACCCGTACCTCCCGGCGTTCGAAACCGGCCGCCACGGCGGCCGCGACCGTACCGTCGCCGCCGTCCGCGACGGGGAGGGTCTCGATCTCCACGTCCGGTACGGCCCTGCGAAGGCCGGCCGTCACCCGCTCCGCGACCTGAACGGCCGTGAGCGAGCCCTTGAATTTGTCCGCGGCGATGAGCACGCGCGCGGTCTCAGTTACTGCTCCGTCCGTCACCTTGCTAATCCCTTGCTATCGAACAGTGCAGTCGCGCCCCCATGAGCCTATCCGGAGGATCCTCCTATGCCCATGGGTGGCCTACGCCACAGGCGGCGCGCCATACGGCTAAATACGGATATACATCTGCATAGTGTGGCCGCATGAGCACGGATTCACTGGAACAGCCACGTCCGGATACTCCAGGTGGGGGGTCCGGCGACCCTGTGGACGGCACGCCCGACCACGGCGTCGTCACCATCGGCGTGATCGCCGTGCTGGCCGTCGTCGCGTGGGCCGCCCTCGGGAAGGACTCCTTCGACTCCGCCTCGGGCACCGCCCTCACCTGGGTGCTGAACAACTTCGCCTGGCTGTTCGTGATCGCCGCCGACGTGTTCCTCGTGATGTGCGTCGCCCTCGCGGCCGGCCGCTTCGGGCGGATCCGGCTCGGCGCCGACGACTCCGAACCGGAGTTCACGAACCTCGCGTGGATCGCCATGATGTTCAGCGCCGGCATGGGCATCGGCCTCATGTTCTACGGCGTCGGCGAGCCGCTCACCCACTACCTGAACCCGCCACCGGCCTCCGGCGCGGCCCCCGGCACCGGCGGCGCCGCCCTCGCGGCCATGGAGTACTCCTTCTTCCACTGGACGCTCACCCCCTGGGCCATCTACGGCATCGCCGGGCTCGCCCTCGCCTACGCGACCTTCCGCAAGGGCCGCGGCAACCGCCTCAGCTCCGCCTTCGTCCCGCTGATGGGCGAGGAGCGGGCCAACGGGCCGGCCGGCAAGGCCATCGACCTGCTCGCGGTCTTCGCCACCGTCTTCGGCACCGCGACCAGCCTGGGCCTCGGCGCCCTCCAGGTGTCCAAGGGCCTCAACATCACCACCGGCGTCGAGGACTCCACCACGGTCGAGCTGATCATCATCGGTTCGCTGTCCGCCGCGTTCGTGCTCTCCGCCTTCTCCGGCCTGCACAAGGGCGTCAAGTGGCTGAGCACCATCAACCTCGTGCTCGCCGCGACCCTGATGCTCTTCGTCTTCGTGCTCGGCCCCACCGTCTACGTCCTGGACGTGATCCCCGCCGGCGTCGGCGGCTACCTGGACGAGCTGCTGCCCATGGCCAGCCGCACCGGGGCCTTCACCGACAGCGCCTGGCTCGGCGCCTGGACCATCTTCTACTGGGCGTGGTGGCTGTCCTGGGCGCCCTTCGTCGGCACCTTCATCGCCCGCATCTCCCGCGGCCGCACCATCCGGGAGTTCCTCGTCGGCGTCCTGCTCGTCCCCAGCGGCGCCACCGTGGTCTGGTTCTGCGTCATGGGCGGCACCGCCATCCGCCTCCAGTCCACCGGCGCCGCCGACCTCGCGTCCAAGATCAAGGAGGGCACCGAGGCCTCGCTGTTCGCGATGCTCGACGCGCTGCCGCTGGGCACCGTCACGCCCTGGGTCGCGATGGTCCTGGTCATGACGTACTTCGTCACCAGCGCCGACTCCGCGTCCCTGGTCATGGGTTCCCTCACCAGCCGGGGCTCGCTGAACCCGCCGACCTGGCTCGTCGTCACCTGGGGCGTGCTGATGGCCGCCGTGGCCGCCGTCCTGCTCGTCGCGGGCGGTCTGAAGTCCCTGCAGACCGCGACCATCCTGGTCGCCCTGCCCTTCGTCATCGTCATGCTGCTGCTGTGCTGGGCCCTGGTGAGGGAACTGCGGGAGGACCCCGGCGCCGGCCCCGCCCGCCACCACGCCCTGCACGGCCTGCGCGACGCCGTGAAGGCCATGGTCGGCGACGCCATCACCGAGCAGGGCACGGCCCGCCACCCCCGGCTGCGGCGCGTCGCCGAGTCCCGGGGACGGGACCGGGAGGACGGCGGTGACCCGCAGGGGTGAGCCCGCGGGGCCGCCCTGCGGACGGCCGGCGCCGGCTGGGTAGGGTGGCGCCGTGACCACCACCGACGACTACGCCACCTACATCGCGAGCCTGCCCCGGGTGCTGGCCGGCGCGGCCGCCCTGTTCCGCGACGCCGCGGGCCGGGTGCTCCTCGTGGAACCCAACTACCGTGCGGGCTGGGCCCTGCCCGGCGGCACCATCGAATCCGACCTGGGCGAATCCCCGCGGACGGCGGCCCGGCGCGAGAGCGCCGAGGAGATCGGCATCGACGTCCCGCTCGGCCGGCTCCTCGCCGTCGACTGGTCGCTGGGCACCGGCCGCCCGCCGCTGGCCGCCTACCTCTACGACGGCGGCGTGCTCGACGACGCGCAACTCGCCTCGATCAGGCTCCAGGAGGAGGAACTCCTCTCCTGGCGGCTGGTCGAACCGGGCGAACTCACCACGTACCTCCCCGGATCCCTCGGCCTGCGGACCGAAGAGGCCTACCGCGCACTGGAATCAGGCGAGGGCACCGTGGAACTGGAGAACGGCCGCCGCCCCACCCCGTAGCGGATTCGCGGGGCAGGCGGGTACCCGCAGCGGACACGAGCAGGACAGAATCAGCAGATGATCACGATGTACGCCTGGCCGAGCACGGCCGACGGGCCCGACGCCCTCCCCATGGTCCACTTCACCACCGACCAACAGGCCGGTGACGAGGTCACCGAAGACGGCTCGCCCGTCTGGCTGTTCGACAACGCGATACGCGAGGGCGGCTGGTCGCCCTTCGAGGACTTCGAGGGCTGGTCCGCGCCCGCCGAGGGCTGGCAGGCCTTCTACCGCCGCGAGGACGACCTCCTCGCCGTCACCGGACCCGCCTCCTGCGAAGGCTGGTACCAGGGCCGCCTCGGCGCCGACCCCGCCTGGGTGGACGCGGCCTCCGCCCAGCAGAGCGTCGTCCTCCTCGCCGCCCCCGTCCAGCACCCGGACCTCTACGCCTACGCGGTGGAAGCCGGCGCCGGCTTCGCCCTCCTCGTCCCCCTCTCGGTGATCTGAGCCACCGCTCCCGCCATCCGGGCTACTTCCCCGCCCCTTCGAACTCCAGCAGCCGCACCTTGCGCTCGATGCCGCCGCCGTAGCCCGTCATGCCGCCCGAGGCACCGATCACGCGGTGGCAGGGCACGATGATGCCGACCGGGTTCTTCCCGTTGGCCAGGCCCACCGCGCGCGAGGCGCCCGGCCTGCCCAGTTCCGTCGCGAGCCGCCCGTACGACCACGTCTGCCCGTACGGGATCCGCACCAGCTGCTCCCAGACGCTGCGCTGGAAGGCGGTGCCCTCCAGCCGGACCGGGACGGTGAACTCCCGGAGCTCGCCGGCGAAGTACGCGGCCAACTGCCGGCGCACCTCGGGGAACGGCTCCTCGCCGTCCGCGACCCGCTCGCCGAAGGACTCCTCGACGGGCCGGTGGCGCTGGCCGGTCATGTACAGGCCGCTCAGGACGCCGTCGGTGGCGACCAGGGTCAGCGGGCCGTACGGGCTGTCCACGACGGTGTGCTGCTTGGTGCTCATGGGTGCGCTCCTCAGACGGGCAGGTGGTTGATGGGGTGGGCGTCGGTGGCCCACAGGTACTGGACGGCGTAGGCGCGCCAGGGGCGCCACAGGGCCGCCCGGGCCGTCAGCGCGGCCGGGGTCGACGGCAGCCCGAGCCCCTGGGCGGCCCGCCGCACCCCCAGGTCGGACGGCAGGAAGGCGTCCGGGTCGCCGAGCGCCCGCATCGCGACGATCTCGGTGGTCCACGGCCCGAACCCGGGCAGGGCGTTGAGCCCGGCGCGGGCCGCTTCCCAGTCGCTGTCGATGCCCAGCGGCAGCGAACCGTCCGCCAGCGCCGCCACCAGCGTGGTCAGCGTCGTACGGCGGCTGCGCGGCATCGACAGCGTCTCGGGGTCGAGGGCCGCCAAGGCCTGCGGGGACGGGAACAGGTGCGTGAGGCCGCCCCGGGGGTCCTGGACGGGCTCCCCGTACGCGGTCACCAGCCGGGCCGCGTGCGTCCGCGCGGCGGCGGTCGAGACCTGCTGGCCCAGCACGGCCCGCACGGCGAACTCCGCCGCGTCGACCGTGCGCGGCACCCGACGCCCCGGAGCCTTGTCCACCAGCGGGGCCAGCAGCGGATCGGCGCGCAGCTGCTCGTCCACCGCCTCCGGATCGGCGTCCAGGTCGAGCATCCACCGGCAGCGGCTGATCGCGATGGTCAGGTCCCGCAGGTCGGTCAGGGCCAGCCGGCAGCCGATGTGCTCCGGCCCGGGCGTTAGGGCCACCACACCGGTGCCGTACGGGAGCCGCAGCGTCCGCCGGTAGGCACCGTCGCGCCACTCCTCGACCCCGGGGACACCGGTCGCAGCCAGGTGCCCGAAGAGGTTGTCCGGGTTCAGCGGGGCCCGGAACGGCAGCCGCAGGCTGATCGTCCCCGGGATCCGCGGCTGTGCCTCGGGCCGGCCGGCCGCCCGCACCGCCCGGGTCCGCAGGTCGCTGGGGGAGAGCGCGAAGACCTCGCGGACGGTGTCGTTGAACGCGCGGATCGAGGAGAACCCCGCGGCGAACGCGACGTCGCCCATCGGCAGCTCGGAGGTCTCGATCAGCAGCCGGGCCGTCTGCGCCCGCTGCGCCCGGGCCAGGGCCAGCGGCCCGGCCCCGAGCTCGGCGAGCAGCTGGCGCTCGACCTGCCGGGTCGAGTAGCCGAGCCGGGTGGCGAGACCGGGCACGCCCTCGCGGTCGACGACCCCGTCCTGGATCAGCCGGACGGCGCGGGCGACGGAGTCGGCGCGGGCGTTCCACTCGGGGGAGCCGGGGCTGGTGTCGGGCCGGCAGCGCTTGCAGGCCCGGTAGCCCGCCTGTTGGCAGGCCGCCGCGCTGGGCAGGAAGCTCATGTTCTCGACCTTGGGCGGCACGGCCGGACAGCTCGGCCGGCAGTAGATCCCCGTGGTGCGGACGGCCGTGAAGAACCAGCCGTCGAAGCGGGCGTCCTTCGACTGCACGGCTCTCACGCAGCGATCGGTATCGGTGTGCATGACTCCATGATTTCGACCCCGGACCCTCCGGGCTGGCGGTTTTCCGACATCAAGGCTACGCCGGACGGGCCCGCGCAGGGCTCGCGGAGGAAGCCCGGGGCACCCGGGGACATGACGAAGGCCCCGGGTTGCCTGGGGCACCCGGGGCCTTCGTCATGTCGTACCAGCGGCAGCGCTACGGCAGCTGAGCCGCCCGCGCCTCGCGCCGGTTGTGCCGGAAGGTGTTGGCCCTCCGGGTCGTGGCGAACAGCGGGATGGTGGCCGCCAGGGCGATCTGGAGGGCGCATCCGGCCTGGAGCAGGATCTGGCCGCCCGGGGCATCGAACGCCCAGGCCGCCAGCAGCCCCATGGCCCCGACGATCCAGCTGAGCATCGCGGCCGCGAGGACGCCCCGCGGCTTGGGGTATTCGACCCGGCTCACCATCAGCCAGGCCACCCCGATGATCGCCAGCAGCGTCGGGATGAAGGGCAGCTCCAGCAGCACGATCGAGACGACCGTGAGCGCGCCGAAGGGGCTCGGCATGCCCTGGAACATGCCGTCCTTCAGCGTCACGCAGCTGAATCTCGCGAGTCTGAGCACCACGGCGAGCAGGACGACGATCGCGGCCAGCGCCGACATCTTCTGGTGCGCGTCGTCGGCGACCATGCCGTAGACGAGCACGAAGTAGGCGGGAGCCAGACCGAAGCTGATCAGGTCGGACAGGTTGTCCAGCTCGGCACCCATCGGCGAGCTGCGGAGCTTGCGGGCCACGATGCCGTCGAAGAGGTCGAAGACCGCGGCCAGCAGCATCAGTATCACCGCCGTCGCGGCGCTGTGCCGGGCCATGCCCGACTCACCGCTGCCGGTGAGGTGCGGAATGAGGATTCCGGTGGTGGTGAAGTACACCGCCATGAATCCGCAGGTCGCGTTGCCGAGGGTGAGGGTGTCCGCTATCGACAGCCGCAACGAGAGCGGCATGTCGTCCTCGGCGGACTCCTCCTCGGCGGACTCGGGCACCCATCCACCCGACGGGTTCGAGGGAGTTTCGGGGTCAGTCACGGTCAATTCGGGTCACCCCCGCGGTGGTGGCCTGACCGACCTCGACCGCGACCTCGACGCCCTCGGGGAGGTAGATGTCGACGCGCGAGCCGAAGCGGATCAGTCCGATGCGTTCGCCCTGCTCCACCTTGGTGCCGGCCGGCAGGTACGGGACGATGCGCCGGGCGACGGCGCCGGCGATCTGCACCATTTCGATGTCGCCCAGTTCGGTGTCGAAGTGCCAGACAACGCGCTCGTTGTTCTCGCTCTCCTTGTTGAACGCCGGGACGAACCCGCCCGGGACGTGCTCCACGGACGTCACCGTGCCCGCGAGGGGAGCGCGGTTGACGTGGACGTTCAGCGGGCTCATGAAGATCGCGACGCGGGTCCGCCCGTCCTTCCACGGCATGATGCTCTGCACCACACCGTCGGCGGGCGAGATGACGCGGCCCTGCGTGATCTCACGCTCGGGGTCGCGGAAGAACCACAGCATGCCCGCCGCGAGCGCGGTGGCGGGCACGGCCGCCGCGGCCCAGCGTCCGGACTTGCGGGCCCGGGTGAGGCTGAGCGCCGCGGTGGCGACGGTCGGCAGAAGCCACGGCGATGCTCCGCGAGCGATACGTCCGCCGAGGAGGCCGACGCGAGGTGCAGAGGTTTGGCTGTGGGGCATGGATGACCTTCGTAGCGGGTGATTGCCGCGCCGTAAACGGGGGGACGGGACGGCGGCTTTACTGGAATGCTATCGGTTGCGCGCAACAACTGGGCAAGCCAGAAGCCGAGTCGATGGCCGCCATCCAGTCACTGGCTGTGATCCCGTTGCGGAGGATCGCCGGGCGATCCACCGCAAATGGGACTTTCAGCCCTGGAGCCGGTACTCCTCGAGCAGGCGTCGCCCGATGATCATTTTCTGGATCTCGGCGGTACCTTCGCCGATCAGCAGCATCGGAGCCTCCCGGTAGAGACGCTCGATCTCGTACTCCTTCGAGAAGCCGTATCCACCGTGGATACGAAACGCGTCTTCCACGACTTCCTTGCAGTATTCGGAGGCGAGGTACTTCGCCATCCCTGCTTCGAGGTCGTTTCGTTCCCCGGAGTCCTTTTTGCGTGCCGCATTGACCATCATCGCATGGGCGGCTTCGACCTTGGTAGCCATCTCGGCCAGCTTGAACTGGATGGCCTGGTGCTCAGCGATGGCCTTGCCGAAAGTGTGACGTTGCTGGGCATACGAGACACCCAATTCGAAGGCACGTTGTGCGACGCCACAACCACGCGCCGCCACGTTCACCCGGCCGACCTCGACGCCGTCCATCATTTGGTAAAACCCTCGGCCCGTCTGCCCGCCGAGGACCCGATTGGCCGGAATGCGCAGTCCGTCCATGATGAGCTCGGTCGTGTCGACGCCCTTGTAGCCCATCTTGTCGATCTTGCCCGGGATGGTCAGGCCCGGACGGACCTCACCGAAGCCGGGCTCCTTCTCGACGAGGAAGGTCGTCATCGACTTGTGGGGCGCGGTGCCCTCGGGGTGTCCTTCGTCACTTCGCACCAGAACGGCCACCAGAGTGGACGTGCCGCCGTTCGTCAGCCACATCTTCTGGCCGTTCAGGACGTACTCGTCGCCGTCGCGCACCGCCTTGGAGGTGATGGCCGACACGTCGGAGCCCAGGCCCGGCTCGGACATCGAGAACGCGCCCCGCACCTCGCCCAGCGCCATCCGCGGGAGGAAGTGGTCCTTCTGCTCCTGCGTACCGTGCTGCTTGAGCATGTACGCCACGATGAAGTGGGTGTTGATGATGCCCGAGACGGACATCCAGCCGCGCGCTATCTCCTCCACGCACAGCGCGTAGGTGAGCAACGACTCACCCAGGCCGCCGTACTCCTCGGGGATCATCAGCCCGAAGAGGCCGAGCTCCTTGAGGCCGTCGACGATCTGCTGCGGGTACTCGTCGCGGTGCTCCAGCTCGGTCGCGACCGGGATGATCTCCTTGTCGACGAACTCCCGGACGGTCTTGAGGATCTCCCGCTGGACGTCCGTGAGCCCGGCGGTCTGGGCGAGTCGGGCCATGGCTACTTCCCCTGTTCCTTCAGCGTGGGCCGGCCGGGCTGCTCGCCGCCGCGCTCCTTGATGTACGTCTCGGTCGGGACCATCACCTTGCGCCGGAAGACGCAGACGAGGGTGCCGTCCTGCTTGTAACCCTTGGTCTCCACGTACACGATGCCGCGGTCGTCCTTCGACTTCGACGGCGTCTTGTCGAGGACCGTGGTCTCGCCGTAGAGCGTGTCGCCGTGGAAGGTCGGCGCCACGTGCCGCAGGGACTCGATCTCCAGGTTGGCGATGGCCTTCCCGGAGACGTCCGGCACGGACATGCCCAGCAGCAGCGAGTAGATGTAGTTGCCCACGACCACGTTCTTGCCGAAGTCCGTGGTGTTCTCGGCGTAGTTGCTGTCCATGTGGAGCGGGTGGTGGTTCATGGTCAGCAGACAGAACAGGTGGTCGTCGTACTCGGTGACCGTCTTTCCGGGCCAGTGCTTGTAGACCGCCCCGACCTCGAACTCTTCGTACGTGCGTCCGAACTGCATGGGAGTCAGGGCCTTTCTAGCCGACGGGGATTTCGAACTTGCTGGTGCGCCGCATGCCCGCCGCGCGTCCCTTGCCGGCGATGACCAGGGCCATCTTGCGGCTGGCCTCGTCGATCATCTCGTCGCCGAGCATCGCCGAACCCTTCTTGCCGCCGGCCTCGGAGGTGCACCAGTCGTACGCGTCGAGGATCAGCTCGGCGTGGTCGTAGTCCTCCTGCGAGGGGGAGAAGACCTCGTTCGCCGCGTCGACCTGGCCGGGGTGCAGCACCCACTTGCCGTCGAAGCCGAGGGCCGCGGCGCGGCCGGCGACCTCGCGGTAGCCGTCCACGTTCTTGATCTGGAGGAAGGGCCCGTCGATCGCCTGGAGGTCGTGCGTGCGGGCGGCCATCAGGATGCGCATCAGGATGTAGTGGTAGGCGTCCGCGCCGTAGCCGGGCGGCTGCATGCCCACGACCAGGGACTTCATGTTGATCGAGGCCATGAAGTCGGCCGGCCCGAAGATGATGGTCTCCAGGCGCGGCGAGGCGCCCGCGATGGCGTCGACGTTCACCAGGCCCTTGGCGTTCTCGATCTGCGCCTCGATGCCGATCTTGCCGACCTCGAAGCCCATGGTCTTCTCGATCTGGGTGAGCAGCAGGTCGAGGGCGACGATCTGCTGGGCGTCCTGGACCTTCGGCAGCATGATGCAGTCGAGGTTCTGGCCCGCGCCCTCGACGACCGTGATGACGTCGCGGTACGTCCAGTGCGTCGTCCAGTCGTTGACGCGCACCACCCGGGTCTTGCCGGTCCAGTCGCCGTTGTTCAGCGCGTCCACGATGGTGTGGCGGGCGCCTTCCTTGGCGAGCGGGGCGCAGGCGTCCTCCAGGTCCAGGAAGACCTGGTCGGCGGGCAGGCCCTGGGCCTTCTCCAGGAAGCGCGGGTTGGAACCCGGCACCGCGAGGCAGGAACGGCGCGGCCGCAGCCGGTTCACCGGGGAAGAGGGCGTGGTCATGCGGGGACCTCCGTGCTTTCGAGAGAGTCGAGCTTGTTGGCCTTGCGGATCTCGTCGACGATACGGCCGATGATCTCCGTGATGCCGAAGTCCTTCGGAGTGAACACGGCGGCCACCCCGGCCGCCTTCAACGACACCGCGTCGGCCTGGGGAATGATGCCGCCGACGATGACGGGGATGTCGCCCGCCCCCGCCGCCCGCAGGCGTTCCAGGACGTCGGGGACGAGCGCGCTGTGCGATCCGGACAGGATGGACAGTCCCACGCAGTGGACGTCCTCGGCCAGCGCCGCCGAGGAGATCTCCTCGGGCGTCAGCCGGATGCCCTGGTAGACCACCTCGAAGCCCGCGTCGCGGGCCCGGACGGCGATCTGCTCGGCGCCGTTGGAGTGCCCGTCCAGGCCGGGCTTGCCGACCAGCAGGCGCAGTCGGCCCGAGCCGAGCTCGTCGGCCGTGCGGGAGACCTTCTCGCGGACGAGGGCCATCGGCGTGCCCGCCTCGGCGGTGACCGCGACCGGGGCCGAGGAGACCCCCGTCGGGGCCCGGAACTCGCCGAAGACCTCGCGCAGGGCGCTCGACCACTCGCCGGTGGTGACGCCGGCGCGGGCGCACTCCAGGGTGGCCTCCATCAGGTTCTCGGTGCCCGCCGCGGCTTCCTTGAGGCGTTCGAGGGCCTGCTGGGTGGTGGGGAAGACGAAGGGGTCGCCGTTGCCCTGACGGTCGGAGGACTCCTGCCGTTCGGCGCGCCAGCGGCGGATGCGCTCCACGGTCAGCGCCTCGGTGGCCGGGTCGACGGTCATGATGGCGCCGTCCAGGTCGGCGGTGAGCGGGTTCTCCTCGGTCTGCTGGAAGCAGTTGACGCCGACGATCTTGTCCTCGCCGGCCTCGATCCGGGCGCGCCGCTCGGCGTGCGAGGAGACCAGCTGCGACTTGAGGTAGCCGGACTCGACGGCGGCCATCGCGCCGCCCATCTCCTGGATCCGGTCGATCTCGGCGAGGCACTCCTCGACCAGGGAGGCGACCTTCGCCTCGATGACGTGGGAGCCCGCGAAGACGTCCTCGTACTCCAGCAGGTCGCTCTCGTGGGCCAGTACCTGCTGGATGCGCAGCGACCACTGCTGGTCCCACGGCCGGGGCAGGCCCAGCGCCTCGTTCCAGGCGGGCAGCTGCACCGCGCGGGCGCGGGCGTCCTTGGAGAGGGTGACGGCCAGCATCTCCAGCACGATGCGCTGGACGTTGTTCTCGGGCTGTGCCTCGGTCAGGCCCAGGGAGTTGACCTGGACGCCGTAGCGGAAGCGCCGCTGCTTCTCGTTGGTGATGCCGTAGCGCTCGTGGGTGACCTTGTCCCAGATGCGGCCGAAGGCGCGCATCTTGCACATCTCCTCGATGAAGCGGACGCCCGCGTTCACGAAGAAGGAGATCCGGGCGACGACCTCGCCGAACCGCTCCTCGGGCACCTGGCCCGAGTCGCGCACGGAGTCCAGGACGGCGATGGCGGTGGACATCGCGTACGAGATCTCCTGGACCGGGGTGGCCCCGGCCTCCTGCAGGTGGTAGCTGCAGATGTTGATCGGGTTCCACTTCGGGATGTGGTTGACCGTGTAGGCGATCATGTCCGTCGTCAGGCGGAGCGAGGGCCCGGGCGGGAAGACGTGCGTCCCGCGCGAGAGGTACTCCTTGACGATGTCGTTCTGGGTGGTGCCCTGGAGCAGGGCGATGTCCGCGCCCTGCTCCTCGGCGGCCACCTGGTAGAGCGCCAGCAGCCACATGGCGGTGGCGTTGATCGTCATCGAGGTGTTCATCTGCTCCAGGGGGATGTCCTGGAACAGCCGGCGCATGTCACCCAGGTGGGAGACCGGGACCCCGACCCGACCGACCTCGCCGCGGGCGAGGATGTGGTCGGGGTCGTAGCCCGTCTGCGTCGGCAGGTCGAAGGCGACGGACAGGCCGGTCTGGCCCTTGGCGAGGTTGCGGCGGTACAGCTCGTTGGACGCCTCGGCCGTGGAGTGGCCGGCGTACGTCCGCATGAGCCACGGCCTGTCCTTCTGGCGCTCTGTCATCTCAGGCGATCCTCTGCGGACTTCAGATGTTCCGGAACCGGTTGATGGCGTCGAGGTGCTGGGCGCGCAGCTCGTGGTCGCGGACGCCCAGGCCCTCCTGGGGGGCCAGCGCGAGGACGCCGACCTTGCCCTGGTGGAGGTTGCGGTGGACGTCGTAGGCGGCCTGGCCGGTCTCCTCCAGGGAGTAGACCTTCGACAGCGTGGGGTGGATCTTGCCCTTGGCGATGAGGCGGTTGGCCTCCCACGCCTCGCGGTAGTTCGCGAAGTGCGAGCCGATGATGCGCTTGAGCGACATCCACAGGTAGCGGTTGTCGTACTCGTGCATGTAGCCCGAGGTGGACGCGCAGGTGGTGATGGTGCCGCCCTTGCGGGTGACGTAGACGCTGGCGCCGAAGGTCTCGCGGCCGGGGTGCTCGAAGACGATGTCGATGTCCTCGCCGCCGGTCAGCTCGCGGATGCGCTTGCCGAAGCGCTTCCACTCCTTGGGGTCCTGGGTGTGCTCGTCCTTCCAGAACTTGTAGCCCTCGGCGTTGCGATCGATGACCGCGGTCGCGCCCATGGCCCGGCAGATGTCGGCCTTCTCCGGGCTGGAGACCACGCAGATCGGGTTGGCGCCGCCGGCGAGGGCGAACTGGGTGGCGTACGAGCCGAGGCCGCCGCTGGCGCCCCAGATCAGCACGTTGTCGCCCTGCTTCATGCCGGCGCCGTTGCGGGAGACCAGCTGGCGGTAGGCGGTGGAGTTGACCAGGCCGGGGGAGGCGGCCTCCTCCCAGCTGAGGTGGTCGGGCTTGGGCATCAGCTGGTTGGACTTGACCAGCGCGATCTCCGCCAGGCCGCCGAAGTTGGTCTCGAAGCCCCAGATGCGCTGCTCGGGGTCGAGCATCGTGTCGTTGTGGCCGTCCGAGGACTCCAGCTCGACCGACAGGCAGTGCGCCACGACCTCGTCGCCGGGCCGCCAGGCGTTGACGCCGGGGCCGGTGCGCAGCACGACGCCCGCGAGGTCGGAGCCGATGACGTGGTACGGCAGGTCGTGGCGCTTGCTGAGCTCGCTGAGCTTGCCGTAGCGCTCCAGGAAGCTGAACGTGGAGACCGGCTCGAAGATCGAGGTCCACACGGAGTTGTAGTTGACCGACGAGGCCATGACGGCCACCAGGGCCTCGCCCGGGCCCAGCTCGGGCAGCGGGACGTGGTCGAGGTGGAGGGACTTGCGCGGGTCCTTCTCGCGGGTCGTGAGCCCCGCGAACATTTCCGCTTCGTCCTTGTGCACGGTGATCGCGCGGTACGAGTCGGGCAGCGGCAGCGCCGCGAAGTCTGCGGCGGTGGCGGACTGCGACTGAATCGCGTCCAGGATGTCCTTCACGGTATTGCCTCCGGCGAGCGCTGATGAGGGTGCGCTGAGGGATACGCGGTGTGCGCGGGGTACGTGTGGTGTGGGTGGTGCGAGTGCCGTCGGTCCGGCGGATCGGTGGTGCGGGCCTGCCTGTGGTGGGGCGGGCGGGAGCCTGGTGACGCAGGCATCCGGGGCGCGTTCCGCGCCGAGTGGGCGTGGGCCGCGGGGACGTCCGGACGAGATTCAACGTATGGCACCCCGTGTCACTCGACAAGGCACCGCGTGCCAAAACTTTCTCTCATTTGCCGATTGACCTGCGCAGATGAGCGATGATCGATCAGAGTTACCCGCGAGTAGGGGCAGAATGGACATACGACGACGGCCGCCCCCGAAACCGGGAGCGGCCGTTGTGACCGGAACCACCCGGCCGATGGCCGGGACGGTCGCCTACTTGTTCCTGAGCGCCTCTTCGATGGTCCGCATGACCTCGTCCAGCGGGGCGTCGGTGCGGGCCACCGCGACCAGCACCTCGCCCTCGGTGCGCACCGCCGCCGGCACCGGCGGCGCGGTGGCGCCCGCCGTGCGGCCCGCGCCGATCCCGGAACCGAAGGTCTTGCGGACGATCGCGAAGGCGTGGTCCAGCTGCGTCTCGACGTCACCCTGCCCGCCGGCCCGCAACCAGCGGCGCAGTACGTGATTGTGGGCCGTCACCACCGCCGAGGCGGCCACCTCGGCCAACAGCGGGTCGTCGTTGCCGTCGTGGTGGTCGGTCTCGTCGAAGTGCGCCAGCAGGTAGCGGGTGAACAGCCGCTCGTAGCGGGCCACCGAGGCGATCTCCCGCTCGCGCAGCGCCGGTACCTCACGGGTCAGCCGGTAACGCTCCACCGACACCGAGGGGGAGGCGGCGTACATCTTCATGACTTCCTTGATGCCCCGGCACACCGTGTCGAGCGGGTGCTCGTGCGCCGGCGCCACGTCCAGCACGGCCTCGGCGCGGGTCAGGGTGTCGTCGTGGTCCGGGAAGATCGCCTCTTCCTTGGAGCGGAAGTGCCGGAAGAAGGTCCTGCGGGCCACCCCCGCGGTCGCGGCGATCTCGTCGACCGTCGTGGCCTCGTACCCCTTCGTCGCGAACAGCTCCATGGCCGCCGTGGCCAGCTCCCGGCGCATCTTGAGCCGCTGGGCGGCCGCTCGGGTGCCGGCCGCGCTCTCCGGGACGTCCGGGGCGGAGGAGGCGCGGGGCGAGGTCTTGGCGGGCTGGGACATAGAGCGAAAGTACTTCATTCGCGCGGGGGAGCGCGCCTGTGGGGGGTGGGCGGGGGACGGATGCGGGGGAGGGCCCGCACTGGGCTCGGGAGGGTTCGTCCGCCGTGAGGGTCCGGCGGACCCGAGCAACCCTCCCCACGCATCCTGCTCGGGGCCCGGCCGGTTACCGGCGGGCGTACTCACGGAATCCGCGGCCGGTCTTGCGCCCCAGGCAGCCCGCCGCCACGAGGTGCTCCAGCAGCGCGGACGGGGCCAGACCGGGATCGCGGAACTCCTGGTGGAGGACCTTCTCGATGGCGAGCGACACGTCCAGGCCGACCACGTCGAGGAGCTCGAAGGGCCCCATCGGGTAGCCGCCGCCCAGCTTCATCGCGGCGTCGATCTCGTCGATGCCCGCGTAGTGCTGCTCCACCATCTTGATGGCGTTGTTCAGGTACGGGAACAGCAGCGCGTTCACGATGAAGCCCGCCCGGTCGCCACAGTCCACCGGGTGCTTGCGCACCTTGCCGCAGACCTCGCGGACGGTGGCGTGCACGTCGTCGGCCGTCAGGACGGTCCGCACGACCTCGACCAGCTTCATCGCGGGGGCCGGGTTGAAGAAGTGCATCCCGATCACGTCCTGGGGCCGCGACGTCGCGCGGGCCACGGCGATCACCGGGAGAGAGGAGGTGGTGGTGGCCAGCACCGCGCCCGGCTTGCAGATCTTGTCCAGCCCGGCGAACAGTTCCTGCTTGACCGCGAGGTCCTCGGCGACGGCCTCCACGGCCAGGTCCACCTCGGCGAACGCCTCCAGCGAACCGGCCGGCGCGATCCGCCCCAGCGTGGCCGCGGCGGCCTCCTCGGTCAGTCGGCCCTTGGACACCGCACGGCCCAGGGACTTCCCGATCGCGGCCTTCGCGGCCTCCGCCTTCTCCTGGCTGCGGGCCGCCAGCACCACGTCGTACCCGGCCTGCGCGAAGACCTGGGCGATGCCGCTCGCCATCGTCCCGGAACCGGCCACGCCGACCGAGGACACCGGACGGCCGGCGCCGAGCAGCGAACCGTCCGGCGGGCTCTGCAGGTCGCGGACGATCACCGAACTGCCGGGAGCCTCGTACGTGTAGAAGCCGCGCCCGGACTTCTGGCCGGTCAGGCCGGCCTCGGCGAGGTGGCCGAGGATCGGGGCCGGGGCGTGCAGCCGGTCGCCGGAGGAGGCGTACATGGCCTCCAGGACGGTACGGGCCGTGTCCACGCCGACCAGGTCGAGCAGGGCCAGCGGCCCCATCGGCAGGCCGCAGCCGAGCCGCATGGCCGCGTCGATGTCCTCGCGGGAGGCGTACTTGGCCTCGTACATGGCGGCGGCCTGGTTGAGGTAGCCGAACAGCAGGCCGTCGGCGACGAATCCGGGCCGGTCGCCGACCGACACGGGTTCCTTGCCCAGTTCGCGGGCCAGCTCGGTGACGGCCTCGACGGCCGGCGGCGCGGTGAGCACGCAGGAGACGATCTCGACGAGCTTCATCGCGGGCGCCGGGTTGAAGAAGTGCAGGCCCAGCACGCGCTCGGGGCGCTGCGACTCGGCGGCCAGCCGGGTCACCGACAGGGCGTTGGTGCCGGTGGCCAGGATGGTGTCGGGCCGCACGATCGCGTCGAGCTCGCAGAACAGCCGGTGCTTGAGCTCGTAGTCCTCCGGGACGACCTCGATGACGAGGTCGGCGTCGGCGGCCGCGCCGAGGTCGGTGAAGGTGCGGAACCGGGCGAGGACACCCTCGCGCTCCTGCTCGGTGATCAGTTCCCGGGTGACGGAACGGGCCGTGGCGGAGGCGAGGGAGGCGGTGGCGCGCCGGGCGGCGGCCTCGCTGACGTCGATGCCGATGACCTCGCGGCCGGCCCGGGCGAGGATCTCGGCGATGCCGGTCCCCATGGTGCCGAGGCCGACGACGGCGACGGTCCGGAGGGTGGACTGACTGGACGTGGACGGACGGTCCATCGCGGGACTCCAGTGGGAAGAGGGTGACGACTGAGGGTGGCGGCGCGCGGTGCACGGCGCGCGCGGAGGCCGCACGGAGCTCCGTACGGAGGATCGTGCGGGAGCACGAGAAGCGGCACGCAAGGAACGGAAGCCGTCGGCGAGGAGCCGTGCGGGAAAGAACCGTGCGGGGTGGGCCCGCAGGGAAGCGCCCGAAGGGTGGGGCGCGGCGGGCCGAACGAGCGGCACGACCCTGTCCCGGGGTCCTGCCGTGGTGGTGCGGTCGAACCGACTGGTACGGGGCGGCTGCGTCACCAGGCCGTTCCCGTACGTATGGCAGTGACTGTAACCCGCTGGTAACTGGTGCGCCAGAGTGCGGAGATGTGACCTGGAACGCCCAAATGTACCGATCATCGATCATCGATCAACGAGGTCTTCGGAACGCCTGATTCCGGGGACCCGGCGCCCCTAGGGTGGGCGGGTGAACGACGTGCTGGAGCGCCTGCGGGCGGAGTCGACCGGATCCCCGGAGTACGAGGCGCTGCTCACGGCGGACCCCGACGCCCTGGCGGACTCCCTGACCTCGGCCGGCCTGCCCCTGTGGGCCCGTGAACTGGCCGCGTACCGCCTCGGCCTGGCCGGGGACCGCCGCGCCTTCGAGGCGCTGGTGCTGCTCCTCAACCACCGGGACCCGCCGCGCTGCGAGGCCGCAGCCCGTGCGCTGGCCGTCCTCGACGACCCGCGCACCGCCCGCGCGGCCGCCGCCCTGGCCACCAACTCCCTGCGCACCGCCTACGCCCTGCACCCCGTACGGCTGCTGGCCGCGCTGCGCGCCCCCGAGTCGGCCCCCGCGCTGATCGCCACCCTGTCGCGGCTGCTCGCGCCGCACGACCCGTACTGGCGGGTCGCGCTCGCCTGCGTGGAGGGGCTGGGGGCGCTGGCCGACGCCCGGGCCCGCGACGTCCTGGTCCGCGCCCAGTCCCACCCCCGCCTCGCGGTCGCCGCGACGGACGCCCTGAACCGCCTGCTGGGCGGCCACCCGGACGCGTAGGGCGTCCCGTTCGGACCCTGCCGACCGGCAGGATCCGACAAGGACGACCCGGATCCCCGACCGGGGTCAGCCGCGGAAGCCCAGGAGGCCGTGCAGGGCCGCGCCGCCCGCGGACGGCGGGACGGCCCTGGTCGCCGCGGCAGGGGTCGGGGCGGGCGGGGCCGGGCAGGTGGCGTCGGCGGCCGCTCCCGTGCGCAGGTACGCGGCGAGCTTCTCGTCCAGGCACTTGTTGCCGCTGAGGGCGATGCCGTGGTTGCCGCCGCCCTCCTCCACCACCAGTGCCGAACCCTTCAACCTGTCCCGCATGCTCACCGCCCCGCCGAACGGCGTGGCCGCGTCCTCCGTCGCCTGGAAAAGCAGCGCGGGCGGCAGCTCGGAGTTCGTCACGTCCGGCGCCCGCAGCGACTCCGCGGGCCAGAACGCGCAGGGCGCGTTGTACCAGGCGTTGTTCCAGGTCATGAAGGGCGCCTTGGCGTGCGTGCGCCACATGTCGGCGCGCCAGGCGTTCCAGTCGGTCGGCCAGGCCGAGTCCCGGCACTGCACCGCCGTGTACACGCTGTACCCGTTGCCCGCCGAGGGCTCCACCGCGCCGAACCGCTCGTACGCCGCCACCAGCGGCTTCGCGTCCTGCTTCAGGACGTACGCCGCGAAGGCCTCGGCCAGCTTCGGCCAGTAGCCGTTGTAGTAGCCGCCCGGCATGTACGTGTCCTCCAGCTCGGCCGGGCCCACCTTGCCGCCCGCCGGGGTCCCGCGCAGCGCGTCCCGCATCCCGTACCAGAGCTTCTCGATCCGCGCCGGGTCGGTGCCCAGCCCGTAGGTGGAGTCGTACTTCGCCACCCAGGCCAGGAACGCCTTGTGGCGGGCGTCGAACGCCAGGTCCTGGGCGAGGTTGTCCTGGTACCAGACCCCGGCCGGGTCCACCACGGAGTCCAGGACGAGCCGGTGCACCCGGTCCGGGTGCAGGCGGGCGTACACCGCGCCGAGGTAGGTGCCGTACGAGTACCCGAAGTAGCTCAGGCGCTGTGCGCCGAGGGCCGTGCGCAGCACCTCCAGGTCGCGGGCGGCGGAGACGGTGCCCACGTACGGGAGCACGTCCGCGTGCTTGGCCCCGCAGGACTCGGCGAAGGCGCGCACCCGCTCCAGGTTGGCCCGCTCGGTCGCCGGGTCGAGCGGCACGGAGTCGGGGCGGACGGGCTTGAAGTGCCCGGCGGCGCAGTCCAGCGAGGGCTCGCTCCTGCCGACGCCCCGGGGGTCGAAGCCGATCACGTCGTACTGGGCGGCCACGTCCTTGGGCAGGGCGGAGGCGACGAACCCGGCCAGGGCGCGTCCGCTGCCGCCCGGGCCGCCCGGGTTGACCAGCAGCGGGCCCTGGGAGGTGGCGGCGGTGTGCGGCACCCGGGTCAGGGCCAGGGAGATCTGCCGCCCGGCGGGCCGGTCGTGGTCGAGCGGGACGGGGAGGGAGGCGCACTGGAGCGTCGGATACCGCGGGGTCGCGCAGCCCGTCCAGCGCAGCGCCGCCCGCCCGGGCGCGGCGGCGGCCGGGGCGGCGGGGTCCGCCGGCGCGGCCGTGACGGGGCTCGTCAGCACGGCGGCGACGGCGGAGATCGACAGCAGGACGGCGGCACGCTTCTTGGCGGCGGCACGCCGCGCGACGGCGCGCTTCTTCGTGGGGTGGAGCATGGGGCCTCCCAGCCGAGGGTTCTGGGCGGAATCGTCCCGGAAACCGCGCCCGGAAAGCGGGATTGGGTCGCCCATTGGCCCGATGTGATGACCCTTCACGGGTCGCCGCGGCTCACAACAGGGTCAGCTGCGTCGGCCCGGCCGCCGGCACCCCGGCCGCCCCCACCGCCGGCGACCGGACCGCCCGGGTCGGGCGGGACGCCCCACTGCCGGCCGGACCGATGCCGAATTCGGCGGCCAGCCGGTGGACTTGACGGGTGATCTGGCGCTGGTACCAGGTCGGCGCGTAGGAACCGCCCGCGTACATCCGTTCGTACCGTTCGACCAGGTGGGGGTGGTGCTCGCCCAGCCAGGCCGTGAACCACTCGCGCGCCCCGGGTCGCAGATGGAGTACCAGGGGTGTCACGGACGTGGCCCCGGACTCCGCGACGGCCCGGACGGTGTCCCGCAACTGCTCCGGGGAGTCGCCGAGGAAGGGGATCACCGGGGCCATCAGCACCCCGCACTCGATGCCCGCGTCCGTCAGGGTCCGGACGGCGTGCAGCCGGGCGGCGGGGGAGGGCGTACCGGGTTCCACGGTCCGCCACAGGGAGGTGTCGGTGAAGCCGACGGACACCGAGATGCCCACGTCGGTGACCTCGGCCGCCTCCCGCAGGAGGGGGAGGTCGCGCAGGATCAGGGTGCCCTTGGTCAGGATGGAGAACGGGTTGGCGCGCTCCCGCAGCGCCTCGATGATGCCGGGCATCAGCCGGTAGCGACCCTCCGCCCGCTGGTAGCAGTCCACGTTGGTGCCCATCGCGATGTGCGCGCCGGTCCACCGGGGCGCGGCGAGCTCGCGGCGCAGCACCTCCGGGGCGTTGGTCTTGACGACGATCTGCGAGTCGAACCCGAGGCCCGTGTCGAGGTCGAGGTAGGCGTGCGTGCGGCGGGCGAAGCAGTACACGCAGGCGTGGCTGCACCCGCGGTACGGGTTGACCGTCCATTCGAACGGCATGCGCGAGGCGCCCGGGACCCGGTTCACCAGGGACCGGGCCCGCACCTCGTGGAAGGTGATCCCGCGGAACTCGGGGGTGTCGATGGTGCGGGTCACGACGGCGCCCGCCCCGAAGAGCGCGGCGGGGCCGCCGGCGGGCGCGGCTGCGGTGGCGTCGGCGGCGTCGGTCGTGCCCGGTCCGCCGGCGGCCTCGTCGGGGCCGTCGGTGGCGGTCGCGTTGTCGGTCAGGCTGTCCCAGCGCATCGGCGCCTCCTCGGTGGCTCGACCCCGAGAATAGAACAAACGTTCCCATGATCGTGCGGACCGGCACCTGCGGCCCGCACGGGCCGGTGGCCGGGCGGACCGGATTTGGGTGCCCGGGCCGGAGGTGGTTGGCTTCGCCGTGACGAGCGATCACAACTGCTGGAGGAACAGGTATGGCGCAGGTCGAGGCCACCACGGAGCGGATCATCGCGGCCGACGCGGAGACCGTGTTCGACACGCTGGCTGACTACAGCGGCTCCCGCGGCAAGCTGCTCCCCGAGCACTTCAGCGAGTACGAGGTCCGCGAGGGCGGCGACGGCGAGGGCACCCTGGTCCACTGGAAGCTCCAGGCCACCAGCAAGCGCGTGCGCGATTGCCTGCTGGAGGTCACCGAGCCCACGAACGGCCAGCTCGTGGAGAAGGACCGCAACTCCTCCATGGTCACCACCTGGACCGTGACCCCGGCCGGCGAGGGCAAGTCCAAGGTCGTGGCCAGGACCGTCTGGAACGGCGCCGGCGGCATCGGCGGCTTCTTCGAGCGCACCTTCGCGCCCAAGGGCCTCGGCCGCATCTACGACACCTTCCTCGACAACCTGGCCCGAGAAGTGGAGAACTGAGCGCGGCCGTTGGCGGGCCGCCCCCGACGGCTCACCGGTTCGGGTGGAATTCCGGCGGCCCCCGGCCGCCGGAACCCCGGCCGGTCCCGGACCGCAGGCGCCCCCCGGAGCCGGCCTCCGCTCCCCGCGGTGCCGGGCGGCGTGGGTCGGGCGGGATCCGCAGGAGACGGCCTAGGGTGGGCGATCCGCGACCCGACCCACCGGGGGCCCGATGAAGATCCTCATCTCCGCCGACATGGAAGGCGCCACGGGCGTCACCTGGCCCGAGGACGTCCTGCCCGGCGCGTCCCAGTGGGAACGCTGCCGCGGCCTGCTCACCTCGGACGTGAACGCCGCCGTACTCGGCTTCTACGACGGCGGCGCCGACCAGGTCCTCATCAACGAGGCCCACGCGACGATGCGCAACCTGCTGCTGGAGAAGCTCGACGCCCGCGCCGAGCTGCTCACGGGCCGCCACAAGAACCTCTCCATGGTCGAGGGCGTCCAGCGCGGCGACATCGACGGCATCGCCTTCGTCGGCTACCACACCGGCGCCGGCGCCGAGGGCGTCCTCGCCCACACCTACCTCGCCAACTCCATCACCGGGGTCTGGCTGAACGGCCTGCCGGCCGGCGAGGGCACGCTCAACGCCCACGTCGTCGCCGAGTACGGCGTCCCCGTCATCCTCGTCACCGGCGACGACCTGACCTGCGTCGACGCGGCCGGCTACGCCCCGGACGCGATCACCGTCGCCGTCAAGGACCACGTGTCGCGCTACGCGGCCGTGTGCCGCACCCCCGCCCGCACCGCCGCCGACATCCGGGCCGCCGCCGCCGAGGCCGCGCGGCTCGCCGTCCGCCACGAACCGGTGCGCGGCGGCCCCTTCACCGTCGAGGTGGAGTTCGACGCCGAACACCTGTCGCTCGCCGCCGCCGTCGTCCCCGGCGTCGAACGCTCCGGCGAGCGCCGCGTCGCCTACACCAGCGGGACCATGTACGAGGGGATCCGCACCTTCAAGACGGTCACGACGGTCGTCTCGGCGGCCGTGGAGGAGCAGTATGGCTGACATGCGCGCGGCGGCCGAGGGCAACGGGGCACTGGACGGAACGGCGTTCGACGAGGTGGTCGAGTTCACCTCCGCGCTGATCCGCATCGACACGAGCAACCGGGGCGGCGGTGACTGCCGCGAGCGTCCCGCCGCCGAATACGTCGCCGAGCGGCTGGCCGGCGCCGGGCTGGAACCCCTCCTTTTGGAACGCACCCCGGGCCGCACCAACGTGGTGGCCCGCCTCGCGGGCACCGACCCCACCGCCGCGGCCCTCCTCGTCCACGGCCACCTCGACGTGGTCCCCGCCGAGGTCGCCGACTGGAGCGTGCACCCGTTCTCCGGCGAGGTCCGGGACGGGGTGGTCTGGGGCCGGGGCGCCGTGGACATGAAGAACATGGACGCGATGCTGCTGGCCCTCGTACGGGCCTGGGCGCGCCGGGGCGTACGGCCGCGCCGGGACATCGTGATCGCCTACACCGCCGACGAGGAGGACAGCGCCGTCGACGGGTCCGGATTCCTCGCCGACCACCACCCGCACCTCTTCGAGGGCTGCACGGAGGGCCTCAGCGAGTCCGGCGCCTTCACCGTGCACGCCGGCGGCGGTCGCGCCCTCTACCCGATCGCGGCCGGCGAACGCGGCACGGCATGGCTGAAGTTGACCGCGCACGGCACCACCGGCCACGGCTCCAAGCCCAACCGGGCCAACGCCGTCACCCGGCTCGCCGCCGCCGTCGCCCGGATCGGCGCGCACGAATGGCCGGTCCGCCTGACCGACACCGTCACCGCCTGCATCACCGAACTCGCCGCCCTGCAAGGCCTGTCGGTCGACCCCCGGGCCGCCGGTTTCGACGTCGACGCCCTGTTGCCCCGGCTCGGCCCGGTCGGTGCCCTCGTCGACGCCACCGTCCGCAACAGCGCCAACCCGACGATGCTCAGCGCCGGTTACAAGCTGAACGTCATCCCCGGCCACGCCACCGCCTACGTCGACGGACGCATCCTGCCCGGCGGGGAGGCCGAGTTCATGGCCACCCTCCAGGAACTCACCGGCCCCGACGTGCACTGGGAGTTCCACCACCGGGAGGTCGCCCTCGAAGCCCCCGTCGACGGACGCACCTTCGCCGTGCTGCGCGAGTCCGTCGAGCACTTCGACCCCGACGGACACGTCGTCCCCTTCTGCATGGCCGGCGGCACCGACGCCAAACAGTTCTCCCGGCTCGGCATCACCGGCTACGGCTACTCCCCGCTCAAACTGCCCCCCGGCTTCGACTACTGGTCCCTCTTCCACGGCGTCGACGAACGGGTTCCCGTCGACGCCCTCCACTTCGGCGTCCGCGTCCTCGACCGCGCCCTGCGCGCGCTGTGAGGGGGGCCCGGTGACGGCCGTCCCCGGCCCGGACCTGCCCTACGGCAGCTGGCCCTCCCCGATCGACGCCGCGCTCGCCGCCTCCCACGACGGCCGCCCCGAGTACCTGGGCGCCGTGGGCGCCGAGGTGTGGTGGACCGAGCCCCGCCCGCGGGAGGGCGGGCGGCGCACCCTCGTGCGCCGCCCCGCCGACGGGCGGCCCGCCCGGTCCGTGCTGCCCGCCCCGTGGAACGTACGCAGCCGGTTCACCGAGTACGGCGGCCTGCCCTGGGCGGGCGCCGAACGGCCGACCGGCGGACCGCTCGTGGTGTTCGTCCACCACGCCGACCAGCGGATGTACGCGTACGAACCCGACGCGTCCGCCGGCCCCGGCCCGCGCCCCCTGACCCCCCTCTCCACGGTCGGGGGCGGCCTGCGCTGGGCCGACCCGGTGCTGCGCGGCGCCGAGGTGTGGTGCGTGCTGGAGGAGTTCACCGGCCCCGGGCCGGGCGACGTGCGCCGGGTGACCGTCGCCGTACCGATCGACGGTTCGGCCGCCGCGGACCGCGGCGCCGTACGGGAGCTCACCGACGACCGGCACCGCTTCCGGACCGGGCCCCGGCTGTCCCCCGACGGGCGGCGGGCCGCCTGGCTGGTCTGGGACCACCCCCGGATGCCCTGGGACGGCACCGAACTGCAACTCGCGGACGTGACCCCGCACGGCGCGCTGGGCGCGCCCCGCACCGTCCTCGGCGGCCCCGACGAGGCCGTGGCCCAGGTGGCGTGGGCGGCCGACGGGAGCCTGCTCGCCGTCAGCGACCGCAGCGGCTGGTGGAACCCGTACCGGGTCGACACCGGGGGCGGCGGGGCGGTCAACCTGTGCGCCCGCGAGGAGGAGTTCGGCGGCGCCCTGTGGAAGCCCGGCCTGAGCTGGCTGGCGCCGCTGCCCGGCTCCAGCGCCGACGGGTCCGACGGCGGCCCGCTCGCCGTCCTGCACGGCCGCGGCTCCTCGGTGCTCGGCGTCCTCGACCCCGACAGCGGCGACCTCGTCGACGTCGCCGGCCCCTGGACGGCCTGGCAGCCCACCCTGGCCGTCAGCGGCACCCGCGTCTACGGGGTCGCCGCGAGCCCGCGCAGCGCCTACGAGGTCGTCGAACTGGACACCGCGACGGGCCACGCCCGCGTCGTCGGCGCCCACGCCACCGACCCCGTGGACCCCGCCCACTACCCGGAGCCGCAGACCAGGACCTTCCCCGGCCCGGGCGGCCGGGAGATCCACGCGCACGTCTACCCGCCGCACCACCCCGCCGTACGGGCCCCGGCCGCCGAACGGCCCCCGTACGTGGTGTGGGCGCACGGCGGCCCCACCGACCACGTGCCGCCCGCCCTGGACCTGCACATCGCTTACTTCACCTCGCGCGGCATCGGCGTCGTCGAGGTGAACTACGGCGGCTCCACCGGGTACGGCCGCGCCTACCGCGAGCGGCTGCGCGAACAGTGGGGGGTGGTCGACGTCGAGGACTGCGCGGCCGTCGCCCGCGCCCTGGCCGCCGAGGGCACCGCCGACCCCGCCCGGCTCGCGGTCCGCGGCGCCAGCGCCGGCGGTTGGACGGCGGCCGCCTCGCTGGCCGCCGGCGACCTCTACGCCTGCGCCGCGATCATCTACCCGGTCCTGGACCTGCGGGGCTTCGCCGCCGAGACCCACGACCTCGAATCCCACTACACCGACGGCCTGGCCGGACGCGGACAGACCCTGGCCCTGCGCTGCCGCGAACGCTCCCCGGTGGCCCGCGCCGACCGGATCACCGCCCCCTTCCTGCTGCTCCAGGGGCTGGAGGACCCGGTCTGTCCGCCCGCCCAGGCCGAGCGGTTGCTGACCGCGCTGCGGGGCCGCCCGGTACCGCACGCGTACCTCACCTTCGAGGGCGAGGGCCACGGCTTCCGACGCGCGGAGACGATGGTCACGGCCCTGGAGGCGGAGCTGTCCCTGTACGCGCAGGTCTTCGGGATCGACCGGGACGACGTCCCCCGTCTGGCCCTCCACAGCTGACCGCCGACCGCCCCGCGGGCGGATCATGGGCCCATGACCCACCAAGCCCCCAAAGGCGCCTCCTCCCAGGGCCGCGGCACGTTCACCCCGGCCCGCGTGGGCTTCCTCGCCCTCGCGGTCCTCACCCTCGTCTTCATCTTCGAGAACACCCGGTCGACGGAGATCCGGCTGCTGGTCCCGATCGTCACGATGCCCCTGTGGGTGGCGCTGCTGAGCACGGCGGTGCTCGGCGGTCTCTGCGGGGCCTACCTGGCCCTGGGCCGGCGCCGCCGCCCGACGTGACGCGGGCGGCGGCGGCCGGCAGGACGAAAACGCCCTCGGTGACGATCACCGGAGGATGCCGTTCCGGCCCCTAGCCTGGGGCGATGGAACATTCGCACTACGTCGTCACCGGTCCGGCGGTCGGCCTGCGGCCCTTCCGCCCGTCCGACGGACCGGAGTTCACCGCCCGCGCGCACGAGAGCCGGCACCTGCACCACCCCTGGCTGTTCCCGCCCGTCACCGTCGCCGAGTACGAGCCCTGGGTGGCCCGCCTCGCGGGCGACGAGGGCCGCGCCGGGTTCCTGGTCTGCGAACTCGCCACCGGCGCCATCGCCGGCTTCGTCAACGTCAACAACATCGTGCTGGGCGCCTTCCGGTGCGGCGCCCTCGGCTACGGGGCCTTCGCGCACGCCGCCGGACGCGGGGTGATGGGCGAGGCCCTCGACCTGGCCGTCGAGCACTCCTTCGCCCCCACCGACCGGGGCGGCCTCGGGCTGCACCGCCTGGAGGCCAACATCCAGCCGGCCAACGCCGCCTCGATCGCCCTGGTCAGGGGCCGCGGCTTCCGTCTGGAGGGGTTCTCCCCGGACTTCCTGCACGTCGACGGCGCCTGGCGCGACCACGAACGCTGGGCCGTCACCGCCGTCGAACCCGGTCGGACGAATCCCGGGACGACGGAGGCCGCGTCGCCCAGGATGGGCTCATGAGAAGCCTCGTCCTGCTCGACGCCCCCTCCAACCTCGGCCTGCGACCGCCCGCGCCCGGCGCCGTGCCCGGCGTCTACAAACTGGCCGGCGCGCTGCGCGAGCAAGGGCTGCTGCACCGGCTCGGCGCCCGCGAGGGCGGGGTCGTCGTCCCGCCCCGCTACGACCGGGGCGACTGGCGGGAGGGCGACGGCGTCTTCCACGCGGCCGCGCTCGCCGGATACACCACCGTCCTCGCCGACCGCGTCGAGAAGCACCTGCGGGCCGGCGAGTTCCCCGTCGTCCTCGGTGGCGACTGCTCCGTCCAACTCGGCGCCGCCCTCGCCATGCGCCGCATCGGTCACTACGGCCTCGCCGCGATCGACGGGTCCGCCGACTTCCGCCACCCCGGCAACGAGGCCGTCAACGGGCCCGTCGGCGCCGCCGCCGGCGAGGAACTCGCCCTGGCCACCGGCCGCGGCCAGGCCGACCTGAGCGACCTGGAAGGCCTCGGCCCCTACCTGCGCACGGAATACGTACGCCTGTTCGGAATTCGGGACGGCGACGCCGACCTCCCCGAACTGCGCGCCGCCGGGATCACCGCCGCCACCGTCGGGGACATCCGCGAGCGGGGCGCCGCCGCCGTGGCCCGGGCCGCGCTGGAGGGACTCCACCCGCCGCGCACGGACGGCTTCTGGATCCACCTCGACGCCGACGTGCTGGACCCGTCCGTCATGCCCGCCGTCGACAGCCCCGAACCCGGCGGGCTGCTGCCCGACGAACTGGCCGGGCTGCTCGGGGTACTGGCCCGCTCGCCGCGCTGCGTCGGCATCAACGTCACCGTCTACGACCCGGACCTGGATCCGGACGGGCGTGCGGGAGCCCTGCTCGCCGACCTCGTCGCGGACGCCTTTGCGTAATCCTGACCGGTGGTGATCCGCGGAACCCCTGTGCACCGACCGCGCCGGCGTGTTCCCTTTCCTCATGGCCACCACCGTCCGACGTGCCCTGCTGACCCTTCCCGCAGCCCCGTTGGGTCCCGACAACCCCCTTCCCGCCCTGCGCGCCCCCGACGGGGTGCACGCGCCGGACCGACGCGCGCGCGGCGGGCTGCCGCGCGACACGGACCGTCGCATCGGGCACGAGCCGCCGCGCTCGCTGCTGCCCGTACCGGTCCGCGACGGCTACGGACGCGAGCGCGCGGAGCGGGAGTTCGCATCGGTCGTCATCGACAACGGCAGGCTGCGCGTCACCGTGCTGCCCGAACTCGGCGGCCGGATCCACTCCCTGGTCCACCTGGCGACCGGCCGCGAACTGCTCCACCGCAATCCGGTGTTCCAGCCCGCCAACCTCGCCCTCAACGGAGCCTGGTTCGCCGGCGGCATCGAATGGAGCATCGGCGCCGGCGGACACGGCACCCTGTCCTGCTCCCCGCTGCACGCCGCCCCCGTCCCCGCACCCGACGGGGGCGTGATGCTGCGGATGTGGGAATGGGAACGGCTGCGCGACCTGCCGTTCCAGGTGGACCTGTGGCTCCCCGCCGACTCGGAGTTCCTGTACGTCGGCGTCCGCGTCCGCAACCCGCACGAACGCCCCGCGCCCGTGTCCTGGTGGTCCAACGCCGCCGTCCCCGAGGAGCCGGGCACGCGCGTCCTCGCCCCCGCCGACGAAGCCTGGCACCTCGGCCGCGAGGGCTCCCCGCGTCGCGTCCCCGTACCCGTGTGGGAGGGCGAGGACCGGACCCACCCGCTGCGCAGCGAGTACCCGAGCGACTTCTTCTACGCGGTCCGCGACGCGGACGCGGAGCGGCCCTGGATCGCCTCCCTCGACGCCGACGGGTACGGGCCGGCCCAGGCCTCCACCGCCCGGTTGCGCGGCCGAGAGCTGTTCGTGTGGGGCGCCGGAGCGGGTGGCCGGCGCTGGCAGGAGTGGCTGACCGGGCCCGGCGCCGGCGGCTACGCCGAACTCCGGGCCGGCCTGGCCCGCACCCCACTGGAACACGTACGCCTGGAACCCGGGGCCGAGTTCAGCTGGTTGGAGGCGTACGGGCCCCTGAGCGCCGACCCCGCCCGGGTGCACGGCGCCGACTGGGCGGCCGCCCGCGGGGCCGCCGCCGAGGCCCTGGACGCCGTCCTACCGGCCGCGGCCCTCGACGCCGCCCACAAGGCCTGGCGGGCCCGCGCCGACACCGAACCGGGGGAGCGGATCGCCACCGGCTCCGGCTGGGGCGCCCTGGAGGTGCTGTGCGCGGGCCACGACCTGCCCGGCACCCCCTTCGAGGAATCCACCCTCGGCGCCGCCCAGGAACCCTGGCTGCGGTTGTGGCGCACCGGGGTGCTGCCCGCGCCGCGCAAGGCGGGCCCGCCCGGCGAGCCCCTCGTCGCCGGGCACTGGCGGGACATGCTGGAGACGGCCCCCGCCGACCCGCTCACCGAGTACCACCTCGGCGTCGCCCAGTGGCACGCCGGTGACGTGGCCCAGGCCGTACGGAGTTGGGAGCGCGGCCTGGCCCTGGCCCCCTCCCGCTGGCCCCTGCTGCGCTGCCTCGCGGTGGCCGACTCCCTCGCCGGGGATCCGCTGCGGGCCGCCGACCGGTACGCCGAGGCCTTCGCGGACCTGGTCGAGCGGAGCCGGGGCGGCGAGGCCTGGACCGCCGCCGAATCCGCCCTGGGTCGGGAGGCGATGACGGCGCTGCTGGCCGCGGGCCGGCCGGCCGCCGCCCGGGAGGTCTGGGACGGGCTCCGCCCGACGCTGCGCGAGCAGGGCCGGTTCAGGCTGCTCGCCGCCCGGTTGCTGGCGGCGGAGGGCCACGTCGGCGCGGCCCGCCGGCTCTTCGAGGACGGCTTCGAACTCCCGGACCTGCGCGAGGGCGAGGAGGCCCTGTCCGAACTCTGGGCCGAGCTGACGGACGCCCCGCTGCCGCCCGCGTACGACTTCCGGGTGCGCCCGCCGGGCGGGTCGGGCCCGGCGGGGTCGGCCTGAAGGGCCCTCACGCGGGGCCGAGTTCGGCCCGGACGACCTCGCCCACCGGGCGGCGCGGTCGGGCGTGGGCGGCACCGGCCGCGTACCGGGGGTGCCGGGCGAGGGTCACCGGGCACCGCCCGTGGGGCCCTCTTGGTCGACGTGCTAGGCCCGGCAGATCAGTTCGCCGTTCAGGACGGAGAACCAGGCGTCCGGAGCCTCGCCCCAGGTGCGCCAGGCGTGGGCGGCGGCGTCCAGGTCGGCGCGGGTGGCGTGGCCGCCGTCCATGGCGATGGCCGCGTAGGCGGAGGCCGTCGTGCGGTCCGCCCACAGGGAGGACCACCAAACCCTCTCCTCGGCGGTGGCGTAGCACCACGCCGTCGCGGACGCGGTGATCTCCGTGAAGCCCGCCGCGCGCGCCCACGACAGCAGGCGCCGGCCCGCGTCGGGCTCGCCCCCGTTGGCCCGGGCCACCCGCCGGTACAGGTCCAGCCACTGCGCCAGGCCGGGGGTGGCCGGGTACCAGGTCATTGCCGCGTAGTCGGCGTCGCGCACGGCCACGATGCCGCCCGGCCGGCACACCCGGCGCATCTCGCGCAGGGCCCGTACCGGGTCGCCGACGTGCTGCAGCACCTGGTGGGCGTGGACCACGTCGAAGGAGTCGTCCGGGAACTCCAGGGCGTGGACGTCCGCCGTGCCGAAGTCGATCGCCCCGGCCAGGCCGCGTTCGGCGGCGTGGGCACGGGCCTGTTCGACGACGTCCGCCGCCGCGTCCACGGCCGTCACCCGGCCGTCCGGGGCGACCAGCAGGGCCAGGTCCGCCGTGATGGTGCCGGGTCCGCAGCCCACGTCCAGCACCCGCATCCCCGGGCGCAGTTCCCCGGTCAGGTAGGCGGCCGAGTTGGCGGCGGTGCGCCAGCGGTGGGAGCGCAGCACCGACTCGTGGTGGCCGTGCGTGTAGACGGCCGTCTCGTGGGCCGCGTCGGGCTCGGGTGCGTGGGCGTCGGTGGCTCGGGCGGTGTCGTTCATGGCGGAACCCCTCCTGGTCGAAGCGTCGTTGATCACGGTAGGGGATGCGACCGTCATGTGAGACCTGTGTTCTGACATGTGGACACGCAGCTTGTGCGGCAAGGGGATGGGATGGCCGCACGGTGGGATCTCGTGCGGGGCGTGTTCGGTGAACGGGCCGACGGGCGAGGTAGCCCGAACAGCCGTATAAAGGGCAGGGACGGGTCGGCGGCGGAAGGCGGACGCGGTGGCGGGGATGGCCGAGGGGACGACGCACGGCCCGGGCACCGCCCGGGCCTGGGGACCGGTGTCCGTGGGACGCGGGCCCGTCCGGTACGGGCCCCCCGCCCCGGAACCCGGCCTGCCCGCCCTCCCGGAGCTGACCGCGGCCCTCACGGCCGCCGCGGACCGGGCCGCCCCCGAACCGCCCGGCGGCGCGGAGCCCGTACGCGAGGCCGCCTGCGGGCACTGGGCCCGGCGCGGGCTCGCCACCGCCCCCGAGAACGTGGCCGCGGGGCCCGGCGCCCCCGCCCTGCTGCTGGCCCTGCTCGGCGCGTACGGCGGCGACGTGCTGCTGCCCCGCCCCTGTCCCGCCTGGTGGACCCCGCAGATCCGCCTGCTGGGACGACGGGCCTACCACGTGCCGACCCCCGCCGAGTGCGGCGGCGTACCGGACCCCTACGCCCTGCTGGAGACCGTACGCAGGGTCCGCGCCGAGGGCGGCGACCCGCAGGTGCTGCTGCTGTCCGTGGCCGACGACCCGACCGGGACCGTGCCGCCGCCCGAACTGCTGCGGGAGGCCTGCGAGGCGGCGGAGTCCGCCGGACTGTTCGTGGTCAGCGACGAGAGCTGGCGCGACACCGTCCACCGGCCCCACGACACGCTGGTGCTGAGCCCCGCCGAGATGCTGCCCGACCAGGTCGCCGTCCTCGTCGACCTCTCCGGGGCGCTGTTGCCCGGCGGCTGGCCGGCCGCCGTGCTCCGCCTGCCCGGCACCCCCCGCGGCACCTGGCTGCGCGCCCGGACCCTGGACATCCTCACCGCCACCGGCGCCCTGATCGCGGGCCCCGTCGCCGGAGCCGCCGCCCACGCCCTGGACGAACCCGACGCGGTCACCGCGCGGGCCTACGCGGCCGCCGCCCTGCACGGCTCGGTCGCCGCCGCCGCGCACCGGGTGCTGCTGGCCGCCGGGGCGTTCGCCCGGCCCCCGGAGGCGGGCCGGCACCTGTACGCCGACCTGACGCCGCTGCGTGCCGGCCTGGCCCGGCACGGGGTGGGCGACGCCATGGAACTGGAGGACTGGCTCGGCGCCCGACTGGGCGCGGCGACCCCCGGCGGCCAGCGCTTCGCGGACGACCTGGGCGCGCTGCGGGTCCGCCTCGCGACCGGGCCGCTGCTGGGCGGCGACCCCCGACAGCGGCTGGCCGCGTTGGAGTCCCCGGACCCGCTGGGCCTGCCGCACGTCCGGAACGCGCTGGACGGCCTCGGCTCGGCCCTCGCCGAGCTGGCGGACTGATCGCGGCCCGCCGCCGAGCCGGCGCACCGCCCGCCGCCCGACGCCGAGCCGGCGCACCGCCCGACGCCGAACTGGTGTCGTAGGATCCCCTGTTCATGGACGCGAGTGCGGAACCCGGGATGATCGACGTCCCGCCGGGGCGGGTCACCCTGTCGGACCGGCGGACGCGGCGCAGCTGGGCCGTGGACCTCCCGGCGTACCGGATCGCGGCGCTGCCCGTTACCCAGCACCGGTACGCCCAGGTCACCGGGGTGCGCCCGAGCGCCTCCCGGGGCGACGGGCTGCCCGTCGAGAGCGTGTCCTGGTGGGACGCCGTCCGGTTCTGCAACGCGCTTTCGCGGGGCGGGGGCCTGGCGCCCGCCTACCGCTTCCACCCCGACGGCCAGGGCGTCGACCTCGACGGGTCCGCCGACGGGTACCGGCTGCCGACCGAGGCCGAATGGGAACACGCCTGCCGGGCCGGCACCACCGGACCGCACTACGGGCCCCTCGACGAGATCGCCTGGTACCGCGGCAACTCGGACGAACGCATCCACGAGGTGGGCGGCCGGCTCCCCAACGCGTGGGGCCTCCACGACATGCTCGGCAACGTCTGGAACTGGTGCTGGGACCTCTACGACCCCGAGGTCTACGGCAGTTACCGGGTGCTGCGCGGCGGCGGCTGGTTCGACGAGCACTGGAGCTGCCGGGCCTCCGCGCGCCGCCGCAGCCACCCGAGCTTCCGGGTCGAGGACGTCGGCTTCCGCGTGGCGCGCTCCGTGGCGCCGACCCCGACCCCGACCGCGAGCAGGAACACCACCGCCCAGGACCGGAAGGAAACCGATGGACGACCGTGAGCTGGTGTTCCTGGGCGCCGCCCGGCAGGCCGAACTCGTACGCGCCGGCAAGGTGTCGGCGCGTCGGCTCGTGGAGGCGACCCTGCGCCGGGCCGAGCGGCTCGACCGCCTCGGGGCCTTCCGCGTACTGCTCGGGGAGCGCGCCCTGGCCGAGGCGGACGCCCGCGACGCGGCCCTCGCGGCCGGCGGGCCCGACGCGGCGGGGCCGCTGCTCGGCGTCCCCGTCGCGATCAAGGACGAGCTGGACGTCGCCGGCGAGGTGACCGGCTTCGGTGGCGCCGCCAACCTCACACCGGCCCCGCACGACGCCGAAGCCGTCCGGCGGCTCCGGGCCGCCGGGGCCGTGATCATCGGGAAGACCACGATGCCGGAGTTCGGCCAGTGGCCGTTCACCGAGTCGGCCGCGCACGGCTGGGCCCGCAACCCCTGGAACCCCGCGCGCACCACCGGCGGATCCAGCGGGGGCAGCGCCGTCGCCGTCGCCGCCGGTCTGGCCGGCGCCGCGCTCGGCGGGGACGGCGGCGGCTCGATCCGGATCCCGGCCGCCTGCTGCGGCCTGTTCGGCCTCAAACCGCAGCGCGGCCGCGTCCCCACCGCTCCGCACCCGCACCTCTGGTACGCCCTCGGCACCATCGGACCGCTCACCCGCACGGTGCTGGACAGCGCCCTGCTGTACGACGTCCTCAGCGGCCCCGCCGAAGGGGACCGCTGGGCGGCCCGACCCGCCCCGACGAGCTTCGTCCACGCCGCGTCCACCGAGCCCGGCAGGCTCCGGATCGGGTACTCGGCCGCCCCCGCGGTACCCGGCGTGCGCCCGCACCCCGAACACGTCGCCGCGCTCGCCGACACCGTACGGATCCTGCGCGAACTGGGGCACGACGTCCGGGAGGTGGACCCGCGCTACCCCGACACCACCGCTGCCTTCGCGGCCCAGTTCTGCGGCGGTGTACGCGCCGAGGCGGCGGCCGTGGAACGGCCCGAGCTGCTGGAGCGACGCACCCGCGGCACGCTGCGCCTCGCCCGACTGGCACCCGAGGCCGTGGTGGAACGGGCCGTGCGCGCGGGGGAGCGGCTGGCGAAGCGGGCCGGCCGCTGTTTCGCCGGGGCCGACCTGCTGCTCACCCCGACCCTGGCCGCCCGGCCCCGACGGGTCGGCGCCCTGGACGGAGTCGGGGCGGTCGGCGCGACGGTCCGCTCGCTGCCGATGATCGCCTACACCGCCCTGTGGAACGTCACGGGTCACCCCGCGGCTTCGGTTCCGGCCGGCTTCGGCTCGGACGGACTCCCGCTCGCAGTCCAACTGGTCGGCAGGGAACACCAGGAGACGACCCTCCTCCAGGTCGCCGCCCAACTCGAAGCGGTCCGCCCCTGGGCCCACCGGACGCCCGGCCCCTGAGCCCGCCGCCGACCGACGGGGCACGCCTACCGCCGGGCCAGCCGCCACCCGGCCGGGCCCGCGCTGATCAGCAGCGTGACGCCGACGGCCAGCGCCACGCCCTTCCAGGGCTCGGAGAACAGCGAGCCGCCCAGGATCCCGATCAGCCCGTACGTCGCCGCCCAGGCGAGGCAGGCCGGGGCGTCGCCCCGGGCGAAGCGCCGCAACGGCATCCCGGCCAACAGGCAGGCGAGCATCACCGGGATCCGGCCCGCCGGGACCAACCGCGACAGCACCAGCACCATCACGCCGTTGTCGTCGAGCTTCGCCCGCGCCCGCTCCAGCCGCTCCGGCGTGGCCCGGCCGCGCAGCGACTCCAGCCAGCGCGAGCCGCCCCGCGAATGCACCCCGCGCCGGCCCAACCAGTACAGCGCGACGTCCCCGAGGAACGCCGCCGACGCGGAGACCCCGAACACCAGCAACAGCCCGAACGGCAGCGCCTGGTGATGGAACGCCACCACGGCCGCCGTACTCACCAACGCCCCCGTCGGGATCACCGGCACCAACGCGCCCAGCGCCACCAACACGAACAACGCCGGGTAACCGAGCGCCTGTTGCGTGCCCTCCGGCGGCACCTGACCGGCGGCCGCCACCGCCTCCCGCCACGGGATCACGGCAGCCGCACCCGCTCCCCGTGCGCCGGCACCCGTACCGTCACCTTCGGCGCGAGCCGCAGCGCGTGCCGCGCGAACTCCTCGCCCGGCGCGTGGAACTCGTGCGGGCGCACCGCGTCCATGCCGATCGGCCAGTACGTCCCGTAGTGCACCGGCACCGCCGCGGCAGGAGCCAGCTCCGCCAGCGCCCGCGCCGCCCGCTCCGCGTCCAGGTGCCCCGGACCCAGGTACGGGCCCCAACCGCCGACCGGCAGCAGCGCCACGTCCACCGGCCCGACCTCCTCGGCCATCGTGTCGAACAGACCCGTGTCGCCGGCGAAGTACGTCCGCGACGCGCCCTCGACCACGTACCCCAGCGCGGGCGACCGGTGCGGCCCGAACGGCAGCCGCCGCCCGTCGTGCCGCGCGCTGACCACCCGTACCCGTACGTCGTCCCGCACGGCGACCTCGTCGCCCGGGGCCACCTCCGCCACCACCAGGTCACGCAGCTCCGCGAGCCGCTCCAGCCCCGGCACCGCCCGGCGCGCTCCGTGCGGCACCACCACGCGGGTCCCGCGCGGCACCCGGGCCAGCGACGGCAGGTGCAGGTGGTCGGAGTGCAGGTGCGACACCAGCACCATGTCGGCCCGGGCCGCCTCGGGCGGCGGCAGCGCCCCGCGCCGCCGCCGCAGGTGCGCGAACCGCCGGGCGAACAACGGGTCGGTCAGCAGCCGTACCCCCGAGTCCCGCACCGTGCACGTCGCGTGCCCCCACCAGGTGATCTCGACCGCCACTGCGACCGTCTCCCTCCCTCGACCCCCTCCCGAGCTTAGGGGTGACCGCGGGGATCCGCGCGGACGTGACCTCCCCGGACCGATCCGGCGACCCGATCCTCGCGGTCCCCTCCTGCGCGGGCCCGGATCGGAGTAGGGTCGGGCGCCATGGATGAGCTGCGCGTGGCCGCGATCGCCAGCCTGGCCCCGCTCGAAGAACTCGACACCGATCCCTTCGCCGTGGACACCCGGAGCCAGCACGCCATGTGCGCGCGCTGGGCCGCCGACCGGGGCTACGTGATCACCCGACACCTGCTGTTCTACGGGTTGCGGGCCGACCACTGCGGACTGTGGTGCGACGTGGACGACGGCCGGATCGACCTGTTCGTCGCACCCAACCCGCGGGTCCTGGCCCGGGCGCTCGGCTCGGTCGAGGAGTTCGCCGCCGAGTGCGCGCGACGCGGCGTCCCGCTGGAGACCGCCGGACTCGACGAGCCGCAGTACACCTCGGCGATGAAGGCCGAGGTGCACCGCCGGCTCTCCATGCCGACGGCCGGCTACGACGGCACGTAGGTCCTCGCGCCACATCCCCACATCCCCGCGCCCCCACCGCCCCCGCCATTCGCCGTACGTCCGTGCGTCACCCGTGTCCGACGCACCGTCCCACCGCCCTGTGCGACGCTGGCCGGGGGGTCGCCGGCGGGGCGCGGCCCGGGACGGAAGACGGAGAACGGGCGTGGGGCGAGGGCGTTGGCGCTGGCGGGCCGCGGGCGGTGCGTTGGTGCGGGTGGTGATCGTGTGGGCGGTGTCCACGCTCACCCTGCTCGTCCTCGCCGGGATCCTGCCCGACTTCCGCCTCCAGTCCTCCGACAGCGACAGCATCACCCGGATCGGGCTGACCGCCGCCTGGGGCGCCGGGGCCTTCGGCCTGCTGAGCGCGCTGGTGTGGCCGGTGCTCGTACGGGCCCTGCTGCTGGTGCCGGCCCTGGTGCTCGGGCTGCTCGTGTTCTTCCTCAACGGCTCGATCCTGCTGATCGCGCTCAGCCTCATCCCGGACGGCCGCGGCGCCGCGGCCCCCGAGACGGCCGTCGTCGTCGCCGCGGTGATGTCCGCGGTGGCCTCCGCCACCTCCACCGCCCTCGCGGTCCGCGACGACGAGGCGTACCGGCGGCGGCTGTACCGGCTCGCCGACCGCAGGCGCCGCCGCCAGCGCCGTACGGGCACCGAGGGCGCGGCCGAGGCCGCGCCCGGGCTGGTCTTCCTCCAGCTCGACGGCGTCGGGTACGAGGTGCTGCGCCGGGCCGCCGCGGACGGCCTGATGCCGACCGTCGCCGACTGGCTGGAGCGCAGCCACCGCCTCGCCCCCTGGCGCACGGACTGGTCCAGCCAGACCGGCGCCAGCCAGCTCGGCATCCTGCACGGCTCCAACTTCGACGTACCGGCCTTCCGCTGGTACGAGAAGGACACCGGCGAGGTGATGGTCTGCAACCGGCCCACGAGCGCGGCCGAACTCCAGCGCCGGGCCGTGCGCCGCACCGGGGACGCCGGGCTCCTCACCCTCGACGGCGCCAGCCGGGGCAACCTGTTCGGCGGCGGGGCCGACCAGCTGGCGCTGGTGCTGTCCGTCGCCGCCCGGCGGGGGCGCGACAACCGCTCCCGCGCGGGCTACTTCGCGTACTTCTCCGACCCGGCGAACGCCGTCCGCACCGCCCTGTCCTTCACGGCCGAGGTGGGCCGTGAGATCGGCCAGTCGCTGCGCTCGCGGGCGCGGCGGACCGTGCCGCGGGTGGCGCGCGGCGGCCTGTACCCGGTGATCCGGGCCTTCGCGACGGTGATCGAGCGGGACGTGGTGGTCGCGGCGGTGATGGGGGACGTCCTGGCGGGCCGCGCCGCCGTCTACGCCGACCTCGTCGCGTACGACGAGGTCGCCCACCACTCGGGGCCGCACGGCGGGGACACCGACCGGGTACTGGCCCGACTGGACCGGAGCCTCGCGCTGATCGCCCGGGCCACCGAGCACGCCCCGCGCGGCTACCGCTTCGTCCTGCTCTCCGACCACGGCCAGAGCCCGGGGGAGACCTTCCTGGGCCGCTACGGGCTCACGCTGAAGGACCTCGTCCGGGCGGGCTGCGGGCTGCCGGTCTCCCGGCGGGCCGGCGGCACGCGCAGCGGGGCCGAGGCCCGTGCGTCGGTGCTGGCGGCCCTGCACCGGCCGGAGGACGAGGGCGAGGACGCCCGGCCGCCGGCGGGCTCCGACCCAGTGGTGCTGGCCTCGGGCAACCTCGCGTTGATCTCCTTCCCGGACCTGCCCGGCCGGGCCACGCGCCGGGCGATCGAGCGGGCCCACCCCGCCCTGTTGGCCACCCTGGCCAACCACCCCGGGGTCGGTTTCCTGCTGGTGGACGGCGAGGTGCTGGGCCCGCACGGCGCGTCGGCGCGGCTCGACGTACCGGGCGCGGCGGAGGAGCTGCTGGCGCCGTTCGGCCCGGGCGCGGCCGGGGCGGTCCGCCGGACGGACTCCTTCCCGCACGTGGCCGACATCATGGTCAACTCGGCGTACGACCCGGTGACCGGGGCCGTGCACGCCTTCGAGGAGCAGATCGGATCGCACGGCGGCCTGGGCGGGGAGCAGGCGCGCCCGTTCCTGATGTGGCCCACCGACCTGTCCGATCCGGGCGGGGAGCTGGTGGGGGCCGAAGCCGTGCACGTCGTCCTGCGGCGCTGGCTCCGGGAGGCGGACGGCCCCCAGGTCCCGCTCACCTGCCGGCAGGCGGAGGATCCCCGGCCGGAGCCCGAACCGGGCGGAACCTTTCCTTCCGTAGGGGTGCCCGCACCGGACGAAACCCGGTGATTTGGTACGGAGTTCACGGTGCCCGACCATGGGGCGTCCTGCCCAGCATGTGAGACATCCCGAGGCGCACCACCCATGACCAGCACCGCAGCCCCGACCACCACCGGGGCCACGGCCCCCGCGGCCCCCGCGGCGACCACGGACCCCACGGACCCCACCGCCCCGGGCGGCGCGGGCCCGCACCGCCCCCGCTTCGGCCTCCCGGTCGCCCTCTGCCTGGTCATGGGCAACATCATCGGCGGCGGGATCTTCCTGCTCCCGGCCTCGGTGGCGCCCTTCGGCACCATCAGCCTGGTCGCCTTCGCCCTCCTGACCCTCGGCGCGATCTCCCTCGCCCTGGTCTTCGGCCGCCTCGCCGAACGGCACCCGCGCACCGGGGGCCCGTACGTCTACGTCCGCGCCGCGTTCGGCGACTTCGCGGGCTTCCTCGCCGCCTACAGCTACTGGATCACCGCGTGGGTCTCGAACGCCGCCCTCGCGGTGGCGGCCGTCGGCTACCTCACGGTGCTGTTCCCCGCGATCGGGGACCACACCTGGTCGCTGTGCCTGGCGGCCCTGACCGTCCAGTGGCTGCCCGCCCTGGCCAACCTGGCCGGCACCCGGTACGTGGGCGCCGTCCAGGTCGTGGCGACCGTACTGAAGCTGCTGCCCCTGCTGCTGGTCGCCGTCGGCGGGCTGTTCTTCTTCGACCCGGCCAACCTCGGCCCCTTCCGGGCCGGCGACCAGAGCGCCGTCGGCGCGGTCTCCGCCTCCGCCGCGATCCTGCTCTTCAGCTACCTCGGCGTCGAGTCCGCCGCCGTCAGCGCCGGCGAGGTCCGCGATCCGGCCCGCAACGTGGGCCGGGCCACCGTCCTCGGCACCGCGGGCGCCGCCGCCGTGTACCTGCTCGGCACCCTCGCCGTGTTCGGCCTGGTCCCGCACGGCGAGCTGGTCTCCTCACAGGCCCCCTTCAGCGACGCCGTCAACGCCATGTTCGGCGGCACCTGGGGCGGCACGCTCGTCGCCTGCGCCGCGGTGATCTCGATGCTCGGCGCCCTCAACGGCTGGACGCTGCTCAGCGCGCAGACCCCGTACGCGGCCGCCCGGGACGGGCTCTTCCCGAAGGCCTTCGCGGTCGAGCGGCGCGGCGTCCCGGTGGTGGGCGTCCTCGTCACCGTGACCCTGGCCTCCGGCCTCACCGTCTACAACTACACGGCCGGCTCCGAGGGCGTCTTCGAGGTGCTGGTCCTGGTCACCACCTTCACCGCGACCGTCCCGTACCTGCTCTCCACCGCCGCGCAGCTGTACTTCCTGGCCTCGGGGCGGGCCGACGAGGTCGCGCGGGGCCGCCTGGTCCGCGACGCCGTCATGGCCTGCCTGGCCTTCGGCTTCTCCATGTGGCTGGTCGCGGGCTCCGGCTACGCGGCCGTCTACCAGGGCGTCCTGTTCCTCTTCGCGGGCGTCCTCGTGCACGCCCTGATGGCCGCCCGCCGCCGCGCGACCGGCTCCACTCCCTGACCGGGGCCGGACACGACGAAACCCCGGGGATCCGGCGCGGCCCGCGCCGGATC